>NZ_JBFAVD010000039.1:0-60579 GCF_040679615.1 Streptomyces sp. NPDC052225 | reverse complement strand
CTCCGGGGGTGGGGGTGTCGGGTTTCCCCGCCCCGACCCCCTGGGTGGGGGCCCGGAGCCGATCGGCTCCGGCGCCCCTCCTCGTACGGCTGCCCGTGACTACTTCGAAAGGTTCGCCGGGGGAATCGGCGACGCCGCAAGCGACTGCGGCGACGTCGTCGAGGCGTAGGCCGACGGGGCCGACACGGCGGCCGTCGGGTCCGCGGTGGGCTCGCCGTCCACCTGCACGGGGACGCCGCCGACGATGCGGATACCGGACTCGTCGAAGGCGCGCTTGATGCGCCAGCGCAGCTCGCGCTCGACGGTGAGGGACTTGCCGGGCATCGTCTTCGCGGAGACGCGCACGACCATGGAGTCGAGGAGGACGCTGTCCAGGCCGAGGACCTCGATGGGGCCCCACAGCATCTCGTTCCAGGGCTCGGCCTTGCTCATGGTCTCGCCGGCCTCGGCCAGGACCGCCTTGACCTTGTCGAGGTCCTCGTCGGCGCGGACGGTGACGTCGACGCCGGCGGTGGCCCAGCCCTGGGAGAGGTTGCCGATGCGCTTGACCTCGCCGTTGCGCACGTACCAGATCTCGCCGTTGTCGCCGCGCAGCTTGGTGACGCGCAGGCCCACCTCGATGACCTCACCGGAGGCGACGCCCGCGTCGATGGTGTCCCCGACGCCGTACTGGTCCTCCAGGATCATGAAGACGCCGGACAGGAAGTCGGTGACGAGGTTGCGGGCGCCGAAGCCGATGGCGACGCCCGCGACACCGGCGGAGGCCAGCAGCGGGGCGAGATTGATCTCGAACGTGCCGAGGATCATCAGCGCGGCCGTGCCGAGGATCCCGAAGGACGCCACCGAACGCAGGACGCTGCCGATGGCCTGGGAGCGCTGCCTGCGCCGCTCGACGTTCACGAGGAGGCCGCCGAGCGCGGTGCCGTCGACGGCCTGCGCGGTGCGGTTCATGCGCTCTATGAGCTTGGTGATCGCGCGGCGGATGGCGACCCGCAGCACGACCGCGATCACGACGATCAGGAGCACCCGCAGGCCGATGCCCAGCCAGGTGGACCAGTTCTGCTCGACCCAGCTGGCGGCCTGACCGGCCTGTTCCTGGGCGTCCTTGAGCGTGGGCTGTTCCTCGGTATCGGAAACCGAAGCCGACAGGACAGTCGCGATCACAGCAGGTACCTCCAGGCGTAGCCACTGCCCGCCGCGGGGGGACGCGGCTCGGGGACAGGAACGGGCAGACCCACCACACTAACGGGGCATCGTGTGCGGATCGTCGTCATGTTCGGGGGAGGGACGGTGCCCGCCCCGTGACTTCGCCGGTTCCGCCGTGGGCATGAAGGACGTGTGGTCGAAAACACTTCAAGGCCGTTACGCGGACATGGTGGCGCCATGACCAGCCATGAGGAGAGACTGACTACGAGATCGTCCCGGCGCGAGCCACGCGCCGCCGGCGTACAAGGAGGCATCCGTGCCGCATGTCCTGGTCCTCAACGCGTCGTACGAGCCGCTCGGCGTCGTACCGCTCCGCCGCGCGCTCGTACTCGTCCTCGAGAACAAGGCCACGTGCCTCGAGGAGTCCGGCGCCTTCATGCACAGCGCGACACGCACCGTCCCCGCCCCCAGCGTGGTCCGGCTCAAGCGGTTCGTGCGGGTTCCCTATCGGGGGCCCGTTCCTCTGACCCGGCGTGCACTGTTCGCCCGTGACGGCGGCCGGTGCATGTACTGCGGTGGCGTCGCAACCAGCGTCGACCACGTGATCCCGCGCAGCCGCGGTGGTCAGCACGTCTGGGACAACGTGGTGGCGTCGTGCCGCCGCTGCAACCACACCAAGGCCGACCGCCACCTGGTCGAGATCGGCTGGCGCCTGCGCCACAAACCGGCACCGCCGTCGGGCCTGGCCTGGCGCATCATCGGGACCGGACATAGGGACCCGCGCTGGCTGCCGTACTTGCAGCCGTTCGGCGCGGACGAGGCACTGGCCCGGATCGAAGGCGTTTCCGCCTGAACCTCGATCCGGGTCTTTGTGTTCCTGGTCGCCTGCCTACGGGCAGGCGACCGTCTGTTCATCCGGGGTGCCCGCGCCCGGACACGGCCGCGCGCCACGCAGGGCCGAGATCGCGTGAGCAGGTTGGTGCCCGTACACGCCGGCCCGTGCGTCTCCGAGGCGCCGCTCGTCCATAACGACTTGGTCGCCCGGGGGACGTCACCTATTGACGTCCCCTTCACGGGCGTCTTACCTTCCTCGCACCCGATAGGAAACTTTCCTAACAGTGCTGCGAGGAGGCAGAACGACATGGGCGCACCGCCTGGTACCCCCGGCACCCCCAGCGTCCTGCGCGCCATGAACGACCGTGCCGCGCTCGATCTCCTCGTCGCCCACGGGCCCCTCACCCGCACCCGGATCGGCGAGCTGACCGGGCTCTCCAAGCCGACCACCTCGCAGATCCTCGGGCGGCTCGAAGCCGCCGGGCTCGTGCGGACCACCGGGAGCCAGGCGGGGCGGCCCGGGCCGAACGCCGTGCTGTACGAGATCGAGCCCGGGTCCGCGCACGTCGCCGCGCTCTCCGCCGACCCGACCGGCATCACCGCGGTCGTCGCCGACATCACCGGCGCCGAGCGCGGGCGCCGCAGGATCGAGGCCGTCGCCGTCGCCGAGGACGTGCGGCACCGCACCGCGCAGCTCGTCGCCGAGGCCGTCGAGGGTGCCCTTCAGCAGGCGGGGCTCGGGTACGACGACCTGGCCGCCACCGTCATCGGCACCCCGGGCGCCATCGACCCGCACACCGGGCAGCTCCGGTACGCCCCGCACCTGCCGGGCTGGCACTCGCGCACCCTGCGCGCCGAGCTGGCGGACGTGCTCGGGACGCCCGTCTCCATCGAGAACGACGTCAACCTCGCCGCCGTCGCCGAGCAGTACGAGGGCGCGGCCCAGGACCATGACGACTTCGTCCTCGCCTACGTGGGTGAGGGCGTCGGCGCCGCCATCGTGCTCGGCGGCACCCTGCTGCGCGGCGCCACCGGAGGCGCCGGGGAGATCGGCTACATGCCGCTGCCGGGCGCCCCGCTCGCGCGCGGCGGTGACACCGTCGTCGCCCGCACCGACGGCGGCGGCGGTTTCCAGAGCCTGGTCGCCGCGCCCGCCGTCCGCCAACTCGCGGGCGGGGTCAAGGACTTGGGCGAGGCGCTGGCCGATCCCGCCGTTCTCGACGAGGTCGCGCGGCGGCTCGCCACCGGGCTCGCCGCCGTCGTCGCCGTCGTCGACCCCGAACTCGTCGTGCTGTCGGGGCAGGTCGCCCAGGCCGGCGGCGACGCCCTGCGCGTGCGGGTGGAGGAGGAGCTGACGGGGCTCGCCCTGCCCCGGCCGCAGCTGCGGATCAGCGAACTCGCCGACGACCCCATCCTCACCGGCGCCCTGCGCACCGCTCTCACCCAGGCCCGCGACACCGTCTTCGACACGAGCGGCGCCTGAACCCCCGCCCACCCCCGCCCGACTCCTCCGCTCCCCCATTCCTGTAGACGTCTCCCCCATCCCCGTACACGTAAAGGACGTTCGCCATGCCGCGATGGCGTATACCCCTGCGCGCTCCCGTGGTACTCGCCTCGGCCGGGCTGTTGCTCGCCGGCTGCGCCAATCCGAGTACCGGCAGCGCCGACGACGATCCGTCCAAGCCCGTCACGATCAAGTTCTGGCACGGCTGGTCGGCGCCCGGTGAGGTCAAGGCGATCAACGACTCGATCGCCCGCTTCGAGAAGCTGCACCCGAACATCACGGTGCAGGCCACCGGGAACGTCTCCGACGCCACCGTCAACCAGGCCCTGCGGGCCGGCGGTGACGAGGCGCCGGACGTCGTGTCGTCCTTCACCACCAACAACGTCGGGCAGTACTGCGACTCCGGCATGTGGGTCGACCTCGACCCGTTCATGAAGAAGACCGGGCTGAAGAAGGACAAGGTCTTTCCGCGGTCGCTGCTCAACTACACGAGCTACCAGGGCAATCAGTGCGCTCTGCCGCTGCTCGCCGACGCCTTCGGGATGTACTACAACAAGGACGCCTTCAAGGAGGCGGGGATCGCGCGGCCGCCGCGCACCATGTCCGAGTTCATCGCCGACTCGAAGAAGCTCACCGAGAAGACGAAGGACGGGAACTCGTACCAGCGCGTCGGGTTCATGCCGAATTTCCGGCTCTACCAGAACAGCCCGGACCGGCTCTTCGCGCAGTGGGGGCCGAAGTACTTCGACAGCCAGGGGCATTCGCGGCTCGCGAAGGAACCCGCCTCGTACGACTTCTTCAGGACCACGAAGAAGCTCGTGGACGCGCAGGGCGGCTATGGGGCCCTGGAGAAGTTCCGGACGTCGTTCGGTGACGAGATGTCCAATCAGAACGCTTTCCTGAGCGGCAAGTTGGCCATGCATCTCGACGGTGAGTGGCGCGGCCTGATGCTGAACGACGCGAAGGCGAAGTTCGACTGGGGGGTCGCCCCGCTGCCCGTCCCCGACGACCGGGCCGAGACGTACGGGCGCGGCTATCTCACCGGCACCGTCGCCGGGATCGCGCACAGCAGCAAGCATCAGAACGCCGCGTGGGAGCTGGTGAAGTTCCTGACCGCCGACACGGATCAGGTCGTGAAGTTCGCCAACGCCATCCACAATGTGCCCTCGACGTATGCGGCCCTCAAGTCGCCGAAGCTGGACGCCGATCCGACGTTCCGTACATTCCTTGAGATCGCCAGGAACAAGTACAGCCAGGTGATGCCCCCGTCGACGAACGGCGGCATGTACATCGTGCAGTTGCAGGACTTCTCGTACAGCGAGGAGGCCGGCGAGGTCCACGACCTCAAGAAGGGGCTGAAACGCCTCGACCGACTCATCGACGCCGACACCCTGCAATCGCAGAACTGAGGGGCGGAGAAGGCATCATGGCACTCACACTTTCCCGGCCCGCGCGGCGCAGACTGCGTACGCTCGGCTTCCTCTCCCCGTGGCTCATCGGATTCAGCGCGTTCTTCGCGTACCCGCTGATCGCCACCGTCTACTTCTCGTTCATGCACTACAACCAGATCAAGGCGCCCACCTTCGTGGGACTGCGGAACTGGAAGTACGTGTTCCAGGACATGCCGCTGTTCGGCCCTGCCCTGTGGAACACGCTGTGGCTGGTCGTGGTGATGGTGGCCCTGCGGGTCGTCTTCGGGCTCTCGCTCGGACTGCTCGTCACGAAGATCAAGACTGGTGTCGGCTTCTTCCGCACCGCCTTCTACCTGCCCTACCTCGCCCCGCCGGTCGCGGCCACCGTCGCCTTCGTCTTCCTGCTCAACCCGGCGACCGGACCCGTCAACGAGGTCCTCGCCAAGATCGGCATCGAAGGCCCGAACTGGTTCAACGACCCGGCCTGGGCCAAGCCGTCCCTCGTCCTGCTCTCCCTGTGGGGCATCGGCGACCTCATGGTCATCTTCATGGCCGCGCTCCTCGACGTACCGAAGGAGCAGTACGAGGCCGCCGACCTGGACGGCGCGGGCGCGTGGTCGAAGTTCCGGTACGTGACCTGGCCGTCCATCACGCCGATCGTGATGTTCGCCGTCGTCACCGGCGTCGTACAGACCATGCAGTACTACACCCAGGCCCTGGTCGCCGGAAAGATCGCGTCCGGTGTCTCCATCGGGCCGGGGTCCGTGATCCAGCCGGGGTATCCCGACCACTCGACCCTGACCGTTCCCCAGCTCGTCTACTCGATGGGCTTCCAGAACTTCAACACCGGCGCGGCGTGCGTGCTCTCGCTCGTCCTGTTCGTCATCGCCATGGCCGTGACCATGCTGCTGATGCGCAAGCGCTCGGGCCTGCTCGCGGCGGAGGACTGAGACCCATGACCACGACGACACTGCGCCCGGCGGCGACGACAGCGACCGCAGGCCCCTCCTACGAGAACGGCCCGGCCGGCGCCCGAGCCCGCCGCAAGCGCGTCCTGCACTGGATCGCCGTCCACTGCGTCGCCCTCTCCGTGGCGCTGCTGTTCGTGCTGCCCTTCGTGTTCGTCTTCCTGACGTCCGTGATGAGCGACGACCAGGCGATGAGCGGCGATCTGTGGCCGGACTCCTGGCACTGGGAGAACTACAAGGCGGTCGTGCAGACGGACGGCTTCCTCGACTGGTGGAAGAACTCCCTCATCTACGCGGGACTGGGCACCCTGTTCACGGTGTGCTCGGCGATCCCCGTCGCGTACGCGCTCGCCAAGTTCCGCTTCCGCGGGCGGCGTACGGCGATGATGCTGGTCATCTCGACGATGATGCTGCCGCCTCAAGTCATCGTGATCCCGATGTACTTGGTGTGGGCGCAGCAGTTCCACCTGTCGGGCACGCTGTGGCCGCTGATCATCCCGATGGCGTTCGGCGACGCGTACTCGATCTTCCTCCTTCGGCAGTTCCTCCTGACGATCCCCAAGGAGTACATCGAGTCGGCGAAGGTCGACGGCTGCGGTGAGCTGCGCACCCTGCTGAAGATCGTGGTGCCGATGGCCAAGCCCGGCATCGCCGCGATCGCACTGTTCCAGTTCTTCTACTGCTGGAACGACTACTTCGGCCCGCAGATCTACGCGGCCCAGAACCCGGCGTCGTGGACGCTGAGTTACGGGCTCGAATCCTTCAAGTCGGCGCACAGCGTCAACTGGAACCTGACGATGGCCGCGACGCTGCTCGTGATGGCGCCGGTCTGCATCGTCTTCTTCTTCGCACAGAAGGCCTTCGTCGAAGGCGTCACCCTCACAGGCGTAAAGGGCTAAGGACAGTTCTATGAAGCTCGCAGTGGTCGGCGGAGGCTCGACCTACACACCCGAACTCATCGACGGATTCGCGCGGTTGAGGGACACGCTGCCGATCGAGGAACTCGTCCTCGTCGACCCGGCCGCCGATCGCCTCGAGCTGGTGGGCGGTCTCGCGCGGCGGATCTTCGCCAAGCAGGGGCATCCGGGCGTCATCCGCACGACGTCCGATGTGGACGCGGGCGTGGCGGACGCCGACGCGGTGCTGCTCCAGCTGCGCGTCGGCGGGCAGGCCGCCCGCAACCAGGACGAGACGTGGCCCCTGGAGTGCGGCTGCGTCGGCCAGGAGACGACCGGCGCGGGCGGCCTCGCGAAGGCGCTGCGCACGGTGCCGGTCGTCCTCGACATCGCCGAGCGCGTGCGCCGCGCCAACCCGAACGCCTGGATCATCGACTTCACGAACCCGGTCGGGATCGTGACGCGCGCCCTGCTCCAGGCCGGCCACAAGGCCGTCGGCCTGTGCAACGTCGCCATCGGCTTCCAGCGCAAGTTCGCCAAGCTCCTCGACGTCACCCCGTCGCAGGTGCACCTCGACCACGTCGGCCTCAACCACCTCACGTGGGAGCTCGGCGTCCGCCTCGGCGGCCCGGACGGCGAGAACGTGCTGCCGCGCCTGCTCGCCGAGCACGGCGACGCCGTCGCCGAGGACCTGCACATGCCGCGCGAGATCGTCGACCGGCTCGGGGTCGTGCCCTCGTACTACCTGCGTTACTACTACCAGCACGACGCCGTCGTAAGGGAGTTGCGCACCAAGCCGTCGCGGGCCGCGCAAGTGGCCGAGATGGAGCGCGAATTGCTGACGATGTACGGCGACCCGGCGCTGGACGAGAAGCCGGCGCTGCTCGCGAAGCGCGGCGGCGCGTTCTACAGCGAGGCGGCGGTCGACCTGGCGGCCTCCCTGCTCGGCGGGGGCGGCTCCCCGTACCAGGTGGTCAACACGTACAACAACGGCACGCTCCCGTTCCTCCCCGACGACGCCGTCATCGAGGTGCAGGCCGCGGTCGACGGCAAGGGCGCGCGCCCGCTGCCGGTGGCACCCCTCAACCCGCTGTACGCGGGCCTCATCGCGAACGTCACCGCGTACGAGGACCTGGCCCTGGAAGCCGCCCTGCGCGGTGGCCGCGACCGCGTCTTCAAGGCGCTGCTCGCGCACCCGCTGGTCGGGCAGTACGAGTACGCCGAGCAGCTCACGGACCAGCTGATCGCGCACAACCGGGAGCACCTCGCGTGGGCATGACCGTCCTTGCCGTGGACGCGGGCAACAGCAAGACCGACGTCGCGGTGGTCGCGGCCGACGGCACGATCGTCGGCGCGGCCCGCGGCGGCGGGTTCCAGCCGCCCAGGGTGGGCGTCGAGGCGGCCGTCGACGTGCTCGCCGAGGCGGTCGGCCGGGCGTTCGCGCAGGCCGGCGTCACGTCGGCCGCGCACGTCTCGGCCTGCCTCGCCAACGCCGATCTCCCCGTCGAGGAACGGGAGTTGGAGGCAGCCCTACGGGCCCGGGGGTGGGCGCCGAGTGTCGACGTACGCAACGACACGTTCGCCGTGCTGCGCGCCGGGCTCCTGGAGGACAGCGAGCCGCGCGGCGTCGCCGTCGTGTGCGGCGCGGGCGTCAACTGCGTCGGCATGCTCCCCGACGGGCGCACCGCCCGCTTCCCCGCCATCGGCAAGATCTCCGGGGACTGGGGCGGGGGCGGGGGCCTGGCGGAGGAGGCCCTCTGGTTCGCCGCCCGCGCGGAGGACGGCCGGGGCGAACCCACGGCCCTGATGCGCACGCTGCCCGCGCACTTCGGGCTGACGTCCATGTACGCGCTGATCGAGGCGCTGCACCTGGGGCATGTCCCGGCTGCCCGGCGCCATGAGTGCACGCCGGTGCTCTTCGCGACGGCGGCGGACGGGGATCCGGTGGCCCGCGCGCTGGTGGACCGGATGGCCGACGAGGTGGTGGCCATGTCCACGGTTGCCCTGCGGCGGCTCGATCTGCTGGCGGAGGAGGTGCCGGTGTTGCTGGGCGGCAGCGTGTTGGCGGCCCGGCATGCCCAACTGGAGTCACGCATCGTGGAGTTGCTGGCCGCGCGGGCGCCGAAGGCTGTGGTGCGGGTGGTCGCGGAGCGGCCTGTGCTCGGGGCTGTGCTGCTGGGCCTCGATACGGTGGGGGCTTCGCCGGACGTGTTCGCGCGGGTCCGGGGGCACTACTCGCCGTAGGGCGGATTGTTCGTTGTCGGCTGCGGCGCCGTCGTGGCTGGTCGCGCAGTTCCCCGCGCCCCTGAGATGCGCACTTCGTGCGCCATCTCAGGGGCGCGTCCGCGTCCGGGGAACCGATCCCACCCCCATCACGTGTTCACAGGCGGGGCCCGCGACGTCGTGCCGGAAGGCGCTTGCGCAAGATCGACTGAACAAGATCGAGTCAATGGCTGTGCGGATGTCAGTCGCGGCAGCGATACTTGCGGCCGAAGTACGACCATGGGGGAGGGTCGAGCGTGACATCACCGCCGAACGGGAGCGCGGCGCCACCGGGGCGTGGCACCGTGCCGTCGAGGCCGAGCGTGCCACCGCAGACGCGGGGCGCGGCGCCGGCCGTGCCCGCGCACGCGCCCGCAGCGGCGCCCGCGCGGCGCACCGCGTGGGCCGAGGGCGTGGACCGGCTGAAGTCCGCGGCGACGACCGAGCCGGGGCGGCTGCGCATCATCGGGGCCGTGATCGCCCTGCTCGTCGTGGCGTTCGGCGCGACGACGGCGTGGCAGATGACCGACCGCTCGGCCGCGGCCGACGACGTGCTGCACTCCAGCCAGCCGCTGAGCGCCGACGCGGCCGACATCTACCGCTCGCTCGCCGACGCCAACACCGCGGCGTCCAGCGGCTTCCTGGCCGGCGGGCAGGAGCCCGCCGCCGTGCGCGACCGGTACGAGAAGGACATCCGTACCGCCGCCGAGAAGCTCGTGACCGCCGCGGCGAGCACCGACCCGGGCTCCCCCTCCGCGAAGACGATCGCCGAGCTCAACAAGCTGCTGCCGCAGTACAAGGGCCTCATCGAGCGGGCCCGCGCCAACAACCGGCAGGGCTTCCCGCTGGGCGGCGCCTATCTGCGGTACGCGAACGAGAAGATGCAGACGCAGATGCTCCCGGCCGCCGAGGACCTGTACACGAAGGAGAACCAGCGGCTGCGCGGCGACTACGACGCGGCGACCCCGTACCCCTGGATCGCCATCGCGCTCGGCGTCGTCGCCCTCGGAGCCCTCGCGTGGGCACAGCGGCGCAACTACCGACGGACGAACCGGGTGTTCAACCACGGCCTGCTCGCCGCGACCGCCGCCTCCACGGTGGTGCTGCTGTGGCTCGTGGTGGGTCACACGGTGGCGCGCAGCGGGCTCAACGCCTCGTACGACCACGGCGTACGGTCGCTGAACGTCCTGCACGACGCGAGCATCGCGTCCCTCAAGGCGCGCGGCAGCGAGAACCTGACGCTGGTCAGCCGCGGCGCCGAGACGGTCGAGCTGAAGAACGGCGACATCAAGGACAAGTACGACGTCGACTTCCAGCAGCAGATGAAGACGCTGGGCGACAAGCTGGGCGCCGCCCACGCGCTCGCGGACGACGGCGCCGGGCAGGCCCCGGTGACGAAGGCGAACGGCGCCATGAAGGCGTGGCTCGGCCGCCACAAGGATGCCCGTAAAGCGGACGACTCCGGCAACTACCAGGGCGCCCTCGACAAGATCATCGGCTCGAAGCAGGACAAGCCGACCGGAGAGTGCTTCGATCAGGTGGACCAGAGTCTCGACACGGCGCTGGCGCACGAGCAGCGGCAGTTCAGCGCCGAGGCGGGCGACGGACGCGACGCGATGACCGGGCTGCCCGTGGGCGCGGCCGTGCTCGCGGTGCTCGCCGCCGCCGGCGCGGTGCTCGGCATCGGGCGCAGGCTTTCGGAGTACCGGTGAGAGGGGGTGCGGTGATGGATGAGCGAGGGGCGCGCAGGGTGAGTCTGCGCGGCTGGGGCGGCGTGGCGGCCATGGCGGTGGCCTGTGCCCTGACGGTGGTGTTCGCGCTGCTGCTCCCCCTGACGCAGCGGTCCGGCAGCGACGGTGACGGCAGCATCGGGTACGGCTCGGGCGGCGTCGCCGACGGCACGCAGGCCGTGGACAAGGACTGCGGCACGAAGGGCAAGGAGCCGGAGCGCAGCCTCGACCCCAAGTCCGGCAGCGACGACGGGGACGCGGTCCGGTCCATCAAGGACCGCGGCTATCTCTCGGTCGGCGTCGACCAGAACAGCTACCGGTGGGGCTACCGCGACCCCAACAGCTCGGCGAAGACAGCCGAGTTGGAGGGCTTCGACATCGACCTCGCGCACGAGATGGCGGACCGCATCCTGGGCGACCCCGCCAAGGTCCGCTTCCACGCGATCCCCACCAACCAGCGCATTCCGGCGATCCAGCGCGGCGAGGTCGACATGGTGGTGCGCACGATGACCATCAGCTGCGCCCGCCTGGAGCAGGTCGCCTTCTCCACGGCGTACTTCCAGACGGGCCAGCAGGTGCTCGCCCCGAAGACCTCGAAGATCACGGGGTACGACGACTCGCTCGCGAACAAGCGGATCTGCTCGGCCAAGGGGTCGACGGCCGAGCTCGCGCTGGACGCCGACAAGACGGCGAAGAAGCTGCCGGACAGCACCGACATCGCGACCACGGTGCCGAACCAGCTGGACTGCCTGGTGCGGCTGCAACTCGGTGAGGTCGACGCGGTCGTCACCGACGGCGCCCTCGCGGCGAGCCAGGCCGCGCAGGACCCGACGGTGGAGCTCAAGGGCGACCCGTTCACCACGGAGTACTACGGCATCGCCATGAAGAAGGGCTCGGACGACCTGGTGCGCCGGGTGAACGGGGCCCTGGAGGACTACCGCGAGAACGACGGCTGGCAGAAGTCGTACGACAAGTGGCTGGAGCCGGCGCTCGGCACGTCGTCGGGGCCGCCCGCACCGAAGTACAAGTGACGCACAAGTGACAGGGAAGTACGGGGACTTGAGGGAAAGCGAGAGTGATCGATGGGCGTCGCGGGACCCCCTGGTCCGGTGATGGACCGGGACGAGGTGGACCGTGCCCTGGCCCGGCTCGGCGCGGAGCACGAAGCGATCGAGACGTCGCTGCTCGCGCTCCAGGACCACGCCGGACGCCGCCTGCTCGAAGGCGCGCAGCTGACCGGGACGACCCGGGAGCGCTGGGCGTCGGCCGAGCAGGCGATCACGCTGCTCTGGACGTACTTCGACGCGTACGCGGGCGCTCTGCGCGCGGCGCGGGAGATGCGCGCCCGGCGCCGCTGGCCCAGCCGTGACGACCTGGTGGAGCTGACCGAGCTGCTGCGCGGCGAGTCCGTCACGGTCGCCTCCGGGGCGAGCACCGGCGCCACCTCGCCGTCGATCACCGGACCGGCGAAGCTGTCGCAGCGGTTCACGCTGGCCGCCCTGGTGGAGCGGATGAACGACCTGTACGCGTCGTCCCTCGACATGGTCGTGGCCGCCGACGCGGTGTGGTCGGCGCTGCCCGCCCGGATAGACCTGCTCGCCGCCGAGCTGGGCCGCACCCGTCAGCTCGCGCACTCCGTCGGCGTACGCCCCGGTGAGCACCCGGCGGGCGACGACCTGGAGCGGATCACCGGCGCCCTGACCCGGCTGCGCGAGGAAGTGATCTCGGACCCGCTCACGTACTGGCAGAAGGCGCAAGGGAGTTCGGCGCCGGGCGGCGGCCGCCCCGACACGTCGGCGTACGACCGGCAGGCGCGCGCGCTCGAAGAGGTGCGGCGCGAGATCGAGGCGGTGCTCGGCGTACGGCAGGACGCGGAGGCGCGCCTCGCCAAGCTGCGGGACGTGCTCTCGCGCGCGGACCGCACCCTCGCCGAGGCGAGATCGGCGCGCGGCGAGGTCCTCGCGAAGATCGCCGCGTCGGAGGTGCCCGCGGTGTCGGGCCCGCCGACCGCGCTCCAGGAGCAGCTGGCCATGGCCGCCGAGTACCGCAGGCACGGCCAGTGGCACCGGCTCTCGCCGCTCCTGGAGTCCCTGGAGTCGAAGGCCGAGGACGAACTGCTGCGCGCCCGCGAGTCGTTGACGGCCGTGACGCAGCCGCTGGCCGTCCGCGCGGAGCTGCGCGGGCGGCTCGACGCGTACAAGGCGAAGGTCGCGCGGCTCGGTTTCGCGGAGGACCCGTTCCTGGTGGAGCGGTACGACGCGGCGCGCCGCATGCTGTGGAGCGCGCCCTGCGACCTGCGCGTCGCGGAGGAGGCGGTGCTGCGCTACCAGCGGGCCGCGGCGGACGTACTGGCAGCGCCCAGTGACCAGAGGGGGGAGTCGTAGTCGTGGCGGAAGCACGCGCGTGCACGCGGCCCGGTTGCACGGGCAGTTACGAGGACATGGGCGGGGAGCTGTACTGCGACACGTGCGGCCTGAAGCCGGTCGGCGCGGCGGCTGTGCCGTCCCCGGCCCCGGCGTCGGCGGCCTGTCAGCGCCCCGGCTGCACCGGCGCCTACGAGGACATGGGCGGCGGCGAGCTGTACTGCGACACCTGCGGGCTCGCCCCGGTCGTGTCGCCGAACGGGATGGTGTCGTCCCCGCCGACCGGGATCGCGGCGGGCGGTGCGCGCGGCTCGCAGAACTCGTCGTCGAGCTCGCGGGCGTCGTCGCGGGCCTCGGCCAGGTCGTCGTCCCGTTCCGCGCAGTCGCGCCGTTCGGTGTCCGGGCGGCTGTCCCGTTCGCTGTCCGGGGCGTCGACGTCCCGTTCGGTGTCGGTGCGCAGCTCCGGTTCCACGGCGGGCAGTTCGGGGCGGGCCCGGCTCGGTGTGGGTCTGGTCAAGGTGCCGGACGTGCCGCGCCCCGACCCGCGCGCGATGGTCCAGGACAACCCGGAGGTCCCCGAGCGGAAGCGATTCTGCTCGCGCTCCGACTGCGGCGCCCCCGTCGGCCGCGCGCGCGGCGACCGGCCCGGCCGCACCGAAGGGTTCTGCACCAAGTGCGGGCACCCGTACTCCTTCGTGCCGAAGCTGGGCGCGGGCGACATCGTGCACGGCCAGTACGAGGTCGTGGGCTGTCTGGCGCACGGCGGGCTCGGCTGGGTCTATCTCGCCATCGACCGCGCGGTGTCCGACCGCTGGGTCGTCCTCAAGGGCCTGCTCGACACCGGTGACCAGGACGCGATGGCGGCGGCGATCTCGGAGCGCCGCTTCCTCGCCGAGATCGAGCACAGCAACATCGTGCGGATCTACAACTTCGTCGAGCACCTGGACCAGCGCACCGGCTCCATGGACGGCTACATCGTCATGGAGTACGTCGGCGGCAAGTCCCTCAAGGAGATCGCCAACGAGCGCCGCACGCCCGACGGCAAGCGGGACCCGCTCGCGGTCGAGCAGGCGTGCGCGTACGGCATCGAGGCCCTGGAGGCGCTCGGCCACCTGCACAGCCGCAATCTCCTGTACTGCGACTTCAAGGTCGACAACGCGATCCAGACCGAGGACCAGCTCAAGCTCATCGACATGGGCGCGGTCCGCAGGATGGACGACGACGAGTCCGCGATCTACGGGACGGTCGGCTACCAGGCGCCCGAGGTCGCCGAGGTCGGCCCCTCCATCGCCTCCGACCTGTACACGGTGGCCCGTACGCTCGCGGTCCTCACCTTCGACTTCCAGGGCTACACGAACGTGTTCGTGGACTCCCTGCCCGACCCCGACAACATCGAGGTCTTCCGCCGCTACGAGTCCTTCTACCGGCTCCTGGTACGCGCCACGGACCCGGACCCGGCCCGCCGCTTCGCCTCCGCGCAGGAGATGGCCGAGCAGCTGACGGGCGTCCTGCGCGAGGTCGTGGCGCTCCAGACGAACCGGCCGCGGCCCGCCCTGTCGACCCTGTTCGGGCCCGAGGTGAAGGTCACCGACACGGAGTTGTTCGGCCGCTTCGACGGCGACGTGTCGCGGCTCGGGGTGCGCCGGCCGCCGGTCGGACGCAAGGCGGCGCGGGCGGGGATCACCGCGGCGCCCGAGCAGCCCGCGCTGCCGCCGTCCCCGGCCTCCCTCGTCAAACACCTGAACGCACCGGCGACCGCCCTCGCGCTGCCGGTGCCCCGGGTCGACCCGGGCGATCCGAACGCCGGCTTCCTCGCGGGCCTGATCGCGTCGGCCCCCGCCGAGCTGATCTCGGCGCTGCACGCGGCCCCCACCGGCTCTCTGGAGTTGCGCCTGCGCGAGCTGCGGGCCCGCCTGGAGATGGGCGAACTCGACGCCGCCGTACGGGGGTTGGCCGCCCTTGAGGCCGATCACCCGGACGACTGGCGGGTGGTCTGGTACCGGGGCGTCGCGGCGCTGGCGACCGGCGACCACGCGAGCGCGGCGCTGGCCTTCGACGCGATCTACGACGCCTTCCCGGGCGAGCCCGCGCCGAAGCTGGCGCTCGGCGTCTGCGCGGAGGTCCTCGGCCAGCTCGACAACGCGGCGGAGTACTACCGCCTGGTGTGGTCCACCGACCCCAGCTACGTCAGTGCCGCGTTCGGCCTCGCCCGCGTCCAGCTGGCCGCGGGCGACCGGGGCGGCGCGGTGCGCACCCTGGAGTCGGTGCCGGAGTCCTCGATCCACTACACGGCCGCCCGCGTCGCCTCCGTACGGGCGCGGCTGCGCGGACGCATGGCGCAGGCCCTGAACGGGGACCCGCTCCTGAACGACCTGACGGCCGCGGCGGGGCAGGTCGAGGCGCTCGACGCGTTCGGCCTCGACGCGGTGCGCCGCGAGCAGTTGTCGACCGAGGTCCTCGGTACGGCGCTCGACTGGGTACTCTCCGGTAGGCAGGGTTCCGGTCAGCCCCAGGGCCCCGTACGCACGGTGGTACTCGGCAGCGACCTGGACGAGCGCGGCCTGCGCCTCGGCCTGGAGCGCTCGTACCGGACCCTGGCCAGGCTCGCTCAGCGGGGCGAGGAGAGGATCGAACTGGTGGAGCGGGCCAACCGCTACCGCCCCCGGACGTGGGTGTGAGTTGATGTCGCAGAAGCACCAGCCGGCCGCTTGCCCCAGTTGCGAGGAGCCGCTCGACCAGAGCGACCGCTTCTGCGGGGCCTGTGGATACGACCTGTCGTCCGTGCCCCCGGCACCGGACGACCAGCCGACGCTCACCATGGGCGTGCCCGAGCCCGGTCCTGAGCCGGCCTCCGTGGAGTGGCCGGCCGCGCCCGAGCTGGACAGTTCGGACACGCCCGCGCCGGTCCACCTGCCCACCGACCTGGAGGGCACGGATTCCGGCGGGGCCGAACTGCCCGCCGCCGTACGGTTCGACGACCCGGCCCCGGCCACCCCGGACGGCGACTTCCCGCTCGCGGCGCCCGATCCGCGGACGGCGTCTCCCGCGGAGATCGAGGCCGCGACGCCGCCGGCCGGCACCAAGATGTGCGTGGCGTGCCGCGCGGGTCAGGTCGACGCGGACGGCTACTGCGAGAACTGCGGGCACGCCCAGCCGCGCGAACGCGACCACATGGAGCAGGAGTTGGACGCGGTCGCGGCGGTCAGCGACCGCGGCCTGCGCCACCACCGCAACGAGGACGCGTTCGCGATCTCGTCGGCCGCGCTGCCCGACGGCTCGGCGGCCGTCGTCGCCGTCGTCTGCGACGGGGTCTCCTCGGCGACCCGGCCCGACGACGCGTCGCTCGCCGCGTCCCGCGCGGCCAACGAGTCGCTGCACGAGTCCCTGCCGCGCGGCACGCACCCGCAGCAGGCCATGCACGAGGCGATCGTCGCCGCCGCCGAGGCGGTCAACGCGCTCGCGCAGGAGCCCGAGACGGCCCGTGAGCACCAGCCGCACCAGAACGCGCCGGCGTGCACCTTCGTCGGCGCGATCATCACCAAGGAGCTTTTGATCGTCGGCTGGGTCGGCGACTCGCGCGCCTACTGGGTGCCCGACGACCGGGCCGCGCCCGCGGCCCGGCTCACCGAGGACGACTCGTGGGCCGCGCAGATGGTGGCGGCGGGCCTGATGAACGAGGCGGAGGCGTACGCGGACGAGCGGGCCCACGCGATCACCGGCTGGCTCGGCGCGGACGCGTACGAACTGGAGCCGCACACCGCGTCGTTCAAGCCGGACCGGCCCGGCGTGGTGATCGTGTGCACCGACGGCCTGTGGAACTACGCGGAGGGGGCCGACGAGATGGCCCGGGCCGTCCCGGGCGACGCGGCCGTGCGCCCGCTGCACAGCGCTCAGGTTCTGGTGGGCCACGCCCTGGACGGCGGGGGCCACGACAACGTAACAGTGGCAGTGCTGCCGTTCCCGGTCCCGCCGTCAGGGGCAGGATCGGCCTAGGCCGGTTCCGGCCGCAGCACGTACCGAGCAGCGCGTACCAAATGGTCTTGTTCAGGGGGGACTTGTCACCATGGCCAATTTCTCGAAGTCCAACGTCCCGCAGTTCTCGGTGGAGGTCTACCAGAACGAGTTCCTGCCGGAGGGCGGGCGCGAGGTCAACGCGATCGTCACGGTGACGTCCACCGGCGGCGGCACGGTCGGCGGCGCCGTCGGCGCCCCGCACCTGTTCAGCCCCGGCGGCGGCTCGGACGCGGCGGTCGCGCTGATGGTGGACTGTTCCGGGTCGATGGACTACCCGGCGACCAAGATGCGGGGCGCGCGCGACGCCTCGGCCGCCGCCATCGACACCCTGCGCGACGGGGTGCACTTCGCGGTGATCGCGGGCACGCACGTCGCCAAGGAGGTCTACCCCGGCGGCGGCCGGCTCGCCGTCGCCGACGCGACCACCCGCGAGCAGGCCAAGCAGGCGCTGCGCAAGCTGTCCGCGGGCGGCGGCACCGCGATCGGCACCTGGCTGCGCCTCGCCGACCGTCTGCTCTCCTCGGCGGACGTCTCCATACGCCACGGCATCCTGCTCACCGACGGCCGCAACGAACACGAGTCGCCGGAGGACCTGCGGGCCACGCTCGACGCGTGCGCGGGCCGCTTCACCTGTGACGCGCGCGGCGTCGGTACGGACTGGGAGGTGAAGGAGGTCACGGGCATCGCCTCCGCGCTCCTCGGCACCGCCGACATCGTCGCCGACCCGGCGCATCTCGCCGAGGACTTCACGCAGATGATGGAGACGGCGATGGGCAAGGAGGTCGCGGACGTGGCGCTGCGGCTCTGGACCCCGCTCGGCTCCGAGATCAAGTTCGTCAAGCAAGTGGCGCCCACCGTCGAGGAGTTGACCGAGCGCCGCACCCAGGCGGGCCCGCGTGCCGGGGACTACCCGACCGGCTCCTGGGGCGACGAGTCCCGCGACTACCACGTGTGCGTCCAGGTCCCGAACGCCGACCTCGGCCAGGAGATGCTCGCCGCCCGCGTCTCCCTCGTGATCCCGCAGCCGGACGGCTCGGCCCAGACGCTCTCCCAGGGCCTGGTCCGCGCGGTGTGGACGGACGACATGGCCGCTTCTACGTCGATCAACCCGCAGGTCGCGCACTACACGGGCCAGGCCGAACTGGCCCAGGTGATCCAGCAGGGATTGGACGCGCGCAAATCGGGCGATGTGGACGGGGCCACCGCGAAGCTCGGCCGCGCGGTGCAGCTCGCGGCGCTCTCCGGAAACGCGGATACGGCGAAACTGCTTTCGAAGGTGGTGGACGTGGTGGATGCCGCGGAAGGTACTGTTCGATTGAAGGCGAAGGTCGCGGAGGCCGACGAGATGACACTCGAAACCCGGTCCACCAAGACGGTTCGCGTCAAGAAATAGCAGCTCACAGCAGCTCAACAGCAACGCAGACTGACGTACGGAACACGAGTACGTACGAAGGAGAGGGGGAAGCGCCGACATGCCGACCTGCCCGAACGGACACCAGTCGGGTTCCGACGACTGGTGCGAGGTCTGCGGTCACCGCATGGCCGGTGCCGTGCCCCCGCCCCCTCCGCCGCCCCCGGCCGCCGGTTACGGCTACCCCCAGCAGCCGCCCGCGCCGCAGGCGCCGCAGGGTGGGGGCGGAGCGCCGGAGCTGTGCCCGCAGTGCCGTACGCCGCGTGAAGGCGGCGCCCCGTTCTGCGAGGAGTGCCGCTGGAACTTCCTCACGAACACGGCGACGTCGTACACCCCCGCGGCCCCGAACCCGCCGCTGCCGAACAGCGGCGGCCCCGGTGGCCCCGGCCCGCAGGGCCCGAACCCGGCGCTGCGCTTCCAGCAGCCGCCGCAGAGCGCCGATCCGTACGAGTACCAGGGCTCGCGCCCGTCGCAGGTCAACCGGCCCGCCGAGCCGATCCCGCCGAACCCGTTCGGCGGCGAGCCGTCGGGGCGGGGCGGGGGTGTCCCGCAGGCGTTCCAGCAGCAGCCGCCGGCGCCCGCGCAGCCGGGCCCGCCCGCGCCGCCGCCGTTCCCCGACTACCCGCAGGCACCGAACCCGCAGGGTCCGCCGCCGCCTCCGCCCGGTCCTTCGCCGTCGTTCGGCGGGGGCGGGACGAACGGGGACGACTGGGTGATCTCGCCGCCGTCGTCGCCGTCGACCGCGCCGGAGGGCCCGCCGCAGCAGGGCTACCAGCAGCCCGGGCCCGGCTATCAGCAGCCGCCTCAGCCGCAGCAGCCCCAGCAGCCGATGGGCTGGTCGGCGACGATCGGTCCCGACCGCGAGTACTTCATGGCGATGATGCACCGCAGCGGTCCCGAGGCGTCGGGCCTGAACCTGCCCGCGTACTCGCCCGAGCAGCAGCGCCGGCTCACCGGGAACCAGATCACGATCGGCCGCCGCCGGCACTCCACGGGTGACACCCCCGACATCGATCTGTCGGTGCCGCCGGAGGACCCGGGCGTCTCGCACTCGCACGCGGTGCTGGTGCAGCAGCCGGACGGTTCCTGGGCGGTCGTCGACCAGAACTCGACGAACGGGACGACGGTGAACGGCGGCGAGGAGCCGATCCAGCCGTTCGTTCCCGTGCCGCTCCAGGACGGTGACCGGGTGCACGTGGGCGCCTGGACCACGATCACGATCCACCGGGGCTGAGTTTTCTGGGCCGGTAGTTCGGCTGCGGCTTTCGTCGTGGCTGGTCGCGCAGTTCCCCGCGCCCCTGAGATGCGCACCTTCGGTGCGGCATCTCAGGGGCGCGTTCGTATCGGGGAAATGCGACGCGAAGCGTCTGCATTTCAGGGGCGCGGGGAACTGCGCGACCAGCCCCCACCGGACCCGCACCCGACAACGAACCCCCTAGGCCCCCGGCAGCGCCCACACATAAGGCCCCCCGGGATCATCCAGCCAGGCCCACTCCCGCCCCCCTTCCACGGTGAGCCCGAACCTGTCCCTGGCCGGACGGCCTTCCCGTTCCCAGAGGGCGACGACCTCGCGCGGGTCGAGGCAGCCCGCCGTCAGCGCCAGCAGGAAGCGGAACAGCTCGTCCCGGATCAGCCGCCGCGGCAGACCCCCGACATACGGCTCGGCCACCTCCCCCGCCTCCCCGCGCAACGCCACGAAATACGCCGCCGTGGACAGGAACCGCCCCTCGGCGGCGCCCTCGTCCGTCACGGTCAGCGCCACGAGCCCGGTCGAGACGGGCGCCAGGATCCGTGCCCCGGGCCGGCACTGGGCGAGCCATCCCACCGGCACCGAGCGCAGCGCACACGTGGCGATGATCCGGTCGTAAGGCGCACGCTCGGGGCACCCGCGCGCCCCGTCCCCGGTGACGACGGCCGGCGCGTACCCGGCGGCAGCCAGATGCGTCCGCGCCGACTCGGTGATCTCCGGGTCGAGGTCGACCGTGGTGACGTGGTCGTCGCCGAGCCGGTGGGCGAGCAGCGCCGCGTTGTAGCCGGTGCCCGCCCCGATCTCCAGGACCCGGTCCCCGTCCCGTACGTCCAGATCCACCAGCATCTTCGCCATCAGCGACGGCTGACTGCTGGACGAGACGAGGTGCCCGTCGCGCAGCCGGGTGGCCAGCGGCTGGTCGGCGTACGCGCCGCGCAGCCACCGCGCCCGGCGCTCGGGGTCGGGGTGCTCGCCCCACAGCCGTTCGTAGCCGCCGGGCACGCCGCGGAAGTAGTACGGCACGAAGACATGGCGCGGCACCTGGGCGAACACCGGCCGCCACCGCTGGTCCGTGTCCCACGCGCCGCTCTCCTCGATGTCACGTACGAGCCCGGCCCGTGCCCGTACGGCGAGGGACTCGAGGTCCTCCGTGTGGTCTGCGCCCATATGTCCACTGTGCCTCTCGCGGGGCCCCCGGCAAGACCTAAGCCCCAAGTCCTCCGCCACCTCGTCTGAGACCATGGACGGGTGACTGAGATCCCGCGCGACACGCTTCAGGAGCAGACGTTCTACGAGCAGGTGGGCGGCGAGGAGACGTTCCGCCGTCTCGTGCACCGCTTCTACCAGGGCGTCGCCCAGGACCCGCTGCTGCGTCCGATGTACCCGGAGGAGGACCTGGGCCCCGCCGAGGAGCGGTTCGCGCTGTTCCTCATGCAGTACTGGGGCGGCCCGCGCACGTACAGCGACCACCGCGGCCATCCGCGGCTGCGGATGCGGCACGCCCCGTTCCAGGTGGACCGGGCCGCGCACGACGCGTGGCTGAAGCACATGCGGGTCGCGGTGGACGAGCTGGGCCTGTCCGAGGAGCACGAGCGGACGCTGTGGAACTACCTGACGTACGCGGCGGCGTCGATGGTGAACACGGCCGGCTGACCTCCCCCGAAGTCCGGCACAGCGGACACCTCTGCCCGATAAACGGTCGACCGGCCGGTCCAGACCTCTTCCCCAAACCCCGCCCCCTCTGACAACATCCGGACAGACTTTCGGGGGCGTACGGAGCGAAAGAATGAGGCGGGGGCTTCAGGGGTGTGGGGTTTTGTCCTGCTACGGGTGCGGGCGCATCGCCTGCTGCTGACCGCTGCCGTGCTCGCGGTGCTGCTGACCACGTCGGTGCTCGCGATGCTCAGCGCCTTCTCCGGCGCGATCGGGGACGCCGCGCTGCGGCACTCCCTGCGCACCCGGGACGCGGCGACGACCGCGCTCCTGGTCCGCGCCGACGTCCCGGCCGCCGACCGGAAGAAGGCGGTCGCGGCTCTCGACAAGGGCGCGCGGCGCATCTTCGACGGGCTGCCCGTGCACCGCGAGTCGTTCACCCGCTCCGGCGCGTACGGCCTGCCGCACACGGGCACCGCCGACAAGCCGGACCTGACCAAGTTCGCCGCGATCGACCCGTCCGAGGTGAAGGTCACCTCCGGGCGGCTGCCGCGCGCCCGCACGGGCTCCGTGGTCGAGGGGGCGCTCCCCCAGGTCGCCGCGCGGGCGCTGAAACTGAAGCCCGGCGACCGCCTCACCCTCACCGACCGGCTCGGCGGGCCCGAGGTCCGCGTCGAACTGACCGGTGTCTACCGCCCGGCCCGCCCGCAGGACCCGTACTGGACGCTCGACGAGCTCGGCGGCCGCGGTGTGCAGAAACAGGGCTTCACGACGTACGGGCCGCTGCTCGCCGACCCGTCGGTGGTGGAGGGCGGCCGGGTCAGCGACGGGCAGTCGGCGTGGCTGGCGACGGCGGACTTCGCCACGATGACGACGGACCGGATCGACGCGCTGCGCGACGCCGCCCGCACGGGCACCCGGAAGCTGCTGCACGACAAGGAGCTGACCGGCACGACGGCGGTGAGCACCTCGCTGCCGGCCGTCCTGGACCGTTCGGAGCGGGCGCTGCTCGTCTCCCGCTCCACGCTCCTCATCGTGGCACTGCAACTGGTGCTGCTCGCCGGGTACGCGCTGCTGCTCGTGGCGCGGCTGCTGAGCGTGGAGCGGGCCGGTGAGACCTGGACGCTGCGCTCGCGCGGCGGTTCGCGTGGCCGGATCGCGGCGCTCGCGGCGAGCGAGGCGCTGCTCCTCGCGCTGCCGGCCGCGGTGTGCGCGCCGCTGCTCGCCGGGCCGCTCACCCAACTCGTCGCCTCGCAGGGCGCGTTGTCGCGGATCGGCCTGCGCCTGGACGTAGGCCCTGGCACGGCGTCGGTGTGGCTGGTGGCGGTGGGCGTCGCGGTGGGCTGCGCGCTCGCGGTGACGGTGCCCGCGCTGACGGTCCAGGGGCCGCAGGGCGGGCGGGCCAGGGCGCTGCCCGCGCCGGTGCGGGCCGGGGCCGATGTGGGCCTGCTCGTCATCGCCGCTGTCGCGTACTGGCAGTTGGACCGGCAGACCGCCGGTTCGGGCGGCTCGGGCGCGATCACCGCGGACCGCGGCGGCACCCTCGGCATCGACCCGCTCCTGGTCGTGGCGCCCGCGCTGGCGCTGCTCGCGGGCACGGTGCTCACGCTGCGGCTGCTGCCGCCGGTGGCGAAGCTCGCGGAGCGGCGCGCGGCGAGCGGGCGCGGGCTGCCGGTGGCGCTCGCGGGCTGGCAGTTCAGCCGCCGTCCGATGCGCGGCGCGGGCCCCGTGCTGCTGCTCGTCCTCGCCGTCGCGATGGGGGTGCTCGCGATCGGGCAGGGCGCGTCGTGGGACCGCTCGCAGGAGGACCAGGCGGACTTCCGCTCGGGCGCCGACGTGCGGGTCCTGGCCACGGAGCCGGGCAGGGACCAGGTCGCGCGGTACGCGTCGGTGCCGGGCGTGCGGGACGCGGCGCCCGCCTACCGGATGTCCGTCCCGCTCGACAGCGGCCGCTCGGGCACGGTCCTCGCCCTGGACACGGCGCACGTGAAGAACGGTCTGATGCTCCGCGACGACCTCGCGACGGCGTCACCGCGCGAGGTGGTCGCGGCCGTCGCCCCGAAGACGGGCCGCGACCCCGGGGTCCGCCTGCCCGCGAAGGCCGACCGCCTCCGGCTCACCTTGCGTTCGAAGGACTTGAAAGCGAAGGGCGGCACCGTCCCCGACCTGGCGACGACCGTGTCCGCGACGATCCAGGACCGCTACGGACTCACGTACCGCGTACAGGTCGGCGAGCTTCCGCTGGACGGCCGCACCCACCGGCTCGACCTGGCCCTCGGCGACACGGCGGGCCCGCTCACCCTGGCCGGGCTCGACTTCGAGACCGGACAGCAGCTGGGCGAGGGCGCCCAGCAGCGCATCGAGGTGACGTCCGTCGGCGCCTCTCAACCAGCGGGCCCGGTGCGAAAGTTGAGCATCGACGGCCTGAAGTGGCGGGCGTCGATCCTGAGCGCAGCCGACACGGATCCGAGGACCCCGGGTGCCCCGTCCGCCCCGAAGCTGGATCGCGATGCCCTCACGGCCGGACGCCTGAAGCTGGAGTACGGCACCGGGTACACGCTGCCCTCCGAGTGGCGCGGCTACGGCACGCTGCCCACCGTCACCATCCGCCTCGAACCCGTCCGCCCCGAGGTGAAGAGCATCGCGGCGGTGGCCACCGACCGCTATCTGAAGTCGTCCGGCACGCGCGTCGGCGAGAGCGCCGACGTGAACCTGAACGGCGCGACCGTGCAGGTGCGGATCGTGAAGAGCGTACGGGCCCTGCCGACCACGGGCGCCGAGGCCGGCACCGGTGACACGGCCAGGGACGGCGGCGCCCTCCTCGTCGACCTGCGGCAGCTGAACCGCGCCCTGACCGGCCCGACCACCGACCCGGTCGCACCGAACGAGTGGTGGCTGACCACGGCGCCGGGAGCGGCGGAGAAGGCCGCGGCGGCGCTGCGCGGCAGGCCCGACATCGACCCCTCGCAGGTCGTGGTGCGGGCCGAGATCGGCGAGCAGCTGCGCGACGACCCGCTGGGCGCGGGCCCGCAGTCCGCGCTCGCCGCGGTGGCCCTGGCGGCGGCGCTGCTCGCGGCGGTCGGCTTCGCGGTGAACACGGCGGGCTCGCTGCGCGAACGCGGCGCCGAGTTCGCGATCCTGGCGGCGCTCGGCGCGTCGCGGCGCCGACTGGCCCGCCTGGTCGCCGCCGAACAGGGCGTGCTCGTGGCCCTGGCCCTTCTGGTGGGCACCGCGCTCGGCACGTTCCTGACCCGGGCGGTGGTGCCGCTGATCGTGCTGACCGGCGAGGCGACCAGACCCGTACCCGACGTGGTCGTCCAACTCCCATGGCAGCACGTCGCGTTGCTGCTCCTGGGCGTGGCCGCGACCCCCGTACTGATCACCGCGGGTCTGGCGCTGCGCAGGCCGCCGCGCGCCGCGACGGCGCTGCGCGCGCAGGGAGGCGAGTGACATGGCGGGCCGTATGGCGAGCACGAAGAAGGCCGTGGCGCCGTGGGTGCGCACCCGGCTGCGGACGGCGCCGGGAGCGGCGGCCGCGCTGTTCCTCCTGGTGCTGCTCACGTCGTGCCTGGCGGCGGCGTTCCCGCGGGCCGTCGACCGCTACGAGGACAAGGGTCTGCGGCAGACCGTCGCCGACGAGGCGCCGAGCCACATGGGCCTGAACGCGACGACGCTCGACGCCGGCATCGAACTCCCCCCGGAGCAGCGGGACGAGCGGCTGAGCGAGAACTTCACGCGCTTCGCGTTCCGGCACATCATGACGGGGCTGCGCGCCCCGCTCGTCGCGGATCCGCGGGAGTCGTCGTACGGCGTGCGCAGCCGTGATCCGGTGGAGGCGGTCCGCGACGACTGGCTGCCCGAACCCGACGGCGTCGACGTCCAGTTCACACTGGCCGCGCAGGGCGATCTCACCGAGCACGCGAAGGTGACGGCGGGCCGGCTGCCGCGCGCCGCCGCGTCCCTGACCTCCCTCGAAGCGGCCGTCACCCAGGAGACGGCCACCACTCTGCACATCAAGCCCGGTTCGGTGATCCACACCCCCAACATCGAGGGCGAGTGGGCCGCCATCCGCATCACCGGGATCGTCGCCCCGCGCAACCCGTCGGGCGCTTACTGGTCGACGCGCCCGCTGCTGCGCACCCCGGCCCTGCGCAGCGACGACAGCAAGCCGCCGAAGCACTACTGGACGGGCACGCTGCTCCTGAACCCGGGCGCCGGGCCCGCCCTCATCAACCTGCCGAACGGCGTCGAGCAGTACTGGCAGCTCGCGCCCTCCATCGACTCCCTCAAGGCGCGCGAACTCCCGGCGCTGCGCGAGGCGTTGGCGTACACGACGGACGGCCCCGGCCTGCTGAAGGTGCGCCGGGCGACAGCCTCCGAGACAACGGACGTCTCCACCGGCCTCGACGACGTCATCGGCCGCTACGACGCGCTGCGCGACGGCATCACCCCGGTGGTCGCGGTCGCCGCGTACGGCACGGGCACGGTCGCCTGTGTCGTGCTGCTGATGGCGGGCGGCCTCGGCGCGGACCGCCGCCGCACCGAACTCGCCCTGCTGCGCTCGCGCGGCGCCTCCCTGCGCGGACTCGGCGGGCGGCTGCTCGCCGAGACGGCGGTGGTCGCGGTGCCGGCCGGCGCGCTCGGCTTCCTGCTCGCGCTCGCGGCCGTGCCGTACGGGCGCTGGACGCGGGCCGCGGTCGCGGCGGGCGCGGTCGTGGCCGTCGCGTGCGCGGCGCTGCCGGTGCGCGCGCTGGCCGCCCATCGCCGTACGCGGCTCCACACGGGCCGCGACGACATGGCGACGTCCCGCCCGTCCGCGCGCCGCACGATCGCCGAACTGACCGTCCTGGTCCTGGCAGTCGGCGCCATCGTGGCGCTGCGCCGCCGGGGCGCGACGGACGGCGGTGACAGCCTCGTCGCCCTGGCCCCGGTGCTGGTCGGCGTGGTCGCCGCGTTCGTCCTCGTACGGGTCCACCCGCTGCTCCTGCGTCGCCTCGTGGGGCCCGCCGGACGGCTGCGCGGCGCGATCGGCCTGCTGTCCCTGGCCCGCGCGGCCCGCACCAGGGCGAGCGCGGGCACAGCGGTCCTGCCGCTCCTGGCCCTGCTCACCGCACTCACGACAGCGGCGTTCGGCGGCTCCGTGCTCGCCGGCATCGACGGCACCCGCGACCGCGCGGCGCTGCTTGCGACCGGCGCGGACGCCCGAGTCGACGGCAGCGGCCCGCTGCCCACCGCCACCGTGGACGCGATCCGCAAGGCCCCCGGCGTGACCGGCACCACCGAGGTCACGGTCCGCTACGACGCCGAGGTGAAGCAGGGCACGCGCCGCTTCCCGCTGGCGGCGGTGGACCCGGCGGCGTACGCACGCCTGTCGGCCCGTACGAACCTGGGCGCATTCCCCGCGGACAAGCTGAAGGCGACGTCGTCCACCGTCCCGGCGCTGATCTCCCCGTCCCTCCAGGAGCAATTCCCGGGCGGGCGCCTTGAGTTGTGGATGAACGGCGAGACGGTCACCCTCACCCCGGCGGTCGTCCGCTCCCAGACCCCCGCGCTCGCGGCCGACTTCCTGATCGTCGACGCGAAGGCGCTGGCCCACGCGACGGGCGCCCCCACCCGCCCCACCTCGCTCCTCCTCACCGGCGGCCACATCGACGCGCGGGCGCTGCGCAAGGCGGCGGGCGACGACACGACGGTGCGCGTCCGCGCCGTCGAGCGCGCCCGCTACGTCGACTCCCCGCTCCAGACCGGCGCCACCGACAGCTACCTGGCGGCGGTCGCCGCGGGCGCCGGCTTCGCCGCCCTGGCCCTGCTCCTCGCCCTGGCCCGCGCGACCCCGGAACGCCTGGCGCTCCTGGCCCGCCTGCGCACCATGGGCCTCACCCGCGCCCAGGCCCGCCGCCTGCTGATCCTGGAGTCCCTCCCCCAGGCACTCCTGGCGACGGCCGGCGGCGCCCTGACCGGCTGGGCGGCGATCCAACTCCTCTCCCCCGGCCTGGACTTGACGTCCCTGGCCCTGGCAGACGAGACGACGACGGCGACGGCCCACCTGCGCACGGACCCCCTCTCCCTGGCGCTCCCGGCGGTGGCCGTCCTCCTCCTGGCAACAGGAACAGCGTCCCTACAGGCGTACCGCTCAAGCAGACGAAGCGCGGCCAAGGAACTGAGAGCAGGCGAAGAGGCGCCCCTTTAGGGGCGCGGGGACCGGCGCGAGCAACCACGAACAATCCGCACGCAAGAAACCGCAATCCAATGGGGGTCCGGGGGCGAAGCCCCCGGGGATCGGGACGGGAAGGGGAGGAGGGGGCGACCCCAAAGACTCCAGCCCTCCCCCACAGCCAGCCGAAGAACAACCGGGAAACGGAGAAGAGAACCATGACACCGGAGGCGCCGCACACTCCCACCCCGGCCCCCACCCTGGCCGACCTCGAAGAACGCGCCACAGCCCACCGAGACCGCCCCGCCTACGGCCACGACGCCCTGATCACCTGCGACAGACTCGTCCGCATCTTCACGACGGACGGCGTGGAGGTCCAGGCGCTCCAGGGCCTCGACCTCCTGGTCCAGAACGGCGAGTTGATGGCGCTGGTGGGCGCGTCCGGCAGCGGAAAATCAACCCTCATGAACATCCTGGCGGGCCTGGACGAACCCACGGCGGGCGCGGCGAAGGTGGCCGGCTACGACCTCCTGGCGATGGGCGCGAAGGACCGCCTGCGCTACCGCCGCGAGGCGGTCGGCTTCGTCTGGCAGCAGACGGCCCGCAACCTCCTCCCGTACCTGACGGCAGCTCAGAACGTGGCGCTACCGATGCAGTTGCGGGGAAAGACCCGCCGCTCAACAAAGGCAGAGCGCGCCAAGCAACTCCTGACCATGCTCGGCGTAGCGGACTGCCACGACCGCCGCCCGCAGCAGATGTCCGGCGGCCAACAGCAGCGCGTGGCCATAGCGGTGGCCCTCGCCAACGAACCGAAGGTGCTGCTCGCCGACGAGCCCACCGGCGAACTCGACTCGCACACCGGCGAGCAGATCTTCGCCGCGTTCCGCACGGCGAACGAGGAGTTGGGCACGACGGTCGTCATCGTCACCCACGACCAGACGGTGGCGAGCGAGGTCCGCCGCACGGTGGCGATCCGCGACGGCCGTACGTCGACGGAGGTGCTGCGCCACCGGCAGGTGGACGCGACGACGGGCCAGGAGTCCGTGGTCTCGCGCGAGTACGCGATGCTGGACCGGGCGGGCCGGCTCCAACTCCCCACGGAGTACACGGAGTCGCTGCGCATGCGCGACCGCGTGCTCCTGGAACTGGAGGAGGACCACATCCAGATCTGGCCGGACGACCAGGAACGCTGAGTACTCAGCGGGGCAGCACGGAAAGCCCGCCGAGCCCGGAGGAAGCCCGCCGCAGGGCAACGGACCCGTACGGGGCCCGCAGCCGCACCCACGCCCCGGACGCGAACAGATCGACGGCGTCGCCGCGCAGGAACCCGAGCGAGACCGCCGCGTGCGCGATCCGCACCGGCACCCCGGTCCCGGCGATCTCCCGCGACCAGATCTCCCGCCCGATCCGGTCGAGTTCGCCGCGCGTACGGGCGTCCGGAGCCAACTCCTCGACGCGGGACCGGAATTCGGCGACGGCGGCCTGCACGAGCCCGCGCAGCGCCCCGGTGTCCGGGAACCCGGCCACCCGCTCCCAGCCCCCGCGGGGCGGCAGCATCCCGGCCCACGGCGGCCCGGTCACGGCGGCCGGCACGACGGCGCTCGCCCCCGCTTCGTCGATGGCGTCGAGCAACTCCCCGGCGGAGACGGTGACATCGAGCGCGTCCTCGATCCCGTCCTCGAACGGCTTCAGCAGCCGCGCCGTCCGCACGGCCAGCACCTCGAACGAGGGCGGCCGCCCGAACACCGCGAGCGCCTGCCCACCGGCCTGCGCCTGCAGCCGTACGGCGGCCGCCTTGTCGTAGTGCAGCAGCCGGCCCAGGAAGGCGGCGAGGTCCGCCGCCTCCCCGGCATCGGCGAAATACAGCACGGGCGAACTCATGCCGCGAGCGCCCCCGCGGCACGGTCCGTATCGGCGTCGTCCCGGTACTCGTCCAGGAACTCCCGCTCCTCCGCGGTGATCCGCCGGGGCCGCTGCGCCTCGAAGTCGAACGGCACTATGACCGTCGAGGCGCGCACGTACACGACGTCCTCGTCCTTGACCTCGTAGGTGAGCGTGAACGAGGCGGCTCGCACCTCGGTCACCCACATCTCGATGTCGACGGGACGGTGCCGGTGCACCAACTGCCGCTTGTAGTCGATCTCATGGCGTGCCACGACAGACCCCTGCTGGAAGTCCTTGTCCGGGCGGAACAGGAAGTCGATACGAGCTTCCTCCAGATACCGGAGGAACACGACATTGTTGACGTGTCCGTACGCGTCCATGTCCGCCCAGCGCAGGGGGCAGGCGTATACGTGGCGAGCCATCAGCCGCGGGTCAGCTTCTTGTAGGTGGCGCGGTGCGGACGCGCGGCGTCCGGGCCGAGCCGCTCGATCTTGTTCTTCTCGTACGACTCGAAGTTGCCCTCGAACCAGAACCACTTGGAGTCACCCTCGTACGCGAGGATGTGCGTGGCCACCCGGTCCAGGAACCAGCGGTCGTGGGAGACGACCACGGCCGCACCGGGGAACTCCAGCAGCGCGTTCTCCAGGGAGGAGAGCGTCTCCACGTCGAGGTCGTTCGTCGGCTCGTCGAGGAGCAGCAGGTTGCCGCCCTGCTTGAGGGTGAGCGCGAGGTTGAGGCGGTTGCGCTCACCACCGGAGAGCACTCCGGCCGGCTTCTGCTGGTCCGGGCCCTTGAAGCCGAACGCGGAGACGTAAGCCCGCGACGGCATCTCGACCTGCCCGACATTGATGTAGTCGAGCTCGTCGGAGACGACCGCCCACAGGGTCTTCTTCGGGTCGATGTTCGCGCGGCCCTGGTCGACGTACGAGATCTTGACGGTCTCGCCGACCTTGATGGAGCCGGAGTCCGGGGTCTCAAGGCCCTGGATCATCTTGAACAGGGTGGTCTTACCGGCACCGTTGGGACCGATGACACCCACGATGCCGTTGCGCGGCAGCGAGAAGCTCAGGTCATCGATGAGCACCTTGTCACCGAAGGCCTTGCCGAGGTTCTCGACCTCGACGACGATGCTGCCCAGACGCGGGCCCGGCGGGATCTGGATCTCCTCGAAGTCCAGCTTCCGCATCTTCTCGGCCTCGGCGGCCATCTCCTCGTAGCGCGCGAGACGCGACTTGGACTTGGTCTGGCGCCCCTTGGCGTTGGACCGCACCCACTCGAGCTCTTCCTTGAGCCGCTTCTGCCGCTTCTCGTCCTTCTTGCCCTCGACCTTGAGGCGCTCGGACTTCTTCTCCAGGTACGTGGAGTAGTTGCCCTGGTACGGAATCGCGCGGCCGCGGTCGAGTTCGAGGATCCACTCGGCGACGTTGTCGAGGAAGTACCGGTCGTGGGTGACGGCCACGACGGCGCCCTTGTACTGGGCCAGGTGCTGCTCCAGCCAGTTCACGGACTCGGCGTCGAGGTGGTTGGTGGGCTCGTCGAGGAGCAGCAGGTCAGGCGCCTCGATGAGCAGCTTGCACAGCGCCACACGCCTCTTCTCACCACCGGAGAGGTTGGTGACGGGCCAGTCGCCGGGCGGGCAGCCCAGCGCGTCCATCGCCTGCTCCAGCTGACCGTCGAGGTCCCACGCGTCGGCGTGGTCGAGGTCCTCCTGGAGCTTGCCCATCTCCTCCATCAGCGCGTCGGAGTAGTCGGTGGCCATGAGCTCGGCGACCTCGTTGAAGCGCTTGAGCTTGCCCATGATCTCGGCCGCGCCGTCCTGCACGTTCTCCAGGACGGTCTTCGACTCGTCGAGCTTCGGCTCCTGCATGAGGATGCCGACGCTGAAGCCGGGCGTGATGAACGCGTCGCCGTTCGACGGCTGCTCGATACCCGCCATGATCTTCAGCACGGTCGACTTACCGGCACCGTTCGGACCGACGACGCCGATCTTCGCCCCCGGCAGGAAGTTCAGGGTGACGTCATCGAGGATCACCTTGTCGCCGTGCGCCTTGCGCGTCTTGCGCATGGTGTAGATGAACTCAGCCAAGAGAAACCGTCCGGCAGTCGAAGTGTGGCAGCGAGGGGCCCCGCGAAACGCGGCTCCACCGCATGAGGGCAGATACACCCCATCTTGCCGCATGGCTACTGCTAGGCGGAAACCAGTATCAAGGGGTGGCCCTGAGCTGGGGGTTCGGGGTGGACGGCCGTAGCGGGTCTGTCACTGTCGGTCGCTGTTTGTCGACCTTGGCTGACGTTGGACGGCCCAGAGACGGCCCAGGAATGATCTTCGTGACGACGATCCGCACCCATGCGACGCGGACTCCGGGATCACTCGTAGACGGTCGCCGCCCGCAGAGCCCGCGCGAAGAACCGCCAGTCACCGTCGGCTGGCAACTCACGGCCGGTGTTGCCGTACCAACCGTCCGCGTCGTCGATCCAGGCGGACAGGGCCTCCAGGAAGCTGGGGAGATCCGCGTTCTCCCACGTACTCCCCTCCTCGGCATAGCTGCGAAGGAGGGAACGAACGAAGGCCGCCAGGTCTTCACGACTGTCGACGGATTGAGGCGATGAGGTCACGCGCTAGAACCTACTTGGCGCGCAGGCCCCGGACCCTAGCGAGGATTCGGATCGACCGGGATCTCGTAAACGATCTCGCACAGGGCGGCGGGCACCACGATGTCCGCGGTCTCCACGGGCCTCCCTTGGCCGCTGTAGTACGTCCGCCGGATGTGGGTGACGAGCGCGGCCTTCTGGATGCCCAGCAACGACGCTTCCTCGGCGGAGGCCTGCCTCGGCTCCGGCTGCTCCACGGCGTGGGTGACGACAACCCCGATCTCCGCCATCCGGTTCACGACACCGACCCCAGCGTGCGGTCCGCCCTCGGGGAGGACGACGAGAGTGCCGGCGGTGAGGTCGTACGGCTCCCAGCTGGTCGACAACTGCGCGGGGCGACCATCAGCGAGGAACTCGTACACGGTGCGGACGCAGAGATCACCTTCGGCAATGCCGAGCCGCCTCGCGATGTCGGCGGGCGCCGGCACCTTGGCTTCGGTACGACTCTCCCAGTCACCTTGCTTGCCCACGGCCTTCATGTCCGCGCGGAACGGCGACCCGCTGGGCTGCTCACGCGCAGAGGATCGGACAACGCGGACGCGCTGACGGGGTGCGGCGACGTACGTCCCGGACCCAGCCCGCCCCTCAAGCACGCCTTGGGAGATCAGCAACTCCTGAGCCCGGCGGATCACGTTCTCACCGACGCCGCACTCTTCGGCGATCTGGGCGCGAGAGGGAAGCCGGTCCCCCGGCGCCCATTCCTCATCCGCGATCCGACGCCGGAGCACGTCAGCAATGCGGAGGTACGGCGGCTGCTCAGGCATATGGAAAATCTAGTCCACTAGCTCTAATCTAGTTAACTAGCTTGACCGAGAGTAATTGACGAGTGACGGGGGCGGAGCTGTGTCTGCTGCTTCGGGTGCAGGCGCCGAGGGCATCGCGGCCCGCCTGACCGCGCTCGGCCTCACCCCCCGCGTGACAGAGCACGCCCGTCACCTGGCGATCGAAGCGGAGGTCCCGGATTCCCTCCCCGCCGAGAGGTGGCGGGAGGCCCTGGAAGCAGTGGCGGAGGCCGACCGATTCGGGCTCCTGGCCAACAGCGTCAACGGCCGCACGCTATGGGCCGCCGTACATACAGAGACCCCCGCGACGGGTGGGGTCCGGGGGCCTGGCAGTCAGCGATAGGAGCTGATCCGCGTGTTCAACCGTACTCGCAGATCCACCCGCTACGTGGGTGCCCGGCGTGCTTCATCTTTGAGGTCCCTGTGGAAAGGGGCCTTCTGATGTCACTGGGCAAGCCCCCTGGCGTCTCCCATGCGACCCCCGTCCCCTACAAGTCGAGTGCCTGCATGGTCGGTAGGCACGGCACTTGTGCGCAGTCCTCGCCCACCGCATTCGCGATCGACGCGCCTGTCATCTACGAGACGTGCAGCTGTGATTGCCATGCGGTGGCCGTCGGGGGCAATACGCCGGAGGTAGCCCGGTGAGGCGGTGGGCCCCGACTGGAACGGTGGCTGTTCCGGTCGAGATCACCGTTACCAACATCCGCCGCCAGGACGTCATCAATGTCGGCGGAAGCCCGCACCGAGTAGTCGATCTCATCCAACTTCCAGGAGGCGCCAAGCAGGTCCGGTTCGAGTCGGGCGAACTCCTGACCATGGGTTCGCGGACTCGACTGATCGCTCTCCGCATGCTGAGAGGGCGGTGACTGAGACCGTGCCCTCCCGTCGCCAAACCATCGCCGACGACATCCGAACTCAGATCGCGGCCGGCCAACTCAAAGCAGGCGAACGCCTCCCGTCAGAAGCCATCCTCGCTTCCCGCTACGGGGTGAGCACATCGACGCTGCGGGGCGCTCTGGCCCTCCTCCAAAGCGAAGGGCTTGTCGAGAAGGCCCACGGCAAGGGGAACTTCATCGGTCGTGCGTCCCACCGTCGCACGTACGCAGGTGGGACCCGAATGCCATTCGAGGCCAGCCAAGTTGGCCCGGGGCTCCGGGTCACCGTCCGCACTACCCGGCTACCGGCGCAGGGGCAACTCGTCCCCCTGCTGCGGGTGCCTCCCAACACACAACTATCTCAGTTCCTGTGTATCCACAACGACGGGTCTTCCCCGCACAGCCTGGCCCGGATCTACGTGCCGTGCGATCTGCCGCCGAAGGACCTGCCCTGCGAGGCGCCTTCGTGTCAGGCCTTCGGAACGCGGCCGGCAGAGCCCTACTCGCCGCTGACGGAAATCCGAGAACGCCTTACAGCCCGCCTACCGACGTACGAGGAAGCAGAAGTGCTTCGGATCAGCTCCACACTCGCAGTGCTCGACATCACCCGCGTAGCAATCGACAACACGGGACGCGTAGTCGAGGCAGCGCTCCTAGTCCTCCCCAGCCACCGCGCAGACGCGTACTTCGTCACCCGCGCCGTACCAGCAGAGAACAGGAGGGAAGGATGACGACGCCAAGCGAGCTGCGGCTCCTCCCCTGGTCGGGACCGGACGGCCAGCCCTGCTACTTGAGCACCGACAACGCCAACAGCTACTTGTCCCGCCTGGCCGACAACACCGAAGCCATCCACTTGGGGTTGGCTGCTGAAGTCCTGGACCAGGCAGAAGGACTGCTCGCTGAAGAAAAGGTGACGCCGAGCGATTTGCGCCTGGTGGCGAGGGACCTGGCGGGAGCGCTGAGGACAACTCTCAGAGTTGCGGCAAGCCGCGGCCAGCGGTTGCCTCAGGGCGACTCCACCAGCCGGGAACGCGGCGACGAGGGGCCTCGGCTGCAGGCATCAGCATTTACCTAGTCGACCAAGGCGTGAACGAGGGAGGGTTCCGGTGAGCATCCGGTGTCCTCCCTCACTGCTGTCCAACGCCCCGATCGGCGACGGGGAATCGACGCAGGTCCACATGCGCAGCCGTACCCGCTGGCAAGGCTCAAATCTGCGAGCACGCGCTTAGAAGATGCGGGCAAGTCCCGGTAGGACGACCTTATGGGCCTACGCAGGCACCGTGCTGGACTGCTGGATGCTGCTGTCGTCCGCAGTCGTTGCCGTCAGGATTGCCGTCACCGCGAGCGATCGGGCCGGGAGGACGTCTGCTGCTGTTGGAACGCGAGCAGGTAAGTGCGGTGAACCCTCGTCAGGTGGTGTGCGCTCCTTTTGTGCGCTGGTTGCGACCTTGTGTGACTCGCCTGGACGCAGCACGGTTTAGGTGGACGGTGCTCGGTGCCTGCAAGACCACCAGGGAAGGGCGGTACGTTGTGGGTTCAGCCAGTCAGTGGGCACGCGAGACCTTAGGGGACATAGCCAGCGAACTGGCCGATATTATCCCGGCCTGCCTGGTCCGGGCCCATGATCGAGCACGCACCGGGCAGGAGGGTGTGCACACCCAGACGCTCGAAGCCTACGGACACGGACTCTACGCGGTGCAATACGAGGAACTGGCTGCCGGCATCTCCGGACTCGGGGAACCGGTGCGTCTGCAAGGACGCACGATGATGCTCGTCCGCAGCCACCTGATTTACCCCCTCCGCTACGCGAAGAAGGACGTGCCTGTCACGGCTGCACGCCTCCGTCGGGCCACAGGCTTTCGAGCGGACCTGATCCGACGCCACGGCCCGACTCCCCTACAGCCAGCATTCGACCTGGACTGGGGAGAACTTGACGACTCCGAGATACACCCAGACCTGGAGCTACTCCCCGAAGGCGTGCAACTCGTCCTCGTCGCTTACGCCTGCTCTATGGAGCAGGGTGTCATGCGCATTGAGTGGGGTTCTGCGGAACTGCGCCGCGAGGATCGGTATCTGCTCTGGCACCGCCACGAGCCGCTCCCCATCGCAGGTTGACCTGGGAGCGTCGCTTAAGGACCTGCGTCACCGGTCGCCGTAGGTCACTACTGAGCGGCCTAGGACGGCCCAAAGGCGGCCCGAGGTGGTCACCTCCCACCCCGGACCCTGCCACGCTCGCCACGCCGCGGACCGATCGAGTGCCTGGCTCCCCGACCTCGGGGTCTAGGGGGCCAATCCGCTCAGCTTCTCGACAGCATGGACCATTCTTCGAAACGAGCGACTCTTTTCAGATGCCGCGGCCAAGTCAATCAGTGATGAGAATTTCGCTTGATGCAAGGTCTCCCTATAGGATTCATGCATCATGGACTCCAACTGGCTCTTGGCGCTTCTTCTTTTTTCCGGATCTGATGGAGTAGTCGCATCGTCACGGACAGATGGATGCTCCCGAACGGATTCCATGGAGGCAAGAAACCACGTTTCATACTCGTGATAAGCGATCACGACCTCCACGGAAACGGAGAATCTCCCCGCATCTGGAGCTATCAGCTTAGCCAGCTCAACCGGGCAGCGAATGTCACTGTCGTCACCGTCACGCAAAATCAGAACTCCACCTTTTCGAGCTCTAACCCTAGCCTCTTGCAGGCGGATTGCCTTTTCCAGCTCTTCAGGCTTCCTCATTTTCCCTGAGTCGAGCCTGAACGGTTGGGCCACTTCGATCCAAACGCCGTGTTTCTCTCCGATCAAACTGATCAGCTGTCGTACGGCTGCAACTTCACCATGTCCTTCGACGATGGGAGCCAGGATTGGAGCTTGGGTCACGATGCGACTCCGGGAAGAAGCTGGTCGTTACGAAGGAGCTCTCCTGGCGTGTATAGGTGCTCACGAAGGGCCAATGCCCCGGCTTCATCCAACTCGCCGATTCGCGTTTCTCCGGCGATGGAGCGAACTGCACGGATTTCCTTCAGGTTGAAGTCGTCTCGATCTAGCAGATCAGGGCTGTGGCTGGTGACGATCACCTGGCGACGTTCACTTGCATCACGCAGCGCATCAAGCAAGACACCGGCCGCCGCTGGGTGCAATGCACTTTCCGGTTCTTCGATTCCGACTGTACTGAGAGTAGATCCCGTGCCTGCAAATAGGGAAACCAGGACACCTAGTGCACGCAATGTGCCATCGGAAACAGATTGAGCTTGGAACCGCCACGGATTCTTTGAACCCGGGACATCTTGATTGAATACCAAGGTTTCCCAGTTTCCAAGTTCAGAGCGCGAAACCCCATGCATCCCTGGCACAATATTCTGCAGGTAGCTTTCAATTCGCGCCTTATCTTGCCGACCGCGCTGACTGCGTTCTAGGCGGTGCAGCACACTGGCGATATTGGATCCGTCGCGGTGGAGGAAGTCTCCAGCGTCCGGGGTTTGTGGCTGTCGTATCACGTCAGGGTTCAAGCTAAATACGCTCATGCCAGCAAGTCCATCAAAAACTGGGCGAAACACTTCCAGTCCGGCTGCGGAGACCAGATAAAGGCGCTGTTCGGTCGCTGGCGGCATCACGGGCTCGCTGTGTTCGGTTAGTTTTCCACTCTCAACCCGGAAATGAGCACGCGCAGGGAGTGGCCCATCCTCGTCTCGAGGTTCACTCCAAACAGTGCAGTATTCTTTGGAGATTCGATATCCAAGGCCCTTGACGGCGCCCACCTCGAAGCCGTACTCGCCCGAAAAATCAGGGGACTCGAAGGATAGATCGATCGAGAAGTGGGTGGGATGCCCTGTGGAGCGGCGCCTAACCTCAGAGACTCCCCCGCGCGTGCGCAGTGCTTGGTCCAAGGAAGTCTGCAGGGACTCAGATACGAGCCTTAGGGCGTCCAGAAAGTTGCTCTTTCCTGAGCCGTTAGGGCCAACGAGCAGTAGGAGGCGACCCAACTCAACGTTGGCTGCCGCGATGCTCCTGTAGTGCCGCAGCCGGACACGGGTGAGCGAGAAGTAGTTGTCCTGCATGCGATCAGTTTGGCATCGGCTAGGCAACAGATACGAGCATCCGGTCGATGTGCGCAGAGATCATGCCTTGAGCAACAAGAACGCCGGGCGTTTCATCCGCTTTTGTGTGTACGTGCTAGTGCCAGCGACGCAGGTCGGCGGAGCGGCTTTGGGCTGGAGCTGCTTTGGGGCGAGTGATCATGGCCCCGTAAGCTTCCGGCGAGTCGGGCAATCTGTGGACCTGCCCGTTAAAGCACGACGTTGGGGCCATGATCTTAGAGGCTCGCCCCAAAGTGGCTGCCTAAAGCCGTGGAGCCGACCGCCCCAGCCACAGAGGGTGTCTCCCCACTTCTGCCCGCAGCCGCCGAGCTCGCCGCCGGGCGCGGCCAGCCGGGGCGCAGACAGGAGGCAGGCCGCGCCGCAGAGGTGGCGCGCGCCCGCGCCGTGCGCGGGCCTTGATGAAGTAGGGAAAGTTCTATCGCGCTACGGTCCTGTGGCTGCCAGAGCTTCGCGGTTGAGTACGAGGCACTGCATCAGTTCGCTCATCGAGCAATCGATCTGGGCCTTGGGGATCGGATCAAAGTCCTTGATCTCGGGTGCTGTTGCACGGTAGTTGGAGGGTTCGATGCCCCAGGCCTCCACAAGGCTCCAGCCAGCCTGGACGTTCGCTGCACACCCGTCTGCCGATGAGACACGCAGCCAGGCAGTGCACTGATCCGAGAAGTCGTACGGCAGGTAGGCGACGCCTCCTGAACTTCGCAGCTCGTCGACCTGTTCCATCCACTGATCCAGCAGTCGGGCCAGACTCGCGCCGAGGTGCCGCAGCGCAGTGGGAGACTCGTCGATGGCGAAGTAGTACGAATCGCATCGGTGGCGGTACGGGCCAATCCACAACCGCAAATCGCTGTGGGCGCCCTTCGTTGATCGCCGCTCGAACTTGAGAGCAAGAGACGCAGCCATCTCCCCGCCCTAGCCTGCGTTGGGAGTCAGGCGGCGACCGTCGTGGCTTCGCACATGAGGGCCAGCCCCATCTAGGGCGTCCAGGAGCCGGATTGAGTAAACCTCGGCCATGTACTGCGTGACCTCGTCAGGCGTGAGCCACTCAACTGCCGCCGACTCGCTCGACGTTCGCTCGACACCGCCTGCGGGCTTACAGCGGAACACCAGGGCGACGACGCCTCGGGTCGTGTTCTTGTAGACCCCGGTCAGCTCGTCCACCTCGACGTGGATGCCGGTCTCTTCCCAGACCTCGCGCCTTACGCCTGCCTCGGGGGTCTCTTCGAGTTCGAGCACACCGCCGGGGAGTTCCCAGTGGCCATTGTCCGCGCGGCGGATCGCCAGCAGTCGGCCGTCGTCGCGGACCACCACTCCGGCTACGGACACGGAGTGCAGTGGCGTTGACTGGCCTTCCTGGGCGCTGTTACTCATGTACAGGAGCATAGGAGGAAGAGAAGGACTATGGAAACTGCAGTTGGAGAGGGGAGGGCCGTACCTCGGTACGTGCAGATCGCTGAAGACATCGTTCAGCAGATCAGGGGCGGAGTCCTCAAGCCCGGAGACATGGTGCCGAGTGAGTCGGAGCTGGTCGACCGCTACAACGTCTCGGGCGGCACGATCCGTAAGGCCATGGTTGAGGTGCGGGCCAGTGGGCTCGTGGAGACCCGGCACGGTAAGGGCTCGATCGTGAGGGACCGGCCGCCGGTGCGGCACCGTTCCTCGGATCGCTTCCGCCGTTCGCACCGCCAGGGCGGCAAGGCTGCCTACCTCGCCGAGTCTGCGCAGTCCGGCGCCACGGCAAAGGTCAGCGTGCTCTACATCGGGCCCATGGAGGCCCCGGAGGATGCGGCCGAACGTCTCGGAGTTGCGGCCGGTACTCAGGTCCTCGCGCGTCGGCGCCTCTACTTCCGCAACGGCACCCCGGTCGAGACGGCTTCCTCGTACCTCCCGTGGGACGTCGTGAAGGACATCCCCGAGCTGTTCGCCGAGAACCCCGGCGGTGGCGGCATCTACGCCCGTCTCGAAGACCACGGGCACGAGTTCGCGGAGTTCGTCGAGACGCTGCAAGCGCGGCCGGCCTCCAAGGCGGAGGCGTCCGAACTGGCGTTGAGCCCCGGTGCTCCCGTGGTTCATCTGATCCGTGAGGCCCGTACGACCGAGGGCCGTGTGGTCGAGGTGTGCGACACCCTCATGGCCGCTGACCAGTTCGTATTCGAGTACCGAATCCCCGCCGCCGACTGACGCTCGCTCAACTCCTCACAGCCCGCCGTGACTTATCTGTCGCGGCGGGTTGACTCATGTACAGGAGTGATGCACTCTTCTTCATGTCACTCATGTACATGAGTGACGGAGTTCAGCATCTACATAGGAGTGATCCGCTGTGCGTCAGATCCCCGTGCTGCGGTACCAGCCGTCCGCATCGCCGATCCAGGCGGACAGGGCGTCGAGGAAGCTGGGGAGATCCGCGTTCTCCCACGCACCGCCCTCCTCAGCGTGGCTGCGCCGCAGGGCCTGGACGAAGGCCGCCAGGTCTTCACGACTCTCGACGGATTCAGGTGAAGTGATCACGCCGGGCAACGTACACGGCGCGCTGGCACGGCTTCGTCCACGAGGGGCTACTGCGGCAGGCCGGCTACCGGACGGGCCGCGGTACGACCAGAACACGACCACGACCGGCAGGCCGCGCGGCGAACCACGCTGAGCCGTCCTAGGGGGACGGGGGAAGGCTCAGCGCGACACCCTCAGCTCACTCGCCCCGCCCCGGCGACTTCCGCTTCCTGACCAGGATCAGCGAGGCCCCGCCCGCCACCACCAGCAGAATGGCGATGCCCGCGATCACCGGCGTCGCGTTCGAGCTGCCGGTCTCGGCGAGGTCCGTGGCGCCCGTGCCGCCGACCGACGCCGGGCTGGGCTGCGTCGTGGTCTGGGTGCGCAGGCCGGCGTCGGCGGAGCCCGTGGCCGCGGCCACCGTGCGGCAGTCGAGGATGCCGCGCAACCGCTGCTCGAACCCGTGCGGCCCCTTGATCGTGAAGTCGTACGCCTGGTCCTCCTGAAGCGGAATCGTCACCGTCCGCTTCGCCCCGGGCTCGATCGTGTACCGCGTGCCCATCAGCTTGAAGGTGAACGGCTCGTCGCCCTTGTTCACCCCCGTGATGTCCACACCGCCCGCCGCGCAGTTCTTCCGCGCGGTCAGCGCCGGCAGTGCACCCTGCCGCGCCCAGGTCGCCGTCGCCGTCGCGGAGACCGTGGACTCGCTGGACCCGGCGAGGATCTGCGTCTGGCTGCGGGTGTCGGAGGTGAAGGCGCGGCCGACCGGCACGGTCGTCGACGCCTGCACGGTCAGCGCGGCGGAACCCGCCCCCGCGTCCTTCGGCACGTCGAAGAAAATCTGGCTGCCGTCGGCCGCGGACTCGACGGGCCTGCCCTTCCTGTCGACGACCTCCACCCCGCCGGCAGCGGCCTCGGCGGGCGGGATCACGGTGACGCTCTCCGCGTTCGTCCGCACCGTGACCGGACCGACCCGCTCCCCCGGGTGCCCGGAGACGGCCTGCGGCGACAGGCTCAGCGAGGCCTGCGGCTCACCGAGGTCGCGGGCGCTCTTCTCCAGGTAGTCGGCGAGCTTCTCGGCGGCGCCGCTCACCGCCTCGACATCGGCCTTGTCCGAGTAGCGCCAGATGGCGACCTGCGTGCCGGCCGCGGCGTCCTGCTCGGTCAGGCTGCCGGCCCCGGCCTTGCGGGCGAGCGCCGCGAGATCGTTGACCTGGGGGTACGAGTTCTGGAGGATCCAACGGATCTTGCCCGCACTGGAGTTGCCGCTCAGCGACGTGCCGCTCCAGGACGTCTCCTGGTACTTGGCGTCCGTCTGGGTCGGGTTGTGCAGGTCGATGCAGTACGTCTGCAGCATCCCGCCACCGTCGACCGTCATCTGGAACAGCCCCGCGGAGATCCGCTCGGTGCGCCCGTCCTCGTGGATCTCGGCCGCGCCGTACGTCTGAAGGCCGCCGATGGTGGCGCTCGCGCCGCCCTGCCCCTGGACGCCGTCGTCCGCGGAGGCCGGAGCGGCGCCGGATATCGCGCCGGCCACCACGAGTGACGACACCAGGCTCGCCGCGGCGAGGCGAGCGGTGCCTCGCCCGCGACGCGCGGCCTGTGAGAACACAGAAAACACGTAGTTCCCTTCAGGCGGGACGTCATGACACACACATGGGGGGTGGTGTCCCGCCGGCAGATCAATGCGTGGGCCGCAAAGGCCCCTTGAGCTACACCAGCTACACGAGCTGCTTCACGAGCTACTTGAGGTACGCCCGGCATCCTAAGGAAGCGGCCTATCACGATCCCCAGTGCTGTCCTCAGGCAACCGATCCGACTCGCAATCGTTATCGCCGACACCGCGTCCGAGCTGGGCTTATCGACAAATCACCGGCACGCACCGGCCAAAAGGAAGGGATAAGCCGGGATACCAATGAATAAGCCGTACTTCGGTCATCCGGTGCACGGCCGGCTCACCCCACCGGCGCCGGTTCGATCTCGAACGACGGCTCGTCCCTCGCCCGTTGCTCCTCGGCCGCCTGCGCCTTCCTTGCCGCCCGGCGGAACGCGGACGTGCCGCGCGAGAGATCGTGCCCGACCGCCGTCGCCTGGATGTCCGCGGACGTCCAGTGCTGCCCGCCCCGCTCCTCGTCGCGCACCTTCAACCGGCCCTGGACGATGACCGGTTCACCGATCGCGATCGACCCCTGCACGTTCGAACCGAGCATCCCCCGCGCCCACACCGTGAAGAAGTTCGTGTGCCCGTCCACCCACGCGTTCTGCACCTTGTCGAAGTGGCGCGGGGTGACCGCGAGCCGGAACCGTGCCACCGGCCCGGTCGGCAGCTCGCGGTACACCGGCGTCGTCGCTACGTTCCCCACGACCGTCAACAGCGTCTCGTTCATGTCGTACGCCCCTCCCGGCACGCGGAGCCCCCGCACGCCGTGATCCGAGTCGCGGCCCGGGCCCTCCCCGAACCGCGATCCCAGACTGCCCCCGCCCGCCGAATCCCGCCGACGCCTGTGCCCTACCGGCCGGTTGTGGAAAACCCGGCCACCCGTACGTACTGCTCCCGCACTTCCCGGTACCGCAGCAGCTCCGCCGCGACCGGGTCGAGCACCCGGGCCCTGCCGCACGCCGCGGCAGCGTCCCGCAGCCGCCGCTCCGCGTCCTGCCCGTACCGTCGCGCGGGCCCCTTCGCCGCGAGCCGGCACGCCCACTCCACGCACGGGCCGCCCACGATCCCGGCCAGCATCATCAGCACGGGCACGCCCAGGTTCGGCGGCACGACCCCGATGATCTGGCCCAACAGCCACAGCCCGCCCAGAATCTGAAGGATCGTCATGGAGGCCTGCACGAGCACGGCGACCGGCCACCACCCGGGCCGCGGCGGCCGCCCGGCACCGCTCTGACCCACGTGTCCGGCGCCCTGCGGCGGGTTCACGGCGAGCGCGTCCAGCGCCTCGGGCAGCCCTTCGGCGCCGCGCGTCGCCGCTTCCCGAACGGCCTGCCCCCACGCGGCGGGCAGCCCGGTCGCCGCGGCGTCGCCCACCGCGCGCACCGCGTGCTCCACGCGCTGGCGGGCCGTGGCCTCCTCCTCGGCCGGCGGCACGGGGGCCGGAGCCGGTGACGCGAGGGCGCGCTGAGCCTCGTACCAGCGCCAGAGCCTGAGCCAGGGGGTGCCGCACGCCTTGTTGGCGCCGCGGGCCCAGGCGCGTTCGGCGGCCTGCCCCGCCGCGGCCGCGCCCACCGCGTCGGCGAGCCGGTCGGCGAACTCCTCGCGGGCCTCCTCGCTCAGCCCGACCTGCCGCCCGGCCGCGTACACGGGCCGCAGCCGGTCGGCGGCCGCGTCGACGTCGGCGCCGATACGGCGGGCGGGGGCCCTGCGCTCGGCGGTGAACTGGTCGAGGGCGTCGCGCAGTTCGCCGACGCCCTCGCCGGTCAGCGCGGACAACGGCAGCACGGTGGCGCCGGGTTCACCGTGCTCGCCGAGCGCGATGCCGTCCTCGTCGAGCAGCCGCCGCAGGTCGTCGAGGACCTGCTCGGTGGCGTCGCCGGGCAGCCGGTCGACCTGGTTGAGCACCACGAACATCACTTCGGCGTGGCCCGCCATGGGCCGCAGGTAGCGCTCGTGGAGCATCGCGTCGGCGTACTTCTCGGGGTCGACGACCCACACGACGGCGTCGACGAGCGCGAGCACCCGGTCGACCTGCTCACGGTGTTCCGGCGCCGCGGAGTCGTGGTCGGGCAGGTCGACGAGGACGAGTCCTTCGAGCGCCGCGTCCCCGTGCTGCCCCTGCAACGGCCTGCGCCGCGACCGTCCCGGGATCCCGAGCCGGTCGAGGAGGCCCGCGGCGCCGTCCGTCCAACTGCACGCGATCGGCGCGGACGTGGTCGGCCGGCGCAGCCCGGTCTCCGAAAGTGCCACTCCGGCAAGCGAGTTGAACAGCGTCGACTTGCCGCTGCCGGTGGCTCCCGCGATGGCGACGACGGTGTGCCGCGCGGACAGACGCCGCCGCGCGGCCGCCTCGTCGAGCACCCGCCCGGCCTCCGCGAGGGTCCCTCCGTCGAGCCGGGTCCGCGAAAGCCCGACAAGCTCGCGCAAGGCGTCGAGCCGCTGCTTCAATTGCCCGTCGTACGTGGCCGAACCGGCCGCCGACTCATCGGCCCGGGGCCCGTCCTCGGACTGGTCACCGGCGCGCCGCGCGATGAGCCCGTCGTCCCAGGCCGCCCCTCCGGCATGTTCGGGGCGATCCGTGTGATCCGTGTGATCCGTGACGGCGGTCACCGCCCTCACCTCTCCTTCTGCAGCAGCGACAGGGCCGCGATCAGCTCGGCCTGGGGTTCGGGGCTGACGCCGAGGGTGTCGAGCGGCGCGAGCCGGCGTTCGCGCTCCGCGCCGAGGACGGTGTCGAGGTACTCGCTCAGCAGCCGCCCGCCGCGGTCCCGCAGCCGCAGCGCGGCCTGGGCGCCGATGCGCTCGGCGAGGTTCTCGCCCGCGGTCTTGGCCCGACGCCCGCCGAGCAGGGCCGTGGCGACGAGCGCGGCGACCACCTCGGGGTCGGGCGGCGCCGAGCCGTGCGCGTCCCCGACAGCCCGCACCTCCTCCTCGGCGTACTCCTCAAGGACCCTTCTCCATCGCCGTACGGCCATCCCGATCCGGTGCTCGGCGCTCTCCAACTCCGGGTCGCGCCCGCTCAGTCCGGGCGCCGCGCCGCCCGGCTCGCGCCGCCAGGCCTCGTCCACCCGCTCGTCGGCGGCGGTGACGGCACACAACAACAAGGCGCCCAGACTCTCCACGAGCGCGTCCAGCAACTCCCCCGCCGTGCAGTCCACCGGATAACTGCGCCACCGCTTCAGCGCGTCCCCGGCGAGCACCCGGCCTCCTTGCAGCCGGCTGCGCACGCGCGCGTGCTCGTTCTCGTACGCCTCCTCGACGGCCGTGGTGAGCCGGACGGTGGCGGAGTACTGGGCGGCGACGGCGGCGGCCAGTTCCGGCATCCGCACCCGCAGCGAGTCGAGCACGCCACGGGCCGTACGGGTCATGGCGAGCGCGCGGGCGTCGGGGTCCTGGGCGCGGTGCGTCAGCCAGGCCCGCAGCGGCGCGACGGCGGTGGCGGGCAGCAGCCCTCCGCCCCGGGTCGACTCGGGCAGCTCGGGCACCGTGAACCGGGGCACCTCACCGAGCCCGGCCTTGGCGAGCAGTGCCCCGTACTGCCGTGACACCTCTGCGACGACCTGATGCGGCACCCGGTCGAGCACGGTCACCAGGCTGGCGTCGTGGGCCTTGGCGGTACGCAGCAGGTTCCACGGCACGGCGTCGGCGTACCGGGAGGCGGTGGTGACCATGACCCAGACGTCGGCGGCACTGATCAAACGGGCCGCGAGCACCCGGTTCTCGGCGACCAGGGAGTCGATGTCGGGGGCGTCGAGCAGCGCGAGCCCGCGCGGCAGCGTGCCCGCGGTCTCCACCCGCAGGACCTGCTCCCCTTCGTCGAGTACGGGCGCGAGCGCGTCGTCGTCCTCCTCTTCCTCGCCCGCGTCGGCCTGGCGGGGCACCCACACGCGCGTGAGGTCGGGCAGGACCCGCATTCCGGAGAACCAGTGGTGGTCGTCCGGGTGGCAGACGAGCACCGGCGTGCGGGTCGTCGGCCGCAACACCCCCGCTTCGCTGACCACACGCCCCACGAGCGAGTTCACCAGCGTCGACTTGCCCGCCCCGGTCGAGCCGCCGATCACGGCGAGCAACGGCGCTTCGGGCGCCCGCAGCCGGGGCACCAAATAGTCGTCGAGCTGCGCGAGCAACTCACCGCGGTTGGCACGCGCGCGTGGCGCTCCCGCGAGGGGGAGCGGAAACCGCGCGGCGGCGACACGGTCGCGCAGCGCGGTAAGTGCGTCGAGCAGCTGAGGCCGTACGTCCAAGGTCACCACATGCGAAGAATGCCCAATTTTGGAGGCTTTCTGAAGCATATGACCACCTCTGCGCGCCGATAAGACACCAGTGGCCACCTCCAGGACCCGAATCAAGGGGTGCGATAGCGCACAGGAAGCGCACAGCGGGACGGAAGGGGAGACAGGGGGCGCAGGCATAACGAGTGCACAACACCCGGGGCGGGAGAAGCCAAAAGCGATGCACGATTCGTACCTGCCTGCGATTATCAGGACCGCTTCACTGAACCTCCACATCGATCCACGGAGACGAAACGGAGGCGAAGCAGCAGGGACAGGGCCCCGGGAGCCCTATCCTTGTCCCCGGCAAGGTCACGGATCACCCCCACCCCCGAGACCAACCCACCCGGCCACACACCGGCCCCCGTAGCTCAGTGGATAGAGCAGGCGCCTTCTAAGCGCTTGGCCGCAGGTTCGAGTCCTGCCGGGGGCGCCTCCAACAGGCTCCGCTTCGGCGGGGCCTTTTTGCTGGTCGGGGCGGGAGTCGCCGTCAGCATCGATGGAGCCGTCCGGCCCTGTCCGCGGCGAGGTTCGCCGGTTATCCCTCCGGCTGGCCGAGCTCCTGTGCGAGTCCGATGATGATCCCCTCCGGCCCCCGGATGTAGGCCAGGAGGTAGCTGTTCTCGAAGCGGGCGATCTCGCCCAGGAGTTCGGCGCCGTGCGGGCGCAGGCGGGCGAGCGTGTTCTCCACGTCGTCGACGGCGAACATGACGCGGTGGGTGCCCAGGATGTTGTGCGGGTTGTCGCGCCGTTCGGGGGCGGTCGCCTTCGGGGTGCGGTAGCGGGCCAGTTCGAGGCGGCTGTGGCCGTCGGGGGTGCGGATCATCGCGATGTCGCAGTGGACGCCGTCGAGGCCGGTGCACTGGTCGGCGAAGAGGCCCTGGACCTCGGCCCTGCCCTCCAGTTCCAGGCCCAGTTCCACGAAGAACGCGATGGCCGCGTCCAGGTCCTCGACGACGATGCCGACGTTGTCCATGCGGTGGATCGCCATGCCGGTCTCCTCTTTCCCTTTGTCGTCCGACCTGTTTACCTCTCCGGCGTGGCCACCGCTGGGATACCGGCGCCCTGGACGGTGCTCGTCGGGGCCGCCGGGAGCGGGTAGAGCACGCTCGGGCCCCGCGACACCGAGCCGCTCGACACTCCAGCCGGCCTCGCCGCAGCGCGCGTGTCGGGCCGGACTCGTCGTGACGCGGGCGGTCCTCACCGGCGACCAGGATCCCGTTCGGGTCGCGGAAGGGACCGCCGCCCGCTGAAGTCCGTGCGCGGGGTCGACCCCGTCGCCGTTCAGGTGGATGGTGGAGGTCTCGTGGGCTGGAGGTCTCCATGGACGGTCAGGGCCGGAATCCTTATCTGCGGGGGCTGTTCGCGCCCGTTCGTGAAGAAGTGACCGCGCGTGGGCTCGCGGTGACCGGGCGGGTTCCCGACGGGCTCGACGGGCGGTTCCTGCGCAACGGGCCCAATCCGCTGAACGTCGACGACCCGGCCGCGTACCACTGGTTCAGCGGCCCCGGCATGGTGCACGGGGTGCGGCTGCGCGACGGGCGGGCCGAGTGGTACCGGAACCGGTGGGTGCGCAGTGACGCCACCGCCGCGCTCCTCGGCGACAAGGCCATTCACGGGCCCCGCCACCTCGACATGGACTTCGCGCCCAACACGCACGTGCTGCGGTACGCGGGGCGTTACCTCGCCACCGTGGAGGGCGGACCGCTCCCGTACGAGCTGGACGGTGACCTCGCGACCATCGGTCCTTTCGACTTCCAGGGCACCCTGCCGGGCGGGTTCGCCGCGCACACCACGGTCGACCCGGTCAGCGGTGAGCTGCACGCGGTCGCCTACTGCTGGGCGTATCCGTACGTGCAGTACCTGGTCGTGGGCGTCGACGGGCGGGTGCGGCGGTGCGTGAACGTGCCCGTCGAGGGGCGGCCGATGATGCACGACTTCTCGCTCACCGCCTCGTATGTGTTGCTGTACGACCTGCCCGTGGTGTTCAACCCGGACGTCGCCAGTTCCCCGTCCTCGCTCCCGTACGTGTGGGATCCCGAGCGCACGCCACGGCTCGGGGTGCTGCCGCGCGAGGGCCGCGCCGAGGACATCCGGTGGCTGGAGGTCGAGCCGTGCTTCGTCTTCCACCCGATGAACGCGTACGAGGACGGGGCCGGGCTGATCACCGTGCATCTCGTGCGCTACGACCGGATGTTCGGTTCGCACGACAGCCGGGGGCCCGACGAGACGCCGCCGAAGTTCGTGCGCTGGACGGTCGATCTCGTCGCCGGGACCGTGCGCGAGGACCAACTGGACGAGCGGGCCGTCGAGTTCCCGCGCGTCGACCCGCGGCGGGCGACCGGCGCGCACCGGTACGGGTACGGAGTTCTTGAGCCGGAGGACGGTTACGGCGGGGGCGGGCGGGCGCGGCGGCATCTGCTGTCCCCCTCGTCGCCCGCGCCCGGGCCGGCCCAGGTCGGGATCGGCCTCGTCAAGTTCGACCTGGAGCGGGGCGGCAGCGAGCGGCACCTGTTCCATCCGGACGGCGACGTCGGCGAGGGTGTCTTCGTGCCGTCCGCCGCCGGGAGTGCCGAGGACGACGGCTGGCTCCTCGCGTACGCCTTCGATCCCGACCGGGGCGCCACCGACCTGGTGATCCTCGCCGCGCAGGATCTGGCGGGCGGTCCTGTGGCGCGGGTGCATCTGCCGGTGCGGGTGCCCGTGGGGTTCCATGGGAACTGGGTGCCGGATCACGCGGGGTGAGGGCGACACCCCGAGTGGCGCCAGGTGGCGTCGAGTGCCATCGAGTGGCATCGAGTGGCGTCACGTGATGCCATCTGGGTGCCGTGTGGGGCGTTCCGTGGCGCCTGAACCGCCCGGCTGCTGGTAAGGATTCCGGCCTGACCTGCACATACGCCAACCTCGCACCATCAGGGGTTGCATGTGGCGCCATGATGGTGCCACTATGACGTCATGGACCTCACGCCGTATGTCGACACTCTCCGCCGGGAACTCGCGGTGGCCGCCGAAGCCGGCGGCGACGAAGCACGCGAGCTGGCCGAGCGGCTCACCGCTCCCCTGGAGTCGGCCGCCCGACTGACTCTGCTCAACGTGCTCTCCGCCGCGATGGACGAGATCACCCGTGAACTCGCCCCCGGCTCGGTCGACGTACGGCTGCGGGGGCTCGACCCCGACTTCCAGGTGACACTGCCGCCGAGCGACCGCGGCGCCCCCGCCGAGTCGGCCGCGCCCGCCGATCTCCACAAGGCCTCCGCCCCGGTCGAGGGCGACGAGGGCGGCACCGCCCGCGTCAATCTGCGGCTGCCCGCCCACCTCAAGGCCCGCGCCGAGGAGGCCGCGAGTCGCGAGGGGCTTTCGGTCAACGCGTGGCTGGTGCGCGCCGTGTCGGCCGCGGTCGACGGCGGCGGCAGGCCGCGCACGCCGGAGCGGACCACGTCCGTCGGACAGAGCTTCACGGGCTGGGTGCGCTAGCCGCACGCCGGGCCCAGGAACGAGAACGGCACACCACGTCCCACCAGCGGGGACGACCCAACGAGTCAAGAGGACGGGACAGCCATGCCTGCTTTCGACACCCCCGGAGCCATCTCGGTCACCGCCCATGTGGGCGCCGGCTCCATCCAGTTCACCGCGAGCGACCGCACCGACACCCTCGTCGAGGTGCTGCCGGGCGACCCGAAGCGGGACAAGGACGTGCGCGCCGCCGAGCAGACCGAGGTCTCCTTCGCGGGCGGCGCCCTCACCGTACGGACCAGGGAGCGCCGCATGATCGGCCCGAGCGGCGTCGTCCGCGTGACGGTCGACCTGCCCACCGGCTCGCACATCGACACGACCGGGGCCTGGACCCAGGTGCTCGGCGAGGGCCGGCTCGGGGAGGTCCGCGTGAAGATCTCGACCGGTGACGTCCGCTTCGACACCACCGGGCCGCTGCGCCTGGCCGTCTCGCACGGCGCGATCACCGTGGACCGGGTCGAGGGCAACGCCGAGATCACCTCGAGCTCCGGCAGCATCCGCGTCGGCCATGTGGACGGCGCGGCCGTCGTGAAGAACTCGCACGGCAGCACCGTCGTCGGCACCGCCACCGGCGAGCTGCGGGTCAGCGGCGCCAACGGCGACATCGACATCCGGCGCGCCGAGAGCTCGGTCGCCGCCACCACCGCCCACGGCGCGCTGCGGGTGGCCGAAGTGGTCCGCGGCACCGTCCAGCTGGAGACCTCGTACGGCTCCATCGACATCGGTGTCCGCGAGGGCACGGCCGCCTGGCTCGACGCCACCTCGGGACAGGGGCAGGTGCGCAACACGCTCACCGCCTCCGAATCGCCGGAGGCGAGCGACGACACGGTCGAGGTCCGCGCCCGTACGAAGTTCGGCAACATCGACGTGCGTCGCGCCAAGGGCTGACACCGCACAGGACTTCCCTTCACTCCCCCGCCCCCTCGAACTGGAGGGCCCCATGCCTTCTTCTGTCATGCCCATGTCCAGGCAGGGCGACGGTCAACTGCCGCCCGCCGCCATCTCGACCGTCGGCCTGCGCAAGTCGTACGGCGACAAGACCGTCCTCGACGGCATCGACCTGCGCATCCCCGCCGGTTCCGTCTTCGCACTGCTCGGCCCGAACGGCGCCGGGAAGACGACGACCGTGCGGATCCTGTCCACGCTCCTCGACGCCGACGGCGGGCAGGCGCAGGTCGCCGGGCACGATGTCGCCGCCTCACCGGACGGGGTGCGCGCCGCGATCGGTGTCACCGGGCAGTTCGCCGCGCTCGACGACATGCTGACCGCCGAGGAGAACCTGCTCCTCATGGCCGACCTGCTGCGCCTCGGCAAGCGCGAGGGCAGGAAGCGGACCGCGGAACTCCTGGAGCGGTTCGCCATCGCCGACGTCGCCGGGAACCGCGCCGCCACCTTCTCCGGCGGCATGCGGCGCCGGCTCGACCTCGCCATGACACTCGTCGGCGACCCGCGGGTGATCTTCCTCGACGAGCCGACGACCGGGCTCGACCCGCGCAGCCGCCGCACCATGTGGGAGACGGTCAGGACGCTGGTCGCCGGTGGCGTCACCGTCTTCCTGACCACGCAATACCTGGACGAGGCCGACCAGTTGGCGGACCGGATCGCCGTGCTCGACGGCGGGCGGATCGTCGCCGAGGGCACCGCCGACGAGCTGAAGGCGCAGATCCCCGGCAGTCACGTACGCCTGCGGTTCCACGCGTTCGACGAGTACGAGCGTGCCGCCGGCGCCTTCCCCGCCGCGGCCCGTGACGACGAGAACCTCGCCCTGCGCATCGCGAGCGACGGCGACCTCGCCGCGCTGCGCGCCCTGTTCGACCGGCTCGACGCGCACGGGGTGCGCGCCGCCGACTTCTCCGTGCACACCCCCGACCTCGACGACGTGTTCCTCGCCCTGACCGGTGACGGCACCGAGGCCGGCTCCCTCCACGTCAAGGAGTTCCAGCGATGAGCACGCTCACGTACGCCGTGCACGACTCGATGACGATGCTGCGGCGCAACCTCAAGCACGCGCTGCGCTATCCCGCCGTGTCGCTGGGCCCGGCGATGATGCCGATCCTGATGCTGCTGCTCTTCGTGTACGCGTTCGGGGACTCGATCGGCGCGGGGCTGCCGGGCGACGGCGGCCGGTCGGCGTATCTGGAGTATCTGACGCCCGGGATCGTCATCATGGGCGTGGCCGCCGGGGCCATGTCGACCTCGATCGCGGTCTGCCAGGACATGACCGAGGGCATCATCAACCGCTTCCGCACCATGAACATCACGCGTTCGTCGTTCATGACGGGCCATGTGCTCGGGAGCGTCCTGACGACGCTGGTCGGCCTGGTCCTCGTCGTGGTCGTCGCCGTCGCGCTGGGGTTCCGGCCCGACGCCAACCCCGTGGAGTGGCTGGCGGCGGCCGGGCTGCTCGCGGCCATCGCGTTCGCGGTGGCGTGGCTGTCGGCGGCGCTCGGCCTGATCTCCAAGACGGTCGAGTCCGCGAGCAACAAGCCGCTGCTGATCCAGTTCCTGCCGTTCATCGGCTCCGCGTTCGTGCCGGCCGATTCGATGGCGCCGGGCCTGCGCTGGTTCGCCGAGAACCAGCCGTTCACGCCGATGACCGAGACGCTGCGCGGGCTGCTCACCGGCTCGGAGATCGGCAACGACGGGTGGATCTCGCTCGCCTGGTGCGTGGGGATTACGCTCGTCGGCTATCTGTGGTCGCGGTCGCTGTTCAGCCGGACCACCAAGCGCTGACGTCGCCGGCGAACGACTCGCGAACGACTCGCGAACGGCCTGCTCACGCGCCGTACAGTTCCTCGATCTCGCGCTCGTACGCCGCCATGACGGCCCCGCGCTTGATCTTCAGGGACGGGGTGAGCAGGCCGTTGTCCTCCGTGAACTCGCCCTCCACCAGGGTGAATCTGCGGATCGACTCGGCGCGCGAGACGGCCTCGTTGGCGTAGTCGACGGCCTTCTGGACGGCGGCGACCATCCTCGGATCGGCGATCACCTCGGACATCGGGGTGTCGGGGGGCAGCTTGCGCACGCTCAACCAGTGGGCCACGGACTCCGGTTCGAGGGTGATGACGGCGGCCACGTAGGAGCGGTTGTCGCCGACGACGAGGCACTGACCGACGGGTGAGCGGCTGCGCAGCCGGTCCTCCAGGACCGCCGGCGAGACGTTCTTGCCGCCGCTCGTGACGAGGATGTCCTTCTTGCGGCCGGTGATCGTGAGGTAGCCCTCGTCGTCGAGCGCGCCGAGGTCGCCGGTCGCGAACCACCCGTCCTCGTCCAGGACTTGACTGGTCGCGTCCTCGTTCTGCCAGTACGCGCCGAAGACGATGCCGCCCTTGATGAGCACCTCGCCGTCGTCCGCGATCCGGACGGTGGTGCCGGGCACGGGCAGGCCGACAGTGCCCGGGCGGGGCCGCAGCGGCGGGGTGATCGTGGCGGCGGCGGTCGTCTCGGTCAGGCCGTAGCCCTCGTAGATCACGATTCCGGCGGCGTAGAAGAAGAGGTTGAGGTTGCGGTCGAGGGGTGAGCCGCCGCTGATCGCGTAGCGGAGCCGGCCGCCCAGCTCCTTGCGGACGCGGCGGTAGACGAGCAGGTCGTAGAGGGCGGCGGCGAGGCGGAGGCCGGGGCGCGGGCCGGCCCCGCCACCTGTTTGCAGGAAACGGGCGAGGTGTTCCTCCCCGAAGCGGACCGCGATCCGGTCGGCCCGGTCGAAGGACGCGCCCCGGCCGATCTTCTCCGCTGTGGCCCGGCCCGTGTCGTGGATCTTCTCGAAGAGGTACGGGACGCCGACCACGAACGTCGGCCGGAACGAACGGAGTTCGGGCCTCAGCTCGTCCGGCTTGATGCTCGCACAGTGCCCCAGTTCGATACGGGCGAGGAGGCAGGCGACCTGGATCGTGCGACCCAGGATGTGCGCGAGGGGGAGGAAGAGGAGCGTCGACGCGACCTGGCCGGTGATCGCCTTGAAGATGGGGTGCAGCAGCTCGACCGTGTTGGCGGCTTCCGCGTGGAGGTTGCCGTGGGTGAGGACGCAGCCCTTGGGTTTGCCGGTGGTGCCGGACGTGTAGCAGATCGTCGCGACGCTGTCGGGGGTCAGGGCCGAGCGCCGCTTGGTGATCTCTTCGTCGTCGATCTCCCTTCCCTGCGTGGCGAGTTCGAGGATCGCGCCCGCGTCCAGTTCCCAGGTGCGGGGGCGGTCGGGCTCGGGGAGGGCGGCGAGGGCGGTCTCGGCCGTGGCGGCGTTCTCCGGGGTCTCCACGATCAGCATCCGGGCGCCCGAGTCGCGCACGATCCACTCGATCTGGTCCGGCGACGACGTGGCGTAGATGGGGACGGTCCGGCCGCCCGCCGCCCAGATCGCGAAGTCGAGGACCTCCCATTCGTAGCGCGTACGGGACATCAGCGCGACGGCGCCGCCCGGTTCGAGGCCCGCCGCGATCAACCCCTTTGCCGCGGCGGTGACTTCGCGGGCGAAGGCGGCCGCGGTGACCGGCCGCCACTCCCCCGCCTCCTTGCGGCGCAGGACGACCGCGTCCGGCGCCTCGGCGGCGTTCACGAACGGGATGTCGGCGGGGGTGGTGCCGTTCGAGGGGGGTGCGGCCAGGGCGGGGACGTGTGCCTCGCGTACCGTCCCATGCTCGTCCCTGACCAGTTCGGCCTTGGCGCGGTCGGCGAGGTGCGCCTGCTTCCTGGCCCTCTTCAGATCCTTGCGTACGCCCATGACGGCTCCCGGTCGCGCGGCTGCTCGGACTTACTGGGAGGTCAACTTACTCGCGCGTAAGGAAAGTTCAATGGGGTGCGGGGAATCGGCGGGCGCGGGCCTGGCTCGGGGGCGCGGCGTTACGGCAGCCAGACCTCGCCCGCGAGGACGTCGCGCATACCCACCCACACCATGTTCATCAGGCGCAGCGTGATGCCCTCGGGCGACTGGTCGGGATGGCTCTCCATCCAGTCCGTGAGCGAGTCGGCCGCGCCGACCAGGGCATGGGCCACGAAGTCGGCGTCCTCGTCGCCGAGTTGAGCGCTGCGGATTCCGTCCGCGAGGCCGTCCCGTATGCCGTCCCCGATCAGGGACGCCACCTCCGCCATCACCGCGCGCCGCGCCTCGGCGACGGCCCCGGCGATCACTTCGCTCAGCTCCGAGGCCTGCCGGTGCAGCACGACCCAGCTGTCACGGTGCTCGGCGACGAACGCGAAGAACGCCGACAGGCCCGCGTGCAGCCGCAGTTCGGGCGCAGGGCCCGCGTCGCGCGCCGCCACCTGGAACGCCGCGACGAGCCGCTCCGCCTCGCGGCGCAGGCACGCGAGGAACAGCCCCTCCTTGGAGTCCAGGTACAGATACACCATCGGCTTGGAGATTCCGGCCAGTTCGGCGATCTCGTCCACGGACGCGGCGTGGTAGCCACGCTTGGCGAAGACCCGTACGGCCACGTCGATGATCTGCTGCTCGCGCTCGTGGCGCGGCACGCGCTTCCTTCGCGCTGCCGTGCGCCCTTGAGCCGCTTCCGATCTCCCCGTCACCCTTGTCAGCCTACCTACGTCGCCGTAACCTTACCAATCGGTAAGTTTACTGAACGGTAAGCAGCGGTGAGGAGAGTGGCTTCATGAGTGGTGCCGACGAGATCGCGGCCCTCGACTTCGCGAGCGTCACGCCCGAGGAGTTCGCCCGGATCGTGAAGGGCCTGTCCGCCAAGGAGATCAACGAGATCGCCGAGGACGCCGCGCTGCGCGCCCGCGTCCTCAAGGAGGTCTTCGGACGCATGGAGCGGCAGTTCAAGCCGGACGTCGCCGGGTCCCTCGAAGCGCTGATCCGCTGGAAGGTGACGGCCCAGGGCGACAGCCCCGAGGCCGTCTACGAGACCAGGATCTCCGACGGTACGTGCACGGTGACCGAGGGCCGCTCGGACGCGGAACCCCGCGTGACGCTGATCATGGGCGACGCCGACTTCCTGAAGCTCGTCTCCGGCAACTCCTCCCCGGTCACGATGTTCATGATGCGCAAGGTGAAGATCGCGGGCGATGTCGCGCTCGCGTCCGGCCTGACCCGCTACTTCGACATCCCCAAGGCGTGATGCCGCCGTGGCCTTCTCCCTCGAACTGAGCGAGGAACAGCGGGACTTGCGGGACTGGGTGCACGGCTTCGCCGTCGACGTGGTGCGCCCCGCGGCCGCCGAGTGGGACGAGCGCGAGGAGACGCCCTGGCCGGTGATCCGGGAGGCCGCGAAGATCGGCCTGTACGGGTTCGAGTCCCTCGCCGAGATGTTCGGCGACCCGAGCGGGATCTCCCTCCAGATCGCGAACGAAGAGCTGTTCTGGGGCGACGCCGGCATCGGCATGGCCCTGTTCGGCACGTCGCTCGCCGTCGCCGGGATCTTCTCGTCCGGCACCCCCGACCAGCTCGCCGAGTGGGTGCCGCAGTGCTACGGCGACGAGGCGGACCCCAAGGTCGCCGCCTTCTGCGTCTCGGAGCCGCAGGCCGGGTCCGACGTGTCGGCGATGCGGACGCGGGCCCGCTACGACGCGGCCAAGGACGAGTGGGTGATCAGCGGGCAGAAGGCCTGGATCACCAACGGCGGCATCGCGAACGTGCATGTCGTCGTGGCGTCGGTGGATGCCGAGCTGGGTGCGCGCGGGCAGGCAGCTTTCATTGTGCCACCTGGGACGGCCGGACTCGAAGGCGCCAAGAAGATACGGAAGTTGGGTCTGCGGGCCTCCCATACCGCCGATGTGTTCCTCGACGACGTGCGCGTGCCCGGACACTGCCTGCTCGGCGGGCGCGAACGCCTTGAAGCGCGGCTCGCGCGGGCCCGGGACGGATCCAGGGGCGGGCGCGGGCAGGCCGCCATGTCGACGTTCGAGGTCAGCCGACCCACCGTGGGGGCGCAGGCGCTCGGGATCGCCCGGGCCGCGTACGAGTACGCCCTGGAGTACGCGGGCGAGCGCGAGGCGTTCGGGCGGCCGATCATCGAGAACCAGGCGATCGCGTTCGCCCTCGCTGACCTGCGCACCGAGATCGAGGCGTGCCGGCTGCTCATCTGGCAGGCCTCCTGGATGGCCCGCAACGACAAGGTCTTCGACGCCGCGCAGGGGTCGATGTCGAAGCTGCGGGCCGGTGAACTCGCCGTCGCCGCAAGCGGGAAGGCCGTGCAGGTGCTCGGCGGGGCCGGGTACAGCCGGGAGCATCCGGTGGAGCGGATGTATCGGGACGCGAAGATCTACACCATCTTCGAGGGGACCAGTGAGATTCAGCGGCTGGTCATCGCCCGGGCCATCTCCGGGCGGCAGATTCGGTGAGCAGGTCGGTTGAGTAGCTGTACTCATGACCCGGGTGGTCTTCGGGCGAAAACTGCCTCCATGAGACTTTTCACTGTTCAACGTGCCCTGTGCTGCTTGGTGTTGGCTGTCGTGGCTGCGACGGGGGTCACCGGCTGTGGGGGCGGGGGCGCGCCGCGAAGTGAAGCTCATGTGCGGGCTGCTTCGTCGTTCCCTTCTGGTGCTGGTTTCAGTGACGACGAGACCGGGAGCCCCGAGTTCTTCGCCTTCGCCGAGATGCTCGACAAGGTCAGTTCGCCATGTGCGCCGTACGCGAAGGAGGACATGGACGACGACGAAGCCGACGAGGGCACCGAGGCGCCCCGCGCGGCGAGGGATCTGCCGTTGCCCTCGCTCTCCGTCCCACAGGACGCTCTCTCCGCCGACCCGGCCCGCGACCCCGACCTCCTGAAGAAGGAGGTGAAGCTCGGCAAAGCCGAACAGTGCGCCGCCCGCGAGCACGAGCGCCGGATCCGCAAGGCGCTGCGCGGCATCGAATCCGCGGGCCCGCAACAGGTCGGCGCCGCGCTCCGGCGCCTCGGCTATGACGACGCCGCGATGGACGGGCCCCGGCGCGCCGGGGACTCCGTGCGTTTTCTTCTCGATCTGCGGTTCATGGGCGCCCAGTTGTGTCTCGGCGGTGATGTCTCCGCTGACAGGATCGCCTTCGATCCGTACGGTGGCGCGCCCGAGGTGGCGTGCGCCGATGTGCGGCGCACCGGGTGATCCGTGGGTCCTACTCCGCCGCCTTCAGGGCTGACGCCTGGCGTACCGCTTCCGCCATGGCCCGTACGTCTGCGTCTTCCGTTTCGTCTGCCAACTGGCGCGTCAGCGTTGCCAGTTCGGTGAGCGATGGCTCGCCGGGGAGTGTCGCCTTCGAGGCGTCGCCCAGGCTGTGCGCGAAGTACGTCGCTGCCGCGTCGACCCTCAGGCGGAGTTCCGTCTCGTCCGACCAGAGGTCGCGGTCCAGGTCGGACGCGGCGACGGTGCCGGACTCCTCGCGGGGCGCGCGACTGTCGGGGTCGAGCCAGCGGACCGTCGCCTTCGCTATGCGGCCCGACGCGCCCTCGCGGAGCTTGACCGCGTACAGGGCCGTCACCGTGTGGCCCGGGCCGATCTCGCCGCCGTCGACGCGGTCGTCGCGGAAGTCGTCGTCGGCGACGCGGCGGTTCTCGTAACCGAGGAGACGGAAGTCCGTGACGTTCTTCTCGTCGAAGGCGACCTGCGCCTTCGCATCCCGCGCCCTCAACTCGACGTTCGCCGGAAGCTGTTGGACGAAGACCTTGCGGGCGTCCTCGGGCGTCGACACATACGTGGTGTGGCCGTCGCCCTTGTCGGCCAGCTGCTCCATGAGCGCGTCGCCGTAGTCGCTGCCCACCCCTACGCCGAAGAGCGTGATGCCGTGGTCGCGGCGGGCGTCCGTGATGCGTTCCAGGATCGCGTCCGCTGTCGTCCGACCGGTGTTCGCCAGGGCGTCGGAGAGGAGCACCACTCGGTTCGTCGCGCCGTCGCGTGTTCCTCGTACCGCGGTGTCGTAGCCCGTGCGGATGCCCGCGTCGAGGTTGGTGGAGTCGGTGGGTTCGAGGGTGTCCACCGCTTCCAGGATGCGGTCTCGGGCCGTGCCGTCACGGGCGCCGAGGCGGGTCATCGGGACTACCGTTTTCGCCTCGTCGCTGAACGTGACCAGCGCTATGGAGTCGTCCGGGCCCAGTTGCCCGGTGAGCGTTGTCAGTGACTGTTTGACCAGGTCCAGGCGGCCCGGCTCGCCCATCGAACCCGAGATGTCGACCACGAACGTCAGCGCCGCGGGTGGGCGTTCCCCCGATGCCGGGGCCTGCGCCGTCGCCAGGCCCACCCTCATCAGGCGCCAGCCGTCGTGGCCCATGCGGGCGCCGTCCATCGTCACGGAGAAGCCGTTGCCCTCGGGGCGCGGGTAGTTCTGGCGGAAGCTGTTGACGAACTCCTCCGGGCGGACCGAAATCGGGTCCGGGAGGCGGCCCTCCTGGAGGGAGCGGCGCGCGTACCCGTAGGAGGCCGTGTCCACGTCCAGGGCGAAGGTGGAGAGGTGGTTCGGGTCGGGGGTGGTGTTCTCCTTCCGGCCCTTGGCGTCCGGGGCTACGGATGCCGCTGGTTCGTCGGCTGTGCTTCCGCCTCCGGTGACGCCCTGGTTCGCCTTCCCCTTCGCCGAGTCCGGGGAGTCCGCTGAGCCTCCTGGGCCGCCGCATCCTGTGAGCAGCAGCCCCGTTGTCAGTACCGCCGCCAGAGCCGTCCCTGCCGAGCCGATCCTCATGCCCGCCCCTCCCGTACGCCGATGTCCTGTGACTGTGACGTGCGGGACGGGTCGAGTGTTCGTTCCTCGCGGTTGCGCCTTGGCCTCAAAGGGGTTACGGGAGGCGGCAGTTGTGACCGGTGGGTGATCCTCCGGAGATCTCGCCGTGCCGCGCGCCCTGCGTCTCCTACGACACGATGTCCTTGCGCGCGAATCCCCTGAACGCCAGGGCGAACAGGACCAGCGCGTACGCCACCGAGACCGACGCCCCCTGGATCATGCCGCTCCACTCCGGCTGCGGCTGGATCATGTCCGCCCAGGCGAACTGCCAGTGCGCGGGCAGGAAGTCGCGCCAGTCGCCCAGGGCCGTGACCGCGTCGAGGACGTTGCCGACGATCGTGAGGAAGACCGCGCCGCCCACCGCGCCGAGGGGGTTGTCCGTCTTCGTCGACAGCCAGAACGCCAGGCCCGCCGTGACCAGTTGGGACACGAAGACGTACGCGATCACTACGAGGAGGCGCTGCGCCGCCGTGCCCGCGTCGAGCGCGCCGCCGGTCGGGATCTCCAGCGGGCCCCAGCCGTACGCGGCCGTGCCCACGGCGAGGGCGACGACGGGGAGCAGGAGCATCGCGGCGAGGCTGAGGGCCAGGGCGACGGTCAGCTTGGACCACAGGAGGCGGGCTCGGGGGACGGGGGCGGCGAGGAGGTAGCGCAGGCTGGACCAGTTCGCCTCGGAGGCGATGGTGTCGCCGCAGAAGAGGGCGACCGGGATGACGAGGAGGAAGCCGGCGGAGACGAAGAGGCAGGTCGCCGCGAAGTTCGCGCCGGAGGCCGTGGCCGTGTCCATGAGGGTCACCGCGCCGTTGCGGCCGCCCGGGTCGCCGCCGATCGCGAAGGCGATGACGAGGATGAACGGGAGCAGGGCCAGGACGGCGGCCATGGCGAGGGTGCGGCGGCGCTTGACCTGGCGGATCAGCTCCACGCGGAACGGGAGGGTGCGGCCGGGGCGGTAGCCGTCGGCGAGTTCGGTGACCGGGGCCGGGGGTGGCGCTGTTTCGGCGGTCATGCTGGGCCTCCGGGCGTCGTTCGCCTGCGAGTGGTGGGGGCGGGGCCGTGCCGGGGTGCCTCCTCGGCCGGATTGGTGTCGTCGCCTCCGGACGACCAATGTCGGGTGCGGCTGCGCTGAGTGCCTGC
>NZ_JBFAVD010000038.1:0-63747 GCF_040679615.1 Streptomyces sp. NPDC052225 | reverse complement strand
CGCCCCTGAGATGCGCACCTTCGGTGCGGCATCTCCCCGATAAAGGCTGAGCGGCGAAGCCGCTCGCCTTTAGGGGCGCGGGGAACTGCGCGACCAGCCACGACGCAAGCCGCACCTGCCCCCGGACCTCAACCCGGCAGACGATCTCCCACCCCACCGACGGAGTCACCCGGCGCCTCCCCGAACCGGGCCAGCGCCAGCGCCCCCGCCACCGCCACCGCGAACCCAAGGACCGCCAGCCACTCCAGACCCGGCCGCGTGCGGTCACCCAGGTACGCCACCCCGATCAGCGCCGGCCCCACCGTCTCCCCGACCACCATCCCCGCCGTCGCCACCGTCACCGACCCGCGCTGCAACGCCGACGTCAGCAGCAGGAACGCCGCGCCGCCGCCCAGCAGCAGCGCGTACGCCGCCGGGTTCGTGACCAGCGCGCCGGGCGAGACGTCGTCGATGAGACGGACGCTCACCTCCACCACCCCGAAGCCGAACCCCGAGCCGAGGCCCAGCACGAGGGCCCGCGCCCGGCCCGGCAGCCGGCCCGCGACGACGCCGAGGAGCAGCACCCCGGCCGCCACCCCGAGCATCGCGAACCGCAGCGCGTCCGACCCGGCCCGTTCGCCCTCCGCCCCCGACGCGAGCCCGAGCATGGCGAGCCCCGCGCAGACCGCCCCGACCGCACCCCACTCCGCCCCGCTCAGCCGCACCCGCAGCAGCCGCGCCGCGACCACCGCCGTCACCGCGAGGCTCGCGGCGAGCGCCGCCCCGACCGCGTAGATCGGCAGCGACCGGAGCGCCACGACCTGGAGCACGAACCCGACCCCGTCGAGCCCGAGCCCGGCGACGTACCGCCACTGCCGCAGCGCCCGCAGCAGCAGCGCCGCGTCCACCCCCGACCCGCTCCCCGGCACCGCGGCCCGCGCGGCCATCGCCTGCAATACCGACGCCGTACCGAAACAGACCGCGGAACCCAGCGCACAAATCATCCCTAGAGGCACGAAGCGACTCTAGGAGAGCGCACCCTCACACTCCCTGCCCGCCACCCGGCGGCGTTCTTCTTCTACGCTGGCGTACGCCACCCTGGACATGTACGGGACACACGGGGGAGACCTGATGACGGACACCCGACGACGGCTGCGCTCCGGCACCGTCGTGCTCGGCGGCGTGGGGCTCCTGGCCGCCGCCCTGACCGCCTGCTCCGACGACGACCCCGACAAGCGCTGCGTCGACCGCGACAGCTACACCGCGGCGAAGGGCTACAAGGTCGTCGACGACAAGTACTGCAAGGGCGGCTCGTCGTCCGGCGGTACGCACGGCACCTGGTACTACGGCGGCTCCAAGAGCGGCAGCCGCGTCTCCGACGGCTCGTTCAGCAAGTCCTCCGGAGGCACGACACGCGGCGGCTTCGGCGGCGGCAAGGGCAGCTCCGGCGGCTGATCCACGATGCGACGACACACCATCGACCCGCGCCCCGGCTGGCAACGGACCGTCGAGGAACAGGGGCTGATCTACCCCCTCACCCGCTACCCCGACGACTCCCTGCGCCCGTACTGGGACGAGAGCGCCTACTACGAGTTCTCGCTGCCCGAGGTCGAGGCCCTGGAGGACGTCGTCGAGGAGCTGCACGCGATGTGCCTGGCCGCGGCCGGCCACATGGTCGACCACGACCGCTTCGCCGACCTCGGCATCACCGACCCCCGCGTGGTGCGCGCCGTCACCGAGTCCTGGCACCGCCGCGCCGAACTCCCGTCCCTCTACGGGAGGTTCGACCTCCGCTACGACGGCACGGGCCCGGCGAAACTCCTGGAGTACAACGCCGACACCCCCACCTCCCTCGTCGAGGCGGCCAGCCCCCAGTGGTTCTGGATGGAGGAGCGCTTCCCCGGCGCCGACCAGTGGAACTCCCTCCACGAACGCCTCGTCGACGCCTGGAAGAAGCAGGCCGCCCTCCTCCCGCCCGGCAGCCCCCTCTACTTCGCGCACTCCGCCGTCGACGAACTCGGCGAGGACCTCATGACGGTCGCGTATCTGAAGGAGACCGCCGAACAGGCCGGGCTCGCCACCGACTGGATCTCCATGGAGGAGATCGGCTGGGACAGCCTCTCCGGCCGCTTCGTCGACAACCAACTCCGCTTCATCCGCAGCTGCTTCAAGCTCTACCCGTGGGAGTGGCTCACCACGGACGCCTTCGCCCCGCACGTCCTGGACACCCTCGACAACGGCGGCGGCACCGGCACCACCCTGTGGATCGAGCCCGCCTGGAAGATGCTGCTCAGCAACAAGGCCCTGCTCGCCGTCCTGTGGGAGCTCTACCCCGGCCACCCCAACCTGCTCGCCGCCCACCTCGACGGCCCCCGCGACCTCGCCACCACCACCGGCTACGTCGCCAAGCCCCTCCTCGGACGCGAGGGCGAGGGCGTCACGCTCCACGACGCCGGGACCCTGACCGACGTACGCGAAGAGCCGTGCTGCTACCAGGAGTTGGCCCCGCTGCCCGACTTCGACGGCAACCGCACCGTCCTCGGTGCCTGGGTCGTCGACGGCGAGGCGGCGGGGCTCGGCATCAGGGAGTCCGCGGGGCCGGTCACGGACGAGTACGCCCGCTTCCTGCCCCACGTCATCCTGTGAACCGCTAGGCGCCGAGCACGGCCCGCAGCTGATCGAGCCCCCAGTCCAGATCGTCCTTGCTGATCACCAGCGGCGGCGCGATCCGGATCGTCGACCCGTGGGTGTCCTTGACCAGGACCCCGCGGGCCATCAGCTTCTCGGAGATCTCGCGCCCCGTGCCGTACGAAGGATCGATGTCGACGCCCGCCCACAGGCCGCGCCCGCGCACCTGCGTGACCTTGCCGGTGCCGGTCAACAGGCCCAGTTCCGCGTGCAGGTGCTCCCCCAGCTCCGCCGCCCGCTGCTGGAACTCCCCGCTCTCCAGCATCGCGATCACTTCGAGACCGACCGCGCACGCGAGGGGGTTCCCGCCGAACGTCGACCCGTGCTCGCCCGGCCGGAACACGCCGAGCACGTCCGTGCTCGACACCACCGCGGACACCGGCACGACACCGCCGCCGAGCGCCTTGCCGAGCACGTACATGTCCGGGACGACGCCCTCGTGCTCGCACGCGAAGGTACGGCCCGTGCGGCCGAGCCCCGACTGGATCTCGTCCGCGATGAACAGGACGTTCCGCTCGCGCGTCACCTCCCGCACGCCCGCCAGGTAGCCGGGCGGCGGCACGAGCACCCCGGCCTCGCCCTGGATGGGTTCGAGCAGCACGGCCACCGTCTCGTCCGTGACCGCGGCGCGCAGCGCGTCGAGATCCCCGTACGGGACGATGTCGAAGCCCGGCGTGTAGGGGCCGAAGTCCGCCCGTGCCTCGGGGTCCGTGGAGAAGCTGACGATCGTCGTCGTACGCCCGTGGAAGTTGTCGCTCGCGACCACGATCCGGGCCCGCCCGTCCGGCACGCCCTTGACCCGGTAGCCCCACTTGCGGGCGGTCTTCACCGCGGTCTCCACCGCCTCCGCGCCCGTGTTCATGGGGAGCACCGTCTCCATGCCGCACAGCGCCGCGAGCCGCGTACAGAAGTCGGCGAACCGGTCGTGGTGGAAGGCCCGCGAGGTCAGCGTCACCCGCTCCAGCTGGGCCTTCGCGGCCTCGATCAGGCGCCGGTTGCCGTGCCCGAAGTTGAGCGCCGAGTACCCGGCGAGCATGTCGAGGTAGCGGCGCCCCTCGACATCGGTCATCCACGCGCCCTCGGCGGTCGCGACGACCACGGGAAGCGGGTGGTAGTTGTGCGCGCTGTGCGCGTCGGAGGCATTGATGTAGTCCTGCGTGGCGGTCACGGGATCTCCGTTCGTCCGGGGCGTACGGGCTCGTGGCCCGTTCCTATCGTGGCTCGGATACTGGACGCGGAAACCTCGCCCGACGCCGCGCCCGGTAATGTGACGGCAGGGCCGTGACTGGCGCGCTGGGATGGGATCGACCATCAGGGAGCGGCCCGAGCAGTGTGTGCCGTGCGCCTGGGCCGACCCGTGAACCGACCGCGTCCGGAGGCTGCCCCCATGACCGATCCCCGCACCACCCCCGAATCCACCGCGTACCGCGCCGCCCTCGACGTCGTACGGGCCGTCGAGCCCCGCGTGGCCGACGCCATCGCGCAGGAGCTCACCGACCAGCGCGAGATGCTCAAGCTGATCGCCTCCGAGAACTACGCGTCCCCGGCCACGCTCCTGACCATGGGCAACTGGTTCAGCGACAAGTACGCCGAGGGCACCGTCGGCCGCCGCTTCTACGCCGGCTGCCGCAACGTCGACACCGTCGAGTCCCTCGCCGCCGAGCACGCCCGCGAGCTGTTCGGCGCCCGCCACGCCTACGTGCAGCCGCACTCCGGCATCGACGCCAACCTGGTCGCCTTCTGGGCCGTCCTCGCCGACCGCGTCGAGGCGCCCTTCCTGGAGAGGACGGGCGTCCGCCAGATCAACGACCTGACCGACGCGGACTGGGCCGAGCTGCGCCAGGCCTTCGGCAACCAGCGGATGCTCGGCATGTCGCTCGACGCGGGCGGTCACCTGACCCACGGCTTCCGGCCGAACATCTCCGGCAAGATGTTCGACCAGCGTTCGTACGGCACGGACCCGGTGACCGGGCTCGTCGACTACGAGGCGCTGCGCGCGCAGGCCCGCGAGTTCAAGCCGATGATCATCGTCGCCGGGTACTCCGCCTACCCGCGCCTGGTGAACTTCCGCATCATGCGCGAGATCGCCGACGAGGTCGGCGCGACGCTCATGGTCGACATGGCGCACTTCGCGGGCCTCGTCGCCGGCAAGGTCCTCACCGGCGACTTCGACCCGGTCCCGCACGCGCAGATCGTCACGACCACGACGCACAAGTCGCTGCGCGGCCCGCGCGGCGGCATGGTCCTGTGCGACGACTCGCTCAAGGACCAGGTCGACCGCGGCTGCCCGATGGTGCTCGGCGGCCCGCTGCCGCACGTCATGGCCGCGAAGGCCGTCGCCCTCGCCGAGGCGCGGCAGCCCGCGTTCCAGGACTACGCGCGGCGCATCGTCGACAACGCCAGGGCGCTCGCCGAGGGCCTGACGCGGCGCGGCGCCACCCTCGTCACCGGCGGCACCGACAACCACCTCAACCTCATCGACGTGGCGTCCTCGTACGGGCTGACCGGCCGCCAGGCCGAGACCGCGCTGCTCGACTCCGGCGTCGTCACCAACCGCAACGCCATCCCGGCCGACCCGAACGGCGCCTGGTACACCTCCGGCATCCGCATCGGCACGCCCGCCCTGACCACGCGCGGCCTCGGCACCGCCGAGATGGACGAGATCGCCGCGCTCATCGACCGGGTCCTGACCTCCGCCGAGCCGGGCACCACCAAGTCCGGCGCCCCCTCGAAGGCGAGCCACACCCTGGACCGGAAGGTCGCCGACGAGGTCGCCCAGCGCGCCGCCGACCTGCTGCGGCCCTTCCCGCTGTACGGGCAGATCGACCTCGGCTGAGCGCGAGACGGTACGGGCTCAGCGTTCGAGTTCGTAGAGCTCCTGGCGTGGTTCCCGCGGCTCTCGCGGGAACCGCCGCCGTATGTGCCACAGCGCCGCGGCCCCGGCGACGGCCGCTCCGGCGCCGGCGCCGAGCAGCCCCCACCGGACCTGCTGCTCCGTCGACGACGGCGCCGCGGCCCGCTCCGCGCTGAACATCCCGTGCCGCGTCAGTACGTCGACGTCGGCGCGGGCCGCCCGGTGCCACCGGATGTCGTCGTCATCGACGTCGACCGCCGGGTCCGTACGGATCCAGGGCGTGCCGTCATCCGCGTAGAACACCTGGTCCTGGCGCTCGATGGCGGTGTCGCCACCGGGCGCACGCCGGGTCTGCGGCCAGCCTCCGACCCCGGTGAGTCCCCACACGACGGTGCCGGCCACCGGCGGCAGCCGACCCTCCTCCCAGGCCTCCGGCACCCGCTCGGTGACCGTGGCGAAGTCCGTCGTCAGCCGCTCCAGGCGGGCGAAGTCCCGGTCCCCGTCGTGCAGGGTGACCGTCCGCCCGGTGCCGCCCACGATCACCACGGCGAGGTCCGGCGCGTCCAGGCCGCCGGGCCTGACGGGCCGCGCGGACGCGGCGGTGCCACCCGTCAGCACGAGCAGCACCGCCGCGATCACGGCGCAGATCCTCCACGTCACGGCGTCAAACTAGCGGTGCCCACGGACCACGGCCAGAGGGCCCGGAGCGCGGGCTCGGACCTTCGGCGCCGCGTTCACCACGACCGGGACCCGTCGCGTGCGCACCGCGGTCGTGCCCCCGGCCGCGCAGTTGTCCGGCCGGGTGATCTCGGCCACTCCGGCGAGCCAGGAGGCGTCGACGCCGAGCGGCACGTTCAGTTCGTACGGCGGGAGCCGGAGGCTCCGGCTCCGCACCCGGCAGACGATCTTGAGAGGCCCAGGGCCGGGCGTGTCGTGTACCTGCCCTCGACCAAGGGGAGACACCTGAGACAATGAGGGACATGGCCTCTGATCGTCCTCGCGTGCTCTCCGGAATCCAGCCCACCGCAGGCTCGTTCCACCTCGGCAACTACCTTGGCGCGGTGCGCCAGTGGGTGGCGTTGCAGGAGTCCCACGACGCCTTCTACATGGTGGTGGACCTGCACGCGATCACCGTTCCGCAGGACCCCGAGGCGCTGCGGGCGAACACCCGGCTCGCCGTCGCGCAGCTGCTCGCCGCAGGCCTCGACCCGGAGCGCTGCACGCTGTTCGTCCAGAGCCACGTCCCCGAGCACGCGCAGCTCGCCTGGGTGATGAACTGCCTCACCGGCTTCGGCGAGGCATCCCGCATGACGCAGTTCAAGGACAAGTCCGCCAGGCAGGGCTCGGACAAGGCCAGCGTCGGCCTGTTCACGTACCCGATCCTCCAGGTCGCCGACATCCTCCTCTACCAGGCCAACCAGGTCCCGGTCGGCGAGGACCAGCGCCAGCACATCGAGCTGACCCGCGACCTGGCCACGCGCTTCAACGGCCGCTTCGGCGACACCTTCACGCTCCCGGCGCCGTACATCCTGAAGGAGACGGCGAAGATCTACGACCTTCAGGACCCGTCGATCAAGATGAGCAAGTCGGCGTCGACGCCGAAGGGCCTCATCAACCTGCTCGACGACCCGAAGACCACCGCGAAGAAGGTCAAGAGCGCGGTCACCGACACCGAGACGGTCATCCGCTACGACGCGGTGAACAAGCCGGGCGTCAGCAACCTCCTGACCATCTACTCCACCCTCACCGGCACCGGTATCCCGGAACTGGAGCAGAAGTACGAGGGCAAGATGTACGGTGCGCTCAAGACGGACCTGGCCGAGGTCATGGTCGACTTCGTGACGCCGTTCAAGACCCGCACGCAGGAGTATTTGGACGACCCGGAGACGCTCGACTCGATCCTCGCCAAGGGCGCGGAGAAGGCGCGCGCCGTCGCAGCCGAGACCCTCGCCCAGGCGTACGAGAAGGTCGGCTTCCTGCCCGCCAAGCACTGATCCCGTACGCCCGACCGCCCACCACACGACGACAGGAGTACGACGTGGGGACCGTAACGATCGGTGTCTCGATCGCGGTCCCGGAGCCTCACGGCAGCCTGCTCCAGGAGCGGCGTGCGGGCTTCGGCGACCCCGCGGCGCACGGCATCCCCACGCACATCACCCTGCTCCCGCCCACCGAGGTGGACGGCGCGGAGCTGCCGGCGATCGAGGCGCATCTCGCCGAGGTCGCCGGCGGGGGGCGGCCGTTCGCGATGCGCCTGTCGGGCACGGGCACGTTCCGCCCCCTGTCACCCGTCGTCTTCGTCCAGGTCGTCGAGGGCGCCGAGGTCTGCACCTGGCTCCAGAAGCAGGTGCGCGACGCGTCAGGGCCCGTCGCCCGCGAGCTCCAGTTCCCGTACCACCCGCACGTCACCGTGGCGCACGGCATCGCCGAGGAGGCGATGGACCGTGCCTTCGCGGAACTCGCGGAGTACGAGGCGGCCTGGGCCTGCACCGGCTTCGCCCTCTACGAACAGGGCACGGACGGAGTCTGGCGCCGACTGCGCGACTTCGCGTTCGGCGTCTCCGGACTGCCGGGGCAGGGCCGCCCCGCCAGGGGCGCGGGAAACGGCGCGACCAGCCCCGACGAGAGCCGCACCCGGCACAGCTGAAGCCGAGTCGAGCCCGCTGCCGGTCTGCAGCGCTCGACCCGCGCCGGGGTGCCGCCTTGCCCACCCTGCCGCCCCACGCGGCAGATTGCCCAAGGCGGCGCGGCGCTACACCGGAAGCCTGCGGAACAGCGGGCGGGGGACGTGGCGCAGGCCCGACATGACCAGGCGGAGCGCCCCCGGCACCCACACCGTCTCCGACCTGCGGCGCAACCCCGTCTCGATGGCCAGGGCGACCGCCTCCGGCGTCGTGGCCAGCGGAGCCTCCTCCATCCCGGCCGTCATCTTCGACCGCACGAACCCGGGCCGCACCACCATCACGTGCACCCCCGTGCCGTGCAGTGCGTCCCCGAGCCCCTGCGCGAACGCGTCGAGGCCCGCCTTGCTGGACCCGTAGATGAAGTTGGCGCGGCGCGCCCGCTCGCCCGCGACCGACGAGAGCACCACCAGCGAACCGTGCCCCTGCGCCTGGAGGGACCGCGCGCACACCAGGCCCGCCGAGACCGCCCCGGTGTAGTTGGTCTGCGCGACGCGGACCGCCTCCATCGGCTCGTCCTCGTCGCGCGCCTGGTCGCCGAGGATGCCGAAGGCGAGCAGCACCATGTCGATGTCGCCCTCCGCGAAGACCTTGCCGAGCGCCTCCTCGTGGGACGCCGAGTCGAGCGCGTCGAAGGCGACCGTACGTGCGTCGGCCCCCATGTCGCGCAGCTGCGCGGCCGCGCTGTCGAGCGCCGGTGACGGACGGCCCGCGAGCCACACGGTGCGGGTGCGGCGGGCGACGAGGCGGCGGGCCGTCGCGAGCGCGATCTCGGACGTGCCGCCGAGGATCAGCAGGGACTGAGGGGTGCCGAAGGCGTCTTTCAACAGGAGCTCCAGGGAGGGGAGTTACGGGGTTACAGGCCGAGGCGGCGCGAGAGGTCCGAGCGGAACACCCCGTCCGGGTCGAGCCGCGCGCGCAGCGACCGGAAGTCGGCGAGGCGCGGGTACATCGCGGTGAGCAGCTCGGGGCGGAGCCGGGAGTCCTTGGCGAGGTAGATGCGCCCGTCGGCGGCGGCGACCTCCTCGTCGAGCTCGTCGAGGAACGCGCCGAGCCCGGGCAGGTTCGCCGGGATGTCCAGGGCGAGGGTCCACCCCGGCATCGGGAAGGACAGCCAGCCCGCGTCGCCGTCGCCGAACCGCTTGAGCACGGCGAGGAAGGACGGGCAGCCGCGCTCCGAGATCCGCCGGACGATACGGCGCAGGGCGTCCTCCTGGCCGTACCCGACGACGAACTGGTACTGGACGAAGCCGCTGCGCCCGTAGATGCGGTTCCAGTGCGGGACGCCGTCGAGGGGGTGGAAGAACGTGGACAGCTTCTGGAGCTCGCCGGTGCGGGCCTTCGGTGCCTTGCGGTACCAGAGCTCGTTGAACAGGCCGACGGTCGTCCGGCCGAGCAGCCCCTCGGGCAGGAACGCGGGCGCGGCCGGGAGTTGGCCGGGGCGGAAGGCGAGCGGCGTGCGGCGGGCGCGGGCGGGCAGCGCGTCCAGCGGGGCGTGGTCGCCGCGGGTCAGGACGGAGCGGCCCATCGCGCCGCCGCGGGCCAGCAGGTCGATCCAGGCGACGGAGTAGCGGTAGCGGTGGTCGGTGGCGGTCAGGCGGGCCATCAAGTCGTCGAGGTCGGCGGCCCGTTCGGTGTCGACCGACATCAACGACGTCTCGACGCGCTGGAGTTGGACCGTCGCCGTGAGGATGATCCCGGTCAGGCCCATGCCGCCCGCCGTCGCGTCGAACAGCTCGGTGCCGCGCTCGACGACCCGGATCTCGCCGTCGGCCGTGAGGAGTTCGAGGGCGAGGACGTGCCGGGCGAAGGAGCCGGAGACGTGGTGGTTCTTGCCGTGGATGTCGGCGCCGATCGCGCCGCCGACCGTCACGTAGCGGGTCCCGGGTGTCACGGGCACGAACCAGCCGAGCGGCAGCAGGACTTCCATGAGGCGGTGCAGCGAGACACCCGCGTCGCACAGGACCGTGCCGCCGGCCGCGTCGATGGCGTGGATCCGGTCGAGGCCGGTCATGTCGAGGACCGCGCCGCCCGCGTTCTGCGCCGCGTCGCCGTAGGCCCGGCCGAGCCCGCGGGCGATGCCGCCGCGATGTCCGGGCGCGGCGCACTCGCGTACGGCGGTCACGGCCTCTTCGTAGGAGCGGGGACGCACCAGGCGCGCGGAGGTGGGGGCGGTACGGCCCCAGCCGGTCACGGGCACGGTGGCGGAAGCAGGGTCGGCAGCCATACCCGCGACCGTATCGTCCGCACAAGGGAGCTTTGATCGAAACCTCCCCACCCCTCACCGAAATGGGTGATTGAACGGGTGTCAGCCTAAATTGCCCGTGCTGTGGGCGATTTGGGCACCACAGTGGGCCACATGGACGACATGGACCGCCGATTGCTGTCGGCACTACGCGACTGCGGCACCGACCGGCGCGTTGCGGCCGCCGCGCGCGCCCTGTCCTGGGCAGGCGAACACGGGGCGCTCTGGCTGGCGGCCGGGCTCGTGGGCGCCGCCGCCGACCGCGAGCGGCGCTCCGCCTGGCTGCGCGGCACGGCGCTCACCGCGGGGGCGCACCTGGCGAGCATGGGCGTCAAGCGCGTCGTGCGCAGGCCGCGCCCCGAAGCGGGCATCGGCGTCGAGCCGTTGGTGAAGACGGCGGGGCGGCACTCGTTCCCCAGCTCGCACGCCACCTCCGCCGCCGCCGCGGCCGTCGCCTACGGGGCGCTGCGCCCGGTCGGCGCCCATGTCGTGCCGCCGCTGGCCGCCGCCATGTGCGTGTCCCGCATGGTCGTCGGCGTGCACTACCCGTCCGACGTCGCGGCGGGCGCCGCCCTCGGCGCGCTCACCGCACGGCTCGGCGCCCGCTGGATGACCCAGGGGGCGGCCCGGTGACCGAGCGCACGGAGCGGGCCGAGCAACTCGCCGTACTGGAAAGACCGCGCGAGGCCGAGCGGCTCGCGCACAAGGTGACTCCGCTCGGGCTGCCCGCCGGACTGCTGCGCACGGCCCGCCCCCGCCAATGGGTGAAGAACGTCCTGGTCGTCGCCGCGCCCGCCGCCGCGGGCGAGCTGTTCTCCCGGCACGCCCTGCTCCAAGTCGCCCTCGTCTTCGCCCTGTTCACGGCCGCCGCCTCCGCCGTCTATCTCGTCAACGACGCGCGCGACGCCGACGCCGACCGGGCCCACCCCGTGAAGCGGAACCGCCCGGTCGCCGCCGGACAGGTCCCCGTACCCGTCGCGTACGCCGTCGGGGGAGCCCTCGCGCTCCTCGCCCCGGTCGCCGCGGCCGCCCTGTGCAACCCGGCGACGGCCGCGCTCCTGACGGCGTACGTCGTCATGCAACTCGCCTACTGCGTCAGCCTCAAGCACGTCCTGGTCGTCGACCTCGTCGTCGTGACCACCGGGTTCCTGATGCGCGCGATGATCGGCGGACTCGCCCTCGGCATCCCGCTGTCCCGCTGGTTCCTCATCACCACCGGGTTCGGCGCCCTGTTCATGGTCTCCGCCAAGCGGTACTCCGAAGCCGTGCAGATGGCCGGCAAGGAAGGCGCCACGCGCGCCCTGCTCACCGAGTACACCACCGGATACCTCCGCTTCGTCTGGCAGTTGGCGGCCGGTGTCGCCGTCCTCGCGTACTGCCTGTGGGCCATGGAGGAGGGCGGCGTCGCGCGCAGCAGCCTGCTGCCGTGGCGGCAGCTGTCGGTGGTGGCGTTCGTCCTCGCCGTCCTGCGCTACGCCGTCTTCGCCGACCGGGGCACCGCCGGTGAACCCGAGGACGTCGTGCTGCGCGACCGGGCCCTCGCCGTGATCGGACTCGTCTGGATCGCCATGTACGGACTCGCGGTCGCGGACTGGTGAGGCTCCGAGCAGGGCAGAAGGCAAGGGAGCTGGGTCCCGAGCTGCTCGGGTTCGCCGCCGCCGGAATCTGTGCCTACGCCGCCGATCTGGGGCTCTTCGTCTGGCTGCGCGGGCCCGTCGGCCTCGACCCGATCACCGCCAAGTCGCTCTCGTTCGTCGCCGGTTGCTCGGTCGCGTACGCGGGCAACGCGCTCGGCACGTACCGCACGAAGACCGCCCAGGTGTCACGGCTGCGCCAGTACGGAGTGTTTTTCGCGGTGAACGTGGCAGGAGCGCTCGTGCAGTTGCTGTGCATCGCCGTCTCGCACTACGGGCTCGGGCTCACCTCGCAGCGGGCCGACACGGTCTCCGGTGCGGGCGTCGGCATGGCGCTGGCCACGGTCCTGCGGTTCTGGGGTACCCGGACCCTGGTCTTTCGCGCAGGACCCCGTACGGAACGCAGGGTTGAGTCATGGACTGGCTGAAGAATCTCCCCGTCATCGGGCCGCTCGTCGTCCGCCTGATGCGGACCCACGCCTGGCAGGCGTACGAGCGCCTGGACGAGGTGAAGTGGTCGAGGCTCGCCGCCGCCATGACCTTCATCAGCTTCCTCGCCCTGTTCCCGCTGCTCACCGTGGCCGCCGCGATCGCCGCCGGCACGCTCAGCACGGCCCAGCAGAAGAGCCTGGAGGACAAGCTCAGCGACCAGGTGCCGGGCATCTCCGACCAGCTGGACATCGGCGCGCTCGTCGACAACGCCGGCACGATCGGCCTCGTCGCCGGCGCGCTGCTGCTGTTCACCGGCATCGGCTGGGTCGGCTCCATGCGGGACTGCCTGCGCGACGTGTGGGAGATGCCCGACAGCGAGGAGAACCCGTTCCTGCGCAAGCTCAAGGACGCCGGGGTCCTCGTCGGGCTCGGCGCCGCCGGGCTCGCCTCCGTGGCCGCCTCCACCTCCGCGTCCACGGCCGTCGGCTGGACCGCCGACCAGCTCGGCATCGACAAGGACGGCTGGGGCGGCGTACTCCTCCAGATCGCGGCGTTCGCCATCGCCGTGCTCGCCGACTTCCTGGTCCTGACGTACGTCCTCACCCTGCTGCCCGGCGTGCACCCGCCGCGACGCGATCTGGTCGTCGCGGCACTGATGGGCGCGGCCGGATTCGAACTCCTGAAGCTGCTGCTCGGCGGCTACATGAAGGGCGTCGCGGGCAAGAGCATGTACGGCGCCTTCGGCACCCCCGTCGCCCTGCTCCTGTGGATCAACTTCACCGCGAAGCTCGTGCTCTTCTGTGCGGCCTGGACGGCCACGCACAGGAAGAAGCCGCAGGCCGAGGCCGCGGAGACCGGGGACGCGGAGACCGGGGACGCGGCGCCGGCCACCGGCTGACGGCGCCGCACCGCCTCAGTCGTTCGTGCGCAGCGGCCACTTCTTGCGGACCGCGAACACCGCGCCCGCGAGGACCACCAGCACACCGCCGGTGATCGCGAGCGCGATCCCGATGCCGCTGGAACCACCCGACGTCGACACCGCGGCGTGCGCCGCCTGCTTCGCGCCGGGACCCGCGTCGCCCTTCGGGTCCGTCGTGCTCGACGCCCCGGCCGCCGGCGCGTCGGACTCCGCGGGCCCGACGAGCCGGCCCACCGGAGTGACCTTGCCGGCCGCCTGGAAGCCCCAGTCGAGCAGCCGCGCGGTCTCCTTGTAGACGGCGTGCGCCTCCTTGCTGTTCTGCGGGGTCATCACCGTCACGAGCAGGATCTTGCCGCCGCGCTGGGCGACACCCGTGAACGTGGCGCCCGCGTTCGTCGTGTTGCCGTTCTTCACGCCCGCGATCCCCTTGTACGGGGACAGGTCGCCCTCGCCGGTGAACAGCCGGTTGGTGTTCTGGATCTCGAAGGTCTTGGTCGTCTTCCCCTTCTTCTGCTTCAGGGGCAGCTTCGCCGTGACCGTGGCGCAGTACTCGCGGAAGTCGTCGCGCTGCAAGCCGTAGCGGGCGAAGAGGGAGAGGTCGTACGCGGACGAGTACTGGCCCTTCTCGTCGTAGCCGTCGGGCGTGACCACGTGCGTGTCCTTGGCGCCCAGCTCGGCGGCGCGGGCCTGCATCTCCTTGACGGTCTGCGGGACACCGCCGTTCAGCGCGGACAGCACGTGCACCGCGTCGTTCCCGGAGCGCAGGAACACACCGAGCCACAGGTCGCGGACGGTGTACGTGTAGCCCTCCTTGATGCCCGCGACGCTGGAGCCCGCGCCGACGCCCTGGAGGTCCGACAGCTCCACCTTGTGCCTCTGCGTCCTCGGGAACTTCGGCAGGACCGTGTCCGCGAACAGCATCTTCAGGGTGCTCGCCGGGGGCAGCCGCCAGTGCGCGTTGTGCGCGGCGAGCACCTCACCCGACTCGGCGTCGGACACGATCCACGACTTCGCCGTCAGCTCCTTGGGCAGCACCGGCGCACCCGAGCCCAGATTCACCTGAGTCCCCGGCTTGCCGAGCAACTCCCCGCCGACCGTGGACATCCGCGCCGGAGGCTTGTCGGCCGCCGACGCGGGAGCCGTCGCCGTGAGGGCGAGACCGGACGCGGCGAGCACGGCCGCGGTGGCGGTGACCGCGGACTTCTTCAAAAAATACGACGCATGGGTGGCAGGCACGGACGTGAACGTACATGTACCCGGCCCGTATGTCTCCGTCGAGGTGTTCTGTGTCTCCTTGCCCCCACCCCGGCGGCGGTGCGCGCGGCCCGCTGGCGATACTGAACGTATGAAGCTCAGCCGCCCCGTCTCCTGGTTCCTGCTCGCCTTCGGGGTGTGGAGCTGGTTCATCTGGATCACTTTCGTCAAGAACCTGTGGAAGGACGGCAGCGGCCTCGCCTTCGACGACGCCGGGGATCCGACCGCGTACTTCTGGGTGCACCTGACGCTGGCCGTCGTCTCCTTTGTCTTGGGGACGATCGTCGGGGGCATCGGGTTGCGCGGAGTGCGCGCACTGCGTCGTACGGCATAGGGGAGCGCAGTGATCGTCGTCTACGTACTGATCGCTGTCGCCGCGCTCGCCGCCTTCGCCGGGCTGCACCATTACGCCTGGCGGCGCCTTGTGCGCGACACGACGGCGGGGCCCGGGTGGCCCAGACGTCTCGGGGCCGTGGTGTTCGTGGCCGGGCCCGTGCTGATGTTCGCGGCGGTGGCGGCCGAGCGGGCCGAGGCACCGTTCCCGCTTCAGCAGGTCCTCGCATGGCCCGGGTTCCTGTGGATGGCGTTCTCCATCTATCTGGTGATCGCGCTGCTCGTCGGTGAGGTCGTACGGCCCTTGCTGCGGCGCGTGATGGAGCGCACGGCGGAAGCCGTGCCCGTCGCGGAGCCCGCCGAGGCTCCGGAGGCCTCCGCCCCCGCTCCCGCCCCCACGCGCCGCCTCGTCCTCGCCCGTACCGTCGGCGCCGCCGCGACCGTCGCCGCCGTCGGGGTCGTGGGCAACGGCGCGTACGGCGTGCTGCGCGGGCCCAAGGTCAAGCGTGTGACCGTGCCGCTGGCGAAACTGCCGCGCTCCGCCCACGGGTTCAGGATCGCCGTGGTCAGCGACATCCACCTCGGGCCCGTGCTCGGCCGCGGGTTCGCCGAGCGCGTCGTCGACACGATCAACGCGACGCAGCCCGACCTGATCGCGGTCGTCGGCGACCTCGTGGACGGGACCGTGGAGGACCTCGCGCCGGCCGTCGCGCCGCTCGCCCGGCTGAGGGCCCGGCACGGCACGTTCTTCGTCACCGGCAACCACGAGTACTTCTCCGGCGCCGACCCCTGGGTGGAGCACGTGCGCGAACTGGGGCTGCGGCCGCTGGAGAACGCGCGTGTCGAGCTGGGCGCCTTCGACCTCGCCGGTGTCAACGACATCACCGGCGAGAACTACGACGAGGGCCCCGACTACGGCAAGGCGCTCGGCGACCGCGACCGTTCCCGCGCCGCCGTCCTCCTCGCCCACCAGCCGGTGATGATCCACGAGGCGGTGAAGCACGGCGTCGACCTCCAGCTGTCCGGGCACACCCACGGCGGCCAGCTGTGGCCCGGCAACTTCATCGCGGACGCGGCCAACCCGACCCTCGCCGGCCTGGAGCGCTACGGCGACACCCAGCTCTACGTCAGCCGGGGCGCGGGCGCCTGGGGCCCGCCGGTGCGGGTCGGCGGGCCCTCCGACATCACGGTCGTCGAACTCGCCTCGAAACAGGCCTGAATCCTGGTTGCGGGGCGCCGCGCGAGGACGTCCGTCTCACAGATCGAATACCTCACCGACCCCTCTTCCCACAGCTCAAACACCTGTGGTTCAGTGACCTCGGCCACTGGGGAGTGGCCTGGGGAGGGTGTGTCATGCGCAGGGTTCGCATGCGGATCATCGCGACGCTGATGGTGCTCGTCGCGGCAGGGGTGGGCGCCTGGCAGCTGCTGCCGGACCAGGGCGACAAGGGGCGGACGATCACCGTCGGGACGACCGACGCCGTCACCTCGCTCGACCCGGCGGGCGCGTACGACGCGGGGTCGTGGGCGCTGTTCAGCAACGTGTTCCAGACACTTCTGACCTTCGAGGCGGGCGGCACCGCACCGGTGCCCGACGCGGCCGAGCACTGCGAGTTCGCCGGTGGCGGCCTGCGCACGTACCGCTGCACGCTCCGCGACGACGTGCGCTTCCCGAGCGGCCGCCTGATGACCGCGCGCGACGTGAAGTTCTCCTTCGACCGGGTCAGGAAGATCAACGCGAAGGTCGGCCCCGCGTCGCTCTTCGACACGCTCGGCTCCGTGGAGGCGAGCGGGCGCACGGTCACCTTCCGTCTGTCCTCGCCCGACGCCACCTTCCCGTTCAAGGTCGCCACGGGCGCCGGATCGCTCGTCGACCGGAACGTGTACCCGGCGAACGCGCTGCGCAGCGGCGACACCGTCGACGGCACGGGCCCGTACACGCTCAAGTCGTACACGCCGGGCAGCAAGGCCGTGCTCGCCCCCAACTCCCGCTACCAGGGCCCCGCCAAGGTCCCCGCGCACTCCACCGTGCTGCGCTACTACAAGACCTCGGCGGCGCTCCAGTCCGCCTGGGAGAAGAAGGCCGTCGACGTCGCGGCGCGCCAGCTGCCGCCGGAGCTGCTCTCGAAGCTGTCGACGAGCGACCCGCAGCAGCGGCTCATCGAGGTGGACAGCGCCGAGACCCGCAACCTCGTCCTGAACGTGCGCAAGGGCAGGCCGCTGCACGACCGCCGGGTGCGCCAGGCGCTCGCCGCGGTCATCGACCGGGACGAGCTGGTCGAGTCGGTGTACCAGGGCACCGTCGACTCGCTCTTCTCCCTGGTGCCGCGCGGCATCACCGGCCACACCACGTCGTTCTTCGACACGTACCCCAAGCGCGATGTGGCGCGGGCGCGCGAGCTGCTGCGCGAGGCGGGGGTGTCGACACCGCTCCGCTTCGAGTACGCGTACTCGCGCGGCGCCGCCTCCAAGGCCGAAGCCGCGGAGATCAAGCGGCAGTTGGAGTCCACGAAGCTGTTCTCGGTGACGACGAAGTACTACGACTGGGCGGAGTTCCAGACCCGCTACACCGGGGGCAAGCTCGACGCGTTCGCGGTCGGCTGGCTGCCGGACTTCCCCGATCCGGACACGTTCACGGCGCAGCTCGTGCGCACCGGCTCCGGCATGCACAACGGGTACAGCAGCAAGCGGGTCGACGACCTGATCGTGTCGAGCCAGCAGTACGAGGACCGCAGCCGCACCCTCAAGGACCTGCGCCTGCTCCAGGAAGAGGTCGCGCGGGACGTGCCGCTGATCCCGCTGTGGCAGCGCAAGGAGTACGTGCTCAGCACGGAGGACATCACCGGCGGCCAGTACCTCTCCGACGGGACCGGCGTGTTCCGGCTGTGGAGCCTCGACTGGATCTGACCTCTCCGGCCCTGCGCGGTGTGGCGAATCCGTGTTCGTCGTGTGCATCATGTGGGCGAAGGGGAGGTGGCTGCGTGTGTTGCGGCGCAGTGCGTTCAGCCTGCCGCGCCACCCGGCCTCGGTGGGGGTGGCGCGGATGCGGGTGCGCGACCATCTGGCCGTGTGGGGACACACGGGACCGGCCGACGGTCTCGACGCGACCGTCCTGCTCGTCTCGGAGCTGGTGACGAACGCGATCCGCCACGGGCCCGCGCGGGAGCGGGAGTTCGAGGTCGCGGTGACGGTCCTCGCGGACGGCTCCTGCTTCATCGAGGTCTCCGACGAGTCCGGCGCGCACCCCGAGCCGCGCCGGCCGCAGTCCCCGTACGACGAGCACGGGCGCGGCCTGTACATCGTCGAGGCGCTCGCCGAGGCGTGGGGCGTGTGGCACCGGGGCCGCTACGGCAAGACGGTCTGGGCGCTGGTCCGCTCCTGACCGCTGCCCGTCCCGGTGCCGGCGGGCAGCGACACCGTCACCGTGAGACCCGTCCCCGCGGCCTCCCGCGACCGTACCGCCACCGTGCCCCCGTGGGCCGCGACGACGCCCTGCACGATCGCCATCCCGAGCCCGCTGCCCGCGGCCCCGCCGGCCCGGAAGAACCGGTCGAAGACCCGTGCCGCGTCCTGCTCCGCGAGCCCGGGCCCCTCGTCGGCGACGGCGAGCCGCACCACCCCGTCCTCCCGCGTCACGCACAGCGCGACCGCCGCGTCCACGGGCGTGTGCACGCGTACGTTGCCGAGCAGATTGCCGAGGACCTGGCGCAGCCCCGACTCGTCGGCCCGTACGAGGACCGCGCCCTCGGCGGTCACCGTCACCGGGCGCTCCGGCTGCTGCACCCGCAGATCGTCCGCCGCGTCCCGTACGAGACGGCTCAGGTCGACGTTCCTGAAGCGCAGTTCGGGCTGCTGGTCGAGGCGGGCCAGGGTGAGGAGCTCGTCGACGAGGCGCTGCATCCGGTCGGCCTCGGCGTTGACCCGGCGCCAGGCGCGGGCCCGTTCCTGCGGGTCGCGGAGCATGCCCTTGTCGTAGAGCTGGAGGTAGCCGCGGATCGCGGACAGGGGCGTGCGCAGTTCGTGGGAGGCGTCGGCGACGAACCGGCGCAGCTGGGAGGCGCTGCGCTCGCGCGTCTCGAAGGCCGACTCGACCTGGTGGAGCATGGAGTTGAGGGCGAGGCGCAGCTGCTCGGTCTCCTGGACGGGGTCGCGGCGCTGCGGCACCCGCCGGGTCAGATCCCCCTCGGCGATGGCGGACGCCGTCTCCACCATGTCCTCCAGGGGGCGCAGCCGGCGGTGCGCGCCGATCATCGTGAGGACGCAGAGGAGGACCAACAGGAAGACGCCGAAGGCCAGATCGAGCCGCAGCACCTTCTTGATCCCGGAGTGCAGATCGGCGGTGGAGGTCGCCATCAGGACGGTCGCGCCGTCGGTGAGGGACGCGGCGGTCATCCGGTACGGGTCGCCGTCCAGGGTCACGTCCCGCACCGAGCCGTCGCGGGCGGCGGCGGCCGGGTCGTCGACGGCGGCGGCGAAGGTGCGCTGCCGGGGTGTCGGCCGGAAGTCGCCGATGGCGACGGGGTCGCCGTGGGCGTCGACGGCGACGAACAGTGAGTTGGTGTGCACGAGGGAGCCCGACGGGCCGACCTCGCCGTCCGCCATGTTGTCGAGGGCGATCCCCAGCTGGGCCAGGGCGTCCATCTGGCGCAGGGTGATCCCGGTGTGCTGGACGGACGCGCGCGACGACCGCAGCTCCTCGTCGATGGTGTCGAGGAGGTAGTGCTTCATCGCCATCAGGCTGACCGCGGTGGCCGCGACGATGCCGAGAGCGAGCAGCGCCACGCTGGCGAGCGTCAGCTTGGCGCGCAGCGAGTGCATGCCCCTGCGGGTCACAGGGCCGCCAGCCCGTAACCGACACCGCGCCGGGTCGTGATCAACGGCGGCCCCAGGGTGTCGAGTTTGCGGCGCAGATAGCTGACGTAGGTCTCGACGACGGTGGACTCGGCCGTCGCCGCGTGCTCGAACTGCCAGACGTGGCGCAGCAGTTGCTCCTTGGGCACGATCCGGCCGCCGTTGCGCACGAGGAAGCGAAGAAGTGCGTACTCGGTCGGCGTCAACTGCACGCTGCGGCCGGCCCGGTGGGCGGTGTACGTCGCCTCGTCCAGCTCCAGTTCCCCGTACGTCAGCGGGGGCCGCTGCGGCAGGACGTCGGCCGGGCGGGTGCGGCGCAGCACGGCGCGCAGCCGGGCGACGACCTCGTCGATGTTGAAGGGCTTGGTGATGTAGTCGTCGCCGAAGCCGAGCGCGCCGACGACCTCGGCGGGGGCGTCCCGCGCGGTGAGGAAGACGAGTGCCAACTCGGGCTGCCGTACGCGCAGTTCCTGACCGAGCGCCCGCCCGTCCCCGTCCGGCAGCATGATGTCGAGGAGCGCCGCGTCGGGCCGGGTGCGTTCGGCGAGGGTGAGGGCCTGGCGCACGGTGCCCGCGGTCATCACGTCGAAGCGGTGGTAGCGCAGGGCGATGGCGAGGACGTCGGCGATGCTCGGCTCGTCCTCGACGACGAGCACCGTCGCGGGGGTGTCCTGGCCCTGGTCCGTCCCGTTGACCGTCATGGGCTCAGTATCGGCGAACCCCGAATGCCCGTGCCGCGTACGGACCTTGGAGTTCCTTGAGAGTCATGGCGCGGCGCGGGAATCGGCGGGCCCGGCGGTCGATGCTGTGGCGCAGGCCCGGGGGACGGCCGACGAACGACGCATCGACAGGAGTGAGCACGTGACGGCATTGGCACGGTGGTGCTATCGGCACCGGCTCGTGGTCCTTGTGCTGTGGCTGGGGGCACTGTTCGGCCTCGGGGCCGCGGGAAGCGCGGCGGGGACCAACTACTCGAACGTCTTCTCCCTGCCCGACACCGACTCCACGACGGCCTACGACGAGATGACGAAGGCGTTCCCGGAACGCTCCGGCGACACGGACACCGTCGTCTGGAAGGTCGCGGACGGAACGGTACGGGACCGGGACGTACGCGCCCGGATCGAGCCCGCGCTCAAGGACATCGCCGCGATGAAGGGCGTCGGCGAGGTCGCGAGCCCGTACGCGGGCGAGCGGGGCGCGGCACAGATCAGCAAGGACGGCACCATCGCCTACGCCCAGGTGACCTTCGCCGAGCAGGCGAACTCGGTGCCCAAGGACCTCGTCCAGGACGTCGTCGACCGCGCGCAGAAGGCCGAACGAGGCGGACTCCAGGTCGAGTTGGGCGGCCAGGCCATCACCCGCGTCCAGGAGCCGCCGCAGGGCCTGTCCGAACTCGTCGGCATCGCGGCCGCCGCCGTCGTCCTCTTCCTGGCGTTCGGCTCGCTGTTCGCGATGGCGCTGCCGATCGTCATCGCCGTGATGGGCGTCGGCACCGGCGCCATGGCCACGACCCTGCTCAGCCACGTCACCGACGTACCCGAAGTCGCCCCACTGCTCGGCTCGTTGATCGGACTCGGCGTCGGCATCGACTACGCCCTGTTCATCGTGACCCGGCACCGCCGCGGGATCCAGCGCGGCATGGAACCCGAGGAGTCGGCGGTCCAGGCCCTCAACACCTCGGGGCGCGCCGTCCTGTTCGCGGGCGGCACCGTGTGCATCGCCCTCGCCGGGATGCTCGTGATGGACATGCGGTTCCTGGACGGCGTCGTCATCGCCACGTCCCTGACCGTCGTCCTCTCCGTCCTCGCCGCGGTCACCCTGCTGCCCGCCCTCCTCGGCCTGCTCGGCCCGCGCGTCCTCAGCCGCCGCCAGCGCCGCCGCCTCGCCGCGGACGGGCCGGAGTCGGCCGAGGCGAGCGGTCTCGCGGCGCGCTGGTCGACGTACGTCCAAAAGCGCCCGCGGGCGATCGGCGCGGCGGCCCTCGTCGTCATGCTGGCCCTCGCGATCCCGGTGCTCTCGCTGCGCCTGGGCGCCACCGACCAGGGCAACCACAAGGAGTCGACGACCACCCGCCAGGCCTACGACCTCCTCGCGGAGGGGTTCGGGCCCGGCTTCAACGGCCCGCTCCAGGTCGTCGTCCCCGGCGGCGCCGACGCCACCGACCTCGTCGCGAGGATCCGTACGACCGAGGGCGTCGCCCAGGTCGCGGCCGTGCCGCCCGCGAACGGCGTCTCCGTCATCCAGGTGGTCCCGACGACCTCACCGCAGTCGGTGAAGACCGACGAACTCATCGACCGGCTGCGCGACGACGTCATCCCGGACTCCGGCGTCGAGGCGCATGTCGGCGGTGTGACGGCCATCTTCAAGGACTTCGCGGCGGTGACCGGCGACCGGCTGCCCTACTTCGTCGGCACGATCATCGCGCTCGGCTTCCTGCTGCTCCTCGTCGCGTTCCGCTCGCTCGTCGTGCCGCTGACGGCGGCCCTGATGAACCTGATCGCGGCCGCGGCCTCCTTCGGCGTCCTCGTCGCGATCTTCCAGTGGGGCTGGGGCGCGGAGGCCCTCGGCATCGGCAAGGAGGGGCCGATCACGGCCTTCCTCCCGGTCATCATGCTCAGCCTCCTCTTCGGCCTCTCCATGGACTACCAGGTGTTCCTGGTCAGCCGGATGCACGAGGAGTGGGTGCACACCAAGGACAACGCCCGCGCCGTCCGCGTCGGCCTCGCCGAGACCAGCCGCGTCATCAACTGCGCGGCGCTGATCATGGTCTGCGTCTTCTCCGCGTTCGTCCTCAGCGGCGACATGGAAGGCGCGATGGCCGGCATCGGGCTCGCGGCGGCGGTCGCCCTCGACGCGTTCATCCTCCGTACGGCGCTGGTGCCGGCGGCGATGCATCTGCTCGGCCGCTCCAACTGGTGGCTGCCCGCGGGCCTGGAGCGCCGCCTGCCGCACCTGGCGGTGGAGCCCCGCGAAGCGCCTCCGGCGCCGGAGGCCGCCGTGTCGGGGGCCGGGGCCACGGTGGTCCACGGGTTCCTGCGGGGGCCCGACGGTGCGCCGCTCGGCGACGCCGTCGTCACCCTGATCTCCCGCGCCGGCCGCCAGCTCGACCGCGTCGAGTCCCTGGCCGACGGCTCGTACATCGTGGCGGTGCCGGAGCCCGGGGCGTACGTCCTGGCCGTCACGGCCCGTCGGTCGGCGCCGGTGGCACGGCATGTGACGGTGGGGGAGACGCCGCTGGTCTTTGACGTGGAGCTGTCGGACGACGTGGACGTTTCGCCGTAGGTTCGCCGGTACGTGAGCGACTGCCGGCCGGTGGGGGCTGGTCGCGCCCCGCGGCGGAGCCGCTAATGACACAGCCCCGCGCCCCTGAAATGCCGACGCTTCGCGTCGCATTTCCCCGACGCGATCGCGCCCGATGAGATGCCGCACCGAAGGTGCGCATCTCAGGGGCGCGGGGAACTGCGCGACCAGCCACGACGAACGCCGCACCCGGCAACCCAACCGCCGATGGCAGACGCTAAGCCCGCCGCCGCCCAGTAGGCCGAACCCTGCGCCGCAGCGCCCACAACCCCCCACCCGCGACCGCCGCCACCGCCGCGGACCCCCCGAACGCCCACCCGTCCCCACCCCCGGAGGACGACACCGCCGCCGGAGCCCCCGCCGCGGGGGACGCCGAATCCGAGGGAGACGCCGCAGGCCGCTCGCTCAGCGGCGTCACCAGTTCCCCGACCGCCCGCGCCGAGCGGCCCGCCGAGAACGCCCAGTCGAGCAGCGCCGCAGTCTCCTCGTACACCGCCTCGTAGCCGGACTTCGGATGCATCACGGTGACGAGAAGCGTGCGGCCGTCGCGCGTCGCGGCCCCGGTGAAGGTGTTCCCGGCGTGCGAGGTGTAGCCGTTCTTGACGCCGATGAGCCCCCGGTACGCGGAGACGCCCTGCCCGGTGAGCAGTCGGTCCGTGTTCTGGATCTGGAAGGTCTTGCCGCCGCCCGCGGGGAAGTCGGCGACCTCGGTGCCGCAGTAGCCGCGGAAGTCGCTGTTCTTGAGGCCGGCGCGGGCGAAGAGCGTGAGGTCGTACGCGGACGAGACCTGCCCCTTGTGGTCGAACCCGTCGGGGCTGACGACATGCGTGTCCCCGGCCCGGAGGTCCGCGGCACGGGCCTGCATCGCGGCGACCGTCTTGTCGACGCCGCCGTACATCGAGGCGAGCACGTGCACCGCGTCGTTCCCCGACCGCAGGAACACGCCCTGCCACAGCTGGTGGACCGTGTACGTGGTGCCGGCCTGGATGCCGACGAGGCTGGAGCCGTACGGGATCCCGGCCAGGTCCGCGGCCGTCACCTTGTGCTCCAGGTCACGGTCGAACTCCGGCAGGACCGTGTCCGCGAACAGCATCTTCAGCGTCGAGGCGGGCGGCAGTGGCCGGTGCGCGTTGTAGGCGGCGAGCACCTCGCCGGTGTCGTTGTCGGCGACGAGCCAGGCCTTCGCGGCGAGCTTCGGCAGCTTCGGCGCCCCCGCCGCGCGCCGGACCTGCACCCCGGAGGCGGCGAGCCGCGACCCCCCGACGGCGGAGGCCGCCGACGCCGACTGCGCGGGCAGGGCGAGGGCGGCGGCCGAACCGAGGCCGAGGCCGATGCCGAGGGCGGTACGGCGGCTGAGCTGCGGGTACGCGGAGGAGTGGGATGTGCCGGGCATCAGGCGAACGTACCGTTCAAAGCTGAGGTAAAGGTAAGAGGGGTCGGCCCGTGCGCCCCGCTCAGCCCTTCGCCCCGGCCACCCGCTGCGTCATCCCCGGCAGGAAGTCGATGAACAGCTCGTGCACCTCCATGACGAGCGGCCGCAGCACCCGGAACCGGGCGAGCGCCACGCCCCGCGTCGTCAGCCGGGCCCCCCGCTCGGCGAGCCGCCGGCTGCGCTCGCGCCCCTCGGACGAGTCGAAGACCCAGTACAGGACGAGCCCCATCTGCGAGAGCCACATCAACTCGGGGAGGATCTCGGCCAGTTCGGCCGGGACCTTCGCCTTCGACCCGGCGAGCACCTCGCGGTGCAGTCCGATCGCGACCTCGCGGGCGCCCTCGGACTCCTGCGAGAACGGGCTGAGCGGCGAGTCCGGGTCGGCCGCGTTCTTGAAGAACTGCGCCGCGAACTCGTGGTACGGCTCCGCGATCTCCAGCCACGCCGTGAGGACCCCGGCGAGCCGCTTCTCCAGATCGGTCTCCGTGTCGAGCACGGACCGGACCGCCGCCAGGTGCTCGGCGGTGATCCGGTCGTAGAACCCCTGGATGAGGTGTTCCTTGCCCGCGAAGTAGTAGTACGCGTTGCCGACCGAGACCCCCGCCTCCTGGGCGATGGCCCGCATGGTGGTCCTGTCGTAGCCCCGCTCCCGGAACAGCCGCATCGCGGTCTCCAGGATCAGCGCGCGCGTCTGCTCGCTCTTCGCGCCCTTGCCCTCGGTCTTCCCGTCCTTCTCTGCTGCCACGGCCCCGAGCCTAATCGGCCGCGCGACAGCCGCTGTCACAGGCGGGCCCAGGCTCGTCCTGATACCCGTAGGCCTCGTAGAACCAGCCGTCCTTCGGGTCGTACGTCCATCCGTCGGCCCGCCGGTACGGGCCCTCGCTCCAGGCGTGGTCCTCCCAGCGCGCCGCGCGGTACTTGGCCGCGGTGAGGACGACCCGCTTGGCGACCTTCATCCCGGCGGGCGTCGCGAGGCGGTGGGCCGTGGCCCGGTGCGCCCGCAGCGCCCACATGCAGACGATCCACGCGGCGGGCCCTCGGTAGACCTGACCCCCGTCCGCGATCACCGTGATGTCGCTGAGGGTCGCGGCGTGATCGAGGCCGGGGAAGAGCTCCCGGGCCCGGGACTGCCCGGCCGGCACCAGGTCGAGCGGCACCAACTGCCGCTGCTTCACGAGCCAGTTCCGGGCGAACGTGCACATCGGGCACTCCGCGTCGTACAGCACGGTCAGCCGGCGGACCGGGGCGTCCCCCCGGGCGCCCCGGTCCACTGCCTCCCCCGTGCTCCCCACCGCACTCACGCCCCGGCGACCGGAGCGGCCCACCCCTGCGGCGGGACCGGCGGCTGCTGCTCGCGCTCCATGACGCCGCGCCGCCGGATCTTGTTGAGGACATAGACGTTGCCCAGGTGCATCACGCCGAGGACGAGGAGGACGACGCCGAGCTTGGTCGACAGGGCCTCGAAGACCTCGCGGGTGGTCGCGATGTCCTCGTCCCCGCTCAGGTAGAGGGCGACGAACCCGAGGTTGACCAGGTAGAAGCCCACCACCAGAAGGTGGTTCACGGCGTCGGCGAGCTTCTCGTTCCCGTGCAGCACGTCGGCCAGGAAGATCCGGCCGTTACGGCTCAGGGTGCGCGCCACCCAGATGGTCAGACCGATGCTGACGACGAGGTAGACGACGTATGCGACGACTGTGAGGTCCATGCCCCACCCTCCTTGAACGCGTTCAAAAACGCTGACAGGCATGAATGTAGACCTGTTTTTGAACGCGTTCAAGCGAGAGTCGTCCTACGTGACGGGGGTCTCAACTCCGGGCCAGCTCCGGGCGCTTGAGGTAGTCGGTGAACCCGACGACGTTGCCCCACGGGTCGGCGAACTCGACCACGTACCCGGTGGAGGTGGAGAAGGGGGCGTCGAGCGGCTCGATGCCCGCGGCGCGCAGCCGGTCGGCGGCGGCCCGCGCGTCCGGGACCTCCAGCCACAGCCGCGCCGCGGGCCAGCCCGGCGGCCGGTGCCCGAACCCCTCCTCGGCGCGCAGCAGCAGCCCCGGCGTCTCCTTGCCGACGCCGAGCAGGGCGATCCCGGCCTCATCGAGCCGGAACTTCACGGGGAACCCGGCGCGCTCGTAGAAGGCGACGGCCTCGGGCAGGTCGCCGACCGGCAGCAGGGTGTTGTCGAAGCCGAGGATCTCGAGTTCGGGCGTCTCAGGTGACATACCGTCAGATTAGCCATGCATCGGGCGAACGCCCTTCATGTCATCGACGGCGAATGCGTGGCGCCCCCGTGACGGCCGTCATCAGGCAGTACAGGGAGGTCGACGCGGCGAGGAACATGATGTTGTTCTTGGGCCCGCCGAACGCGATGTTGGCGACCGGCTCCGGCGTGAGCAGCCGCCCGATCAGCGTGCCGTCGGGGTCGTAACAGTGCACGCCGCCGCTCATCGCCGCCGCCCACAACCGCCCCTCGTCGTCGAACCGCAGATTGTCGAACCGCCCGAGCCCGTCCTTCATCTCGGCGAACACCTTGCCGTCGGAGAGCGTCCCGTCGTCCCGTACGTCGAAGACGCGGATCACGCCGCCGCGCGTGTCGGAGACGTACAGCTCGCTCTCGTCGGGCGAGAAGACGAGCCCGTTCGGAGCCCCGAACCCATCGGCAGCAAGCGTCACTTGACGTCCATCGGGATCAATTCGGTACACGTTGTTGGCGCCGATCTCGGACTCGGCGCGGAAGCCCTCGTAGTCGCTGGTGATCCCGAAGTCCGGGTCGGAGAACCAGATCGACCCGTCGGAGCGCACCACGGCGTCGTTCGGACTGTTGAACCGCTTCCCCTCCCACCGGTCCGCGAGCACGGTCAGGGAGCCGTCGGGCTCGGTCCGCGTCACGCGCCGGTTGCCCTGCTCGCAGTGGATCAGCCGGCCCTCCCGGTCGACGGTGTTGCAGTTGATGTGGCCCGCGGGGGAGCGGAAGACGCTCACCGCGCCGCTGGTCTCGTCCCAGCGCAGCAGCCGGTCGTTCGGGATGTCGCTCCAGATCACCTGACGCCAGGCGGGCAGGTAGACGGGCCCCTCGACCCAGCGCCCGCCGGTGTGCAGGACCTGGAAGAAGTGGTCGCCGTTGGCGCAGCGCCCGGTGCGGAAGCGCTCATCGAGGATGTCGTACGAGACGGGAACGGTATCTGTGGACACGATCAACCCCCACGGTCTTGGTGCGGAACCGAATCTCATCCTGTCGCCAACGACTATGACAGAACAAGATACGGTTATGCCATGGAGATCGTGGATGACATCGACCGGAAGCTGATCGCGGCACTGCAACGCGACGCGACGACCGCGTACGCGGCGCTCGGCAAGGAGGTCGGCCTCTCGGCGGGCGCCGCCCACGAGCGCGTACGGAAACTGCGCGAACGGGGCGTCATCCGCCGCACGACGATCGACGTCGACCCGGCGGCCCTCGGCCAGGGCGTACTGGCGTACGTGATGGTCGAGTCGTCGTCCTGGATGGGCGAGTCCGCACAGCACTTCGCGGCCATCCCCGAACTCGTGGAGGCCCACGTCATCGCGGGCAGCGCCTCGGTCCTGGTCAAGGTCCGCACAGCCACGACCCAGCAACTCCAGGACGTGCTGCGCCGCTTGTACGCCATCGAGGGAGTGAGCGGGACACAGGCGACGGTGGCTCTGGAGACGTTCTTCGAGCGGGGGGTGTCGGTCGTCGACGGCCGGTGAAAAGGCGCGGGCCCCGCTCCCGGGAAGGAGCGGGGCCCGCGCACAGGGCGTGACCGGGAGGGTCAGTAGCGGCGCGTGATGAGCGCGCGCTTCACTTCCTGGATCGCCTTCGTGACCTCGATGCCGCGCGGGCAGGCGTCCGTGCAGTTGAAGGTCGTGCGGCAACGCCACACGCCGTCACGGTCGTTGAGGATCTCCAGGCGCTGCTCCCCGGCCTCGTCGCGCGAGTCGAAGATGAAGCGGTGGGCGTTCACGATGGCGGCCGGACCGAAGTACTGGCCGTCGTTCCAGAACACCGGGCAGGAGGAGGTGCAGGCCGCGCAGAGGATGCACTTCGTCGTGTCGTCGAAGCGCTCGCGGTCCTCGGCGGACTGGAGACGCTCGCGCGTCGGCTCGTTCCCCTTGGTCACCAGGAACGGCATGACGTCCCGGTAGGCCTGGAAGAACGGGTCCATGTCCACGACCAGGTCCTTCAGGACCGTCAGGCCCTTGATGGCCTCGACCGTGATCGGCTTCTCCGGGTTGATGTCCTTGATGAGCGTCTTGCAAGCAAGGCGGTTCTTGCCGTTGATGCGCATCGCGTCGGACCCGCAGATGCCGTGCGCGCAGGAACGGCGGAAGGTCAGCGAACCGTCCTGGTCCCACTTGATCTTGTGAAGGGCGTCGAGGACACGCTCCTTCGGGTCGATCTCCAGCTGGAAGTCTTCCCAGACCGCGTCCGCGGAGACCTCCGGGTTGAACCGGCGGATCCGGAAGGTGACGGTGATGTACGGGGAGTCGGCGAACCCGGGCTCGGCCTTGCCGGCCGCCTCCGCCTTGTCCATGATCGGGGTTGCCATCAGTACTTACGCTCCATCGGCTGGTAGCGGGTCTGGACGACCGGCTTGTAGTCGAGACGGATGGACTCGCTGCCGTCGTCGCCGACCTCGCGGTACGCCATGGTGTGGCGCATGAAGTTGACGTCGTCGCGGTTCGGGAAGTCCTCGCGGTAGTGACCGCCGCGCGACTCCTTGCGGGCCAGCGCCGAGGTCGCCATGACCTCGGCGAGGTCGAGCAGGTTGCCCAGCTCGATGGCCTCGAGGAGGTCGGTGTTGAAGCGCTTGCCCTTGTCCTGGATGGACACGTTCTTGTAGCGCTCGCGCAGTTCGGCGATCTTCTCGACGGCCGTCTTGATCGTCTGCTCGGTGCGGAACACCATCACGTTGGCGTCCATGCACTCCTGCAACTCGTTGCGCAGGACCGCGACGCGCTCCGTGCCCGTCGAGTTCCGCAGGCGCTCGACGGTCTCCTCGACCAGCGACGCGGGGTTCTCCGGCAGCTCGACGAAGTCGGCCTTGTGGGAGTACTCCGCGGCGGCGATGCCGGCGCGCTTGCCGAAGACGTTGATGTCGAGCAGCGAGTTGGTGCCGAGGCGGTTGGCGCCGTGCACGGACACGCACGCGACCTCACCGGCGGCGTACAGGCCGGGGACGACGGTGGTGTTGTCCGCCAGGACCTCACCCTCGACGTTCGTCGGGATGCCGCCCATGGCGTAGTGCGCGGTCGGCTGGATCGGGATCGGGTCCGTGTAGGGCTCGATGCCGAGGTACGTCCGCGCGAACTCGGTGATGTCCGGGAGCTTGGCGTCGAGCTGCTCCGGCGGCAGGTGCGTGAGGTCGAGGTAGACGTGGTCGCCCTCGGGACCGCAGCCGCGGCCCTCACGGATCTCCGTGTAGATGGAGCGGGACACGACGTCACGGGACGCGAGGTCCTTCATGACCGGCGCGTACTTCTCCATGAAGCGCTCGCCGTCCTTGTTGCGGAGGATGCCGCCCTCACCGCGGGCGCCCTCCGTCAGGAGGATGCCCATGCGCCAGATGCCGGTCGGGTGGAACTGGAAGAACTCCATGTCCTCCAGCGGGATCCCGCGCCGGTAGCAGGCGGCCTGGCCGTCGCCGGTCAGGGTGTGCGCGTTCGACGTCACCTTGAAGAACTTGCCGGTGCCGCCGGACGCGTAGATGACCGACTTCGCCTGGAAGACGTGGATCTCGCCGGTCGCGAGCTCGTACGCGACGACGCCCGCCGACTTCTTGACGCCGTCCTCCTCGACGATGAGCTGGTCGAGGACGTAGAACTCGTTGAAGAACTCCACGCCCTCCTTGACGCAGTTCTGGTACAGCGTCTGGAGGATCATGTGGCCGGTGCGGTCCGCGGCGTAGCAGGACCGGCGGACCGGGGCCTCGCCGTGGTTACGGGAGTGACCGCCGAAGCGGCGCTGGTCGATGGTGCCGTCCGGGGTGCGGTTGAACGGCAGGCCCATCTTCTCCAGGTCGAGGACCGAGTCGATGGCCTCCTTCGCCAGGATCTCGGCGGCGTCCTGGTCGACCAGGTAGTCGCCGCCCTTGATCGTGTCGAAGGTGTGCCACTCCCAGTTGTCCTCTTCCACGTTGGCCAGCGCGGCGGCCATGCCGCCCTGCGCGGCGCCCGTGTGGGAGCGGGTGGGGTAGAGCTTGGTCAGCACCGCGGTGCGGCTGCGCTTGGTCGACTCGATGGCCGCGCGCATGCCCGCGCCGCCGGCGCCGACGATGACGGTGTCGTACTTGTGAATCTTCACGGGTTCGCTCGCCTCGGCTTTAACGGATGTTCGGGTCGAAGGTGAAGATCACCAGCGTGCCCAGCAGGACGGTGAAGACCGTCGCGGCGTACAGCAGGCCCTTCAGCCACAGGCGGGTCTGGGGGCGCTCTGCGTAGTCGTTGATGACCGTGCGCAGGCCGTTGGAGCCGTGCAGCATCGCGAGCCACAGCATCAGCAGGTCCCAGCCCTGCCAGAACGGGGACGCCCAGCGGCCCGCGACGAACGCGAAGCCGATCTTGGAGACGCCGCCGTCGAGGACGAGCTGGATCAGCAGGTGGCCGAGGACGAGAACGACCAGGACGACACCGGACAGGCGCATGAAGAGCCACGCGGCCATCTCGAAGTTGCCGCGGCTGCCCTTGCCGGTCTTCGAGGTCCGCTTGCGCGGCGCCTCGATGTACGGGGCCGGGTTGTCGACGTCGTAGAGCGGGGCGCCCTCGACGGGGCCGACGCCGGAGGAGCCGGAGTCCTTGGTGAGGGTGGTGTCAGACATGTCTGGCCTCAGCTCCCGAAGAGTTCACGGACGGCGTGGCCGAGGACGGGGTACAGGGCCCCGACCATCAGGACGACCCAGATGCCCACGACGGTCCAGAGCATCTGCTTCTGGTAGCGCGGGCCCTTCGACCAGAAGTCGACGGCGATGACACGCAGGCCGTTGAGCGCGTGGAAGAGGATGGCGGCGACGAGGCCGTATTCCAGGAGCGCGACGATCGGCGTCTTGTAGGTGGCGATGACCTCGTCGTACGTCTCCGGGGAGACGCGGACGAGAGCGGTGTCCAGCACGTGTACGAACAGGAAGAAGAAGATGAGGACACCGGTGACTCGATGAGCCACCCACGACCACATGCCTTCCCGGCCGCGGTACAGCGTTCCAGCCGGCACGGAAGAACCCTCCGGGAGCGGGGACTAGGGCCGCGCCGGCTTCGGTGTCGGTCGGGCCCGGCCGGGTACGGTCCACCGGCCGCTCGTCATCGTATCGACGAGTTGTCGGCTCGCTTGCCCGGGGGCCTCCGGTGTGATCAAACAGGCAATCAAACAGGCACGTACGGGCTATTGGTGGCGCTTTGCTGCCCTGTCGTGTCCGGGCTCCCGGTCCGGGCGTTCGGGAGATTGCGGACAAGTCGCGCGATCCGGCCCCGGGCGAGTCGCCGCAGTTCCTCCGCGGCGACGATCCGCTCCTCTTCCCTGTCGTTGCCGAGGCGGTCGCGCAGCCCCGCGAGCAGGTGGTCGAGGGCCTCGCCGGGGGCGACGGCGTCGAGGCAGATCACAAAGGCGTGCCCGAAGCGGTCCTCGTACGCGGAGTGGGCCGCGGCCAGCGCGGTGTGGGCGGCCGTGTAGGCGGCCGCGCCCTGCGGCAGCGGGAGTTCTTCGCAGGCCAGGGCCTGGGTGACATCGCCGGGGCCCAGGTCGTACGCCGCCTCGTCGGCCGCGGCGAGCAGCGCGTCGAGATCCGGGTAGGGGCGGTGCGCGGCGAGCCGGTGCGCCCAGGCGCGGCTGCCGCAGCAGCTCAGCAGGGCGTCCTCGGCGGTGTCCTGCGGCAGCGCGTTGAAGTGGATGAGGCCCCCGTGCGGTGTGGCCTGCGCCGGTATGGGCAGGCGGCCGGGTACGTGAGGGGGGCGGTGCGGCGCGCGCAGGGGTGCCTCCGGCGGCGGGGCGGGATGAGGGATGTTGGCCGTAACGCTAGCGAGGGGTGATTGCGGGTGTCCGACGGATGCGCGAATTTCACTCGGACGGGAGAGTTTGGCGGCGCCGCGTGGACGGTTCGCGTTCTCGCCGTTGCGGGTGTTGTTTCGTGGGCGGGTGCGGGCTCGTTGTTGTTGCTCGCGCCCCGCGGCGGAGCCGCAGATTGATACAGCCTCGCGCCCCTTTAGGGAGTTGATGTGCAGGTGGAGAAGGAGCGGAAGGTTCTGCTCGGTGCTGCTGCCGTCGTGGCCGCCGGGGCCGTGGTGCTCACTGCCGCGTTGTGGCCCGACGACGGTGGCGGGTCCGCCGGGCAGGCGCCGTCCGACGGGAAGTCGACGGCGTCGTCGGCCGCGCCGTCGCCGACCCGGTCGTATCCGCTGTCCTCGCGCCCGCGCACGATCCCGTCCGTACGGGACTTCACCCCGGCGCGCGGGCCCGGCTGGAAGCCGGACGGGGGGAAGGTCGTCGTGCGGGACGCGGCGCTGGCCGAGGAGGGGCGGCTGGTCGCCGACGAGTTGGGGCTGACATACGAGGGGGAGGGCGCGGACGCCGGGCCCGGGGACGTGGAGCTGGCGCTGGGCGGGTCCGGGGGCGCGGAGTCGTACCGGATGACCGTGCGGGGCGGGCGGGTGCGGATCGTCGGGCCGAGCGACGCCGGGGTCTTCTACGGGACGCGCACGCTCAAGCAGGAGGTGCACGGCGGGGCGACCGCACCCGAGGGCGTGGTCGACGACGAACCGGCCAAGGCGCAGCGCGGGTTCAACCTCGACATCGCCCGCAAGCACTTCACGGCCGGCTGGATCAAGGACCGGATCCGGGAGATCGGGGACCTGAAGTTCAACCAGATCGGGCTGCACTTCTCCGACGACCAGGCGTTCCGCATCGCCTCCGACACGCATCCGGAGATCGTGTCGCCCGAGCACCTCAGCAAGGCGCAGGTGCGGGAGATCCTGTCGCTGGCCGCGGAGCGGCATGTCACCGTCGTGCCGGAGATCGACTCCCCCGGGCACCTCGGCGCCGTCATCCAGGCCCACCCGGACCTTCAGCTGCGCGACGCGGGCGGGGTGCCCGCGCGGGGGGCCGTCGACATCTCGAAGCCGGGGGCCGCGAAGATCGTCGACGATCTGCTGAAGGAGTACGCGCAGCTGTTCAAGGGCGCGTACTGGCATCTGGGCGCCGACGAGTACCGGGCGCTGATGAAGACGAACCCGGAGGCGTCGTACCCGCAGCTCGCCGCCGCGGCGCGGGCGAAGTACGGGGCGAACGCACGGGTGAAGGACCTCGCCGAGGGGTGGCTGAACGACCGGGCGAAGACCATGGCCCCGTACGACCGGAAGCTGAAGGCCTGGAACGACGGGTTCTTCACCGGCGGTGTCGTCGAGGCGGACAAGGACATCGAGGTCGCGTACTGGACCGGCAAGGAGATCGGGGCCAGGGAGCCCGTCTCGTATCTGAGCGCCGGGCGGAAGCTGACGAACTACAACGACGAGTACCTGTACTACGTGCTCGGCCAGCCGAACACCTTCGTCTACCCGACCGGGCAGCGGATCTACGAGAACTGGACGCCGCTCGTCGTGCGCGGGACCACGCCCGTGCCCGCGAAGTACGACGGCCAGATCCTCGGCGGGACCTTCGCCGTCTGGTGCGATCTGGCGCAGGCCCAGACCCAGGCACAGGTCGCGCAGGGCATCCGGATGCCGCTGCGGGCGACGGTGCAGAAGCTGTGGGATCCGGACAAGCCGGAGCTGACGTGGGGGCAGTTCGTGGAGCTGGCGGCGAAGTTGAGCGGCTGACCTGCGGATACGGGGGTGGACAGCACGGCCTGTGGAGCCTTATGTTCCGCAGGCCGCGCGGCCGGGGGGCCGGAACGTCCGCGGTGTTTCCCTGGGGAGGGGCGCAGCTGTGCTGTGCGGAACATGCGGGAAGAATCAGGTGCAGGCCGCAGGCGGCCTGTGCGCGGGGTGCGCGCAGGCGCATGCGTCGTCGTCGTACGATCCGGCGGCCCGGTTCTCGGCGCTGCGGTCGCCGAACGGGTTCGCGACCGCCGCGGTCGTGCTGCTGTGCCTGGTGATCGTGGCCGATCTGGCCGCGGTGGTGACGGGCATCGGCGAGTACCGGTTCGCGGCGGATCTGGCGGCCGGTGACTTCTCCGGGTTCAGCGAATCCGACATGGAGCGGATCGACGACCTGTACACGCTCGCGGGGCGCGCCCAGCTGCTGACGGTGGTCGCCGCGGCGATCGGCTTCATCGCCTGGTTCCTGCGGGTGCGGGACAACGCGCAGGTCATCGAGCCGCTCGGGCAGCGCTTGGCGCGGCCCTGGGCGATCTTCGGGTTCCTGGTGCCGGTGGTGAACCTCTGGTTCCCGCGCCGGATCGCGCACGACATCTGGCGGGCGAGCGCCGACGGGTTCGATTTCTCCCGCAAGGAGGCGCGGGTCGGGACGATCGACCTGTGGTGGTTCCTGTGGCTGCTCAACCTGCTCCTGCGCTGGTCGGCGAACAGAAATTACGACAGTGCCGAGGCCATCGGCGAGATCAAGACGGCGACGGGCACGCTGATCTTCAGCGACACCGTCGACATCCTGAGCGCCGTCGCCGCGATCCTGTTCGTGCGGGCGATGACCCGCCTCCAGAACCTGCGGGTCCTGGGCCGTCCCACGATGCGTGCAGGCGACGCCTAGTTTGCGTTTCCGGTGGCGAAGTCCCGTATGCCTGTGGTGTATTCGGCTCGAGTCGCATCGAACAGTGCAGTACAGGGGACGGGGGCACGGGCATGGGCTACTGGGGTTATTACGTGGTGGCCAGAAGCGGACGTCCGCTGAAGGAACTCGAGTCGCTGGGCGGGGTCAGGGACGAGATGGCGCTCCTGGAGGAGCGGGCCGGCGACTGGCAGGTGTGGGAGTGCCCGGGTGGCGGCGGTGAGCCGACGCCGGACGTCGGGAGCATGAACTCCCTGGCCGGGGAGACCGGTGCGCCCGCGCTCTTCGCGTACGTCATGGACAGCCGGTGCGCCGTCGTCGAGGCGGCGGCGCCGCAGAGCGGCGCGTGGACGACGTGCCTGGGGCGGGCCGCGATGGCCCAGTACATCGGCGGGGACGAACTCTCCCTGGAGGACTACTTCCTGCCGCCCGACGACGCGGCGGAGCACGCCGTCTCCTGGGCGGCGGAGGGCGGTCTCACGGTGGCGCGGCAGCCGATCCTCGACGTGCTCGGGGCGGACGCGCAGCCGTCGGCGGAGGAGCTGTTCTTCCGGTTCCTCGACCGGCTCGGCGTCGCCTCCCGGTGACGGCGTCTGTGACGTTCCCGGCGGCCGCGGCGCTGTAAGTCCCGGAGTCCCCAAGGGGAATTGTCGGGTCCGGGTCCGGGAGGCGTACGTCCAATGAGCCTGGTGGAACTGATCGCGCAGGCCGACGAACGGGTGCTCGCCGCGAGCGGGCTCGGCTGCCTCGACCGGTGCGTGCCGTTGCTCGGGGCAGACGCCGCCGACGACGAGGTGCTGCGCCCGCTGTGGACGAGCCTCGCCGAGGACGGTGCCGCGTGGGCCGAGCGGCTCGCCGCGGCCCGGGGCACCCTCGAAGGCGCCGCGGGCGACGGCGAGGCCGCCGAGCTGGTACGCCGGATGCTGGGCGCCGCACCCGACCGCGCCCCCGCCGAGGAGTGGCGCAGCTGGGCCGACGCGTGCTCGGTGGCCGCGCTCCAGGTGCACCGGATGCTGGACACGGTCGAGGACGGCGCGTCCGGTGTCGCCGCGCGCCGGGAAGGCCGTACGGACGCCATGTCGCCCCTCGTCGCGGCCGAACTCCGGCGCCAGACAAGGGTGTTGGAGCTGCTCGCGGGTGGCGGCGCGGGCGGTCTGCGGCGCGCTCTCGACGTGTCGACGGAAGGGCGCCGGGTGCTGCGCGCCGTCGTGTCGCGGCGGGCCAGGAGCAGAGGATGACGTACGCGACGGGTCGGCCGTCGTGGCGGGCCTGGACCGCGGTGGGGCTCTGCGCGGCGGCCGTGGCGCTGGGCCTTGCCCGGCCCGCGGAACCTTTCGGTCCTCAACCGGCTTACTGGGCACCGCTGTTGCGCGCCGAGGGCCGCCCTGTGCCGGACGGGTGCGGCGAGGGGGCGCCGGGCCGTTCGGCGCCGGGCCCGGGGAAGACGCCGCGGCTCGTCATCAGCGCGTACGGCTACTTCGGGCCCGGCCCGCGCACCCGGGAACCGGAGCGCTTCACCGTCTCCGCGGCCTTCGACCCGGGCCGCACGCCCCTCGAACTGAGTGCGCTGCGCGCCGCCGTCGATGTGTACGGGCCGCACGGCAAGGGCCGCAGGGCGCACGCCACGGCCCTCGCGGTGCGGGTCGTGACCGGCCCCGACGCGAAGCCCGCCGAGCCGGCCGCCGACGGCACGTACCGCTTCACGCACGACGGCGACCTGTACCTGGCGATCGACGTCCCGGAGAGCGCCGCCTGCCCCGGCGAGAGCCGCAGCACCCTGAACGACTGCGAGCCGCGGCGGACCAACCAGGCGGAGGACTGCCCGGTCGTCCGCCTCGCGCTCAGCGCCGACGGGCTGCCCGGCGGCGGCGCGGTGGCCGTCTCGTACGAGCCGAGCGAGCCGAACGGCCTGGCCGTGTAGGTGCTTCGGGCCGGCCACGGGCCCGGACCCGGCCGCCCCCTCCTGCGGTCGGGGCCGGGGGCCCGTGGGGTGTAGTGAGTAACCCACGCGGGGGCGGCGGCGCAAGCGGCGGCGCAAATGGGGCGTACGGGAGCAGTGGGGAAGCGATGTGAGGGACCCGGCCGCGCCGCGGCCCTTCGAGGAGGCCGATCGCATGGCCGATCACCAGGCCGACACGCATGCCGCAGACGACAGTCCTTCGGGTGGCGGGCTTTCAAGTGGCGAGCCTTCGGGGGCGAGCCTTCGGGTGGCGAACCCGATCCGCGCCGCTGGTGGGCGCTCGTCGTCATCGCGCTCGCGCAGCTGATGTGAACCTCGGATTGCAGGACGTCCGGCAACGCGAAGGGGCCGTGGGGGACTGAGCGGCCCCCACGGCCCCTGCTGGTCGCAATGAGCGTGCTACGGCGCCAGGTTGGTGCCGAGGCGGGCGCCCGTCTTCGTGCCGAACTGGGTCAGGCCGTAGTACTTGGAGAGCGACAGGCTCCACTTGTACGCGCCGGTCGCCGGGTCCGACGTCGGGACGTACAGGAGCGTGCCGTTGCCCGCGTCCTCACCGGCGACGCCGAGCACGAGGCTCGCCCGCCCGAAGCCCTGGACGTCGACGAGAGCCGCCGCCGAACCGAGGTTGTCGTTGGTCTCGGTCGAGCCGGGGACACCGGCCTCGTCCTGCGAGACCGCGAGGGCGCCGGTGCCGGTCAGGCCGGCCGAGGTGCCCTTGAGGAGCAGTGACGTACCGGCGTTGGAGCGGTTCGAGGTGCGGGTGATGTCCTCGTTCGGGGCGCCCGTGAGGACATCCCCGTAGCCGTCGGCGTTGTAGTCGCCGATCGCGACGGACGAGCCCATCGCGTCGCCGGACTCGGAGGCGCCGGGCACGCCCGACGTGGACTGGCTGATGGTCGAGACACCGGTCGACAGGCCCGTGCCGGCGACGCCGTAGACCGCGGTGACCTGGCCGCCGGAGTGGGCGCCGGACTCGGCGGTGTAGGGCTGGCCGATGACGATGTCGTCGACGCCGTTGCCGTTGATGTCGCCGGCGGCGATGGAGCGGCCGCCCTTGACCGCGAGCGTGGCCGCCTTGCGCAGGCCGCCCTCGCCGCCCTTGTACCAGACCACGCGGCCGACGCCGGTGCCGTCGCGGTAGTTGAGGGCGACGTCCGCGTAGCCGTCGTCGTTGAAGTCGCCGGACGTGGCGTCCTCGTAGGCCAGGGTGGACTCACCGGTGGTGATCATCGAGTCGGTGTCCCAGCCGTCGCCGTAGCGGGCGCTCCACGTGCCGCCGAGGCCGGAGGAGGCGGCGAACACGTCGGCCTTGCCGTCCGCGTTGAAGTCGCCGACGGCCACGGCCGAGCCGAAGCGGGCGTTCGTCAGGTCGTAGCTGCCGTCGAGGTTCACGCCCTCGCCGGTGGTGAAGTTCGGGCCGTACAGAATCGTGTACGCGCCGCGGTCCGTGTGTCCGGACGTGTCGTCCTCGCCGGGCTGGCCGACGACGATGTCGGCGTAGCCGTCACCGTTGATGTCGCCGGTCGCGGTGGCCGCGCCGAACTCGTCGCCGCTCTCGCCCGCGCCCGGGACGCCGGTGCTCGACTGCGAGATCAGCTTCTTCTTCGCGGAGTCGGGACCGGCCGTACCGCCCGGCACGACCACGATCTGACCGCCGCTGGAACCCTTCGGCATGCCGGACACGACGTCGCCGAGGCCGTCCTTGTTCACGTCCGAGGACGGGATCGCGGAACTGGCACCCGCGCCCGCGGCGTACGTGCGGATGGTGCCGAGACGGTCCTCGACCTGGGTGCCGGGGCACTCCGTCGCGAAGGCGTCCAGGTGACCGGCGATCGTCTTGAGCGTGGCGCTCTGGCCGTTGGTGTACTTGCCGGTGTCGGCCTTGGCGACCAGGGTCACGGAGCCGGTCGGGCTGACGCCGTACTGGCCGAGCTTGTAGGCGGCGACGCGGGCCACGGACTCCAGGGCCGCGCGCGACGGCTTGTTGTCCACGTAGTTGCCGAGGATCGCGATGCCCGTCGAGTACGAGTTGAAGCCGTACGTGTGGGCGCCGAGCACCGGCTCGTCGACGCCGCCCTCACGGCCCTCGAAGATCTGGCCGCACTTGTCGACGAGGAAGTTGTAGCCGATGTCCTTCCAGCCGTCGTAGTGCTCCGCCGGCCGGGGGGTCACGTGGTACAGGTAGTCGGCCCTGACGATGGCCGCCGACTGCGAGCAGCTGTAGTTGTTCGTGTCCACCGTGTGGTGGACGAACGCGGCCTGGATCTTGTCGATGTACTCCGGCGGGCTGTAGTTGACCGCCTTCGACGTGTCCGGCTTCCACTCCGAGCGCATGATCATCGGCGGCTTGGCGACGGTCGACGCGGGGGCCGGGGGCTTCACGGTCGCGGAGTCGCTCGGCGTCGGGGCGGCGGTCGACGTGGCGGAGCCGGTCGGGCTCGCGGTGTCGGACGCGGAGGCCGACGCCGTGGCGGTCGCACTCGCGCTCGCGGAGGCGGTGGGACTCGCGCTCGCGGACGGCGACTCGTCGATGCTGAACGCGGCGTTCTGCGCGGATATCTGGGAGGTGTAGTCCTGCGCGGCGTTCTGCTGCGCGGCCTCCTTCTTCGTGACACCCGGGTCGACCATCGTCAGGCTGAGCCCCTTGGGCAGCGCGGACGCGGAGCCGTCGGCCGCGACCACGCGCGCCTCGACACCGTCCGACGGGCCGACCCAGCGGGACTCGGACATGCCGACGACATCGCTCTTGGCGTCGGCGGTGCCCGGGTCGGGCAGGTGCGACTCGGCCTCGACCGTCTGCCAGCCGGACCAGGCGCCGGTCTCACTGCTGCGGACCCGCACCTGCGCCGTGCCGTCCAGCTCCGCGGTCTGCTTGTCCCAGGTCAGACCGACCAGGGAGAAGTCGTCGGTCGACCGCTGCGACAGCGCGCGCTTGCCGGTTCCGGCCGCGGACAGCTCCACCGAGTGCACCTCGGAGCCGCGCGCCTGCACGGGCGCGTCCGCCGCGGGCGTCTCCTCGCCCGCCATGGCGTACGCCGTCACACCGGCACCGCCGAGGACGACGGCGCCGACCGTGATCCATGCTCTCCGCTTGAGACTCAGCGGCTTGTACGCGTGCGAAACGGGCGCGTCCTGCCCCTTGCCACGCGAGTGTCGCGGGCTCAAATGCCCCACCCCTTGATGAAGTTCACAAAAACCCCGCGTGTATCGCGGGCAGACATAGATGTTCTATTCAGCGAAGGACCATCGAAGAACGTCACTGGTTGCACAGATGTGCCGTACGTCACTGAAGTCTCGGGGCGTTCTGGGGTGGAGGCGCTCCTCGCGGATCAGCGCCTCCCGACAGCCCTGATCGCCGCCGCGTGAGTGGCAGTCGTAACGGGACGCGTACGGCATCGTCGTGCCCGTCGTGCACTGCGGGCAGCGCGCACCACTCCGTGCAGTGGGTGTTGTGGCGGGCCTCCGCCGCTTCGATGTGGGCGCCGAGCGTGCCGCCGACGGGCTCGCGGTGGCGGCGGCTGTTGAGTATCCAGGCCCTGGAGGCCGTGCTGCCGGGGCTGGGTGCGCGGCGGATCGAGGTTCCGCGGCGGATCGACTGGCGCGTGGTCTTCGACGGGTTGGGGGCTGAACTGCCCGACGACTACGTCACTTTGGCGGAATACTGTCCGCGGCTGGAGATCGGGCAGTTCCTCTGTGTGACGTCGCCGGCCCCAGGACGCGAAGCGATATTCGTCGAGAGGGAGAGAGCGGATCTCTCCAGTGCCGGGGACATGGCGCAGGACGACATGCTCGGCGGCTACCCCGTGTTCCCGGAACCGGGAGGGCTGCTGAGGTGGGGCAGCTCGATAGACGGGGACGAGTTCCACTGGCGTACGGCAGGGCTGCCCAATGAATGGACGGTCCTCGTGGCCGGTGCCGTGAACTTCTAGCGAAGGGCCCGACCGGTCTCCGCCGACTCCCCGGGGCCCGGGCCCGTGGCGAAAGCCAGCGGGGGCGCGATCGCCTGGGCGTCGGCGCCCTCGCCGACCCAGAGGCCGATGAAGAGCGCGGCGGTCGCCTCCAGGAGGCCGGCTCGGTCGAGGCCGCCGCCGGGCACCGGCTCGCAGCCGGTCTGTCGCACCAGTTCGTGGACGAGCGCGAGGGCCGTCTCGTCGTCTCCGCAGACCGGGACCGCGAGGGGCCGTCCGTCGAAGACGGGTGGCGTCATGCGCCACACGTCCTCGTGGCAGAGGTTGAACGCCTTGATCACGTGGGATTCCGGGGCTGCTGCTGCCAGTTGCTGTGCGGCGGAGGGCCCGTTCTGCGTCAGGAGCCGGAAGCCCGGGCCGACGGGGTTGGAGCAGTCGATCAGCGCCTTGCCGGCGAGGGCCTCCCGTAGTTCCCGCGCCAGGGCCGCCCCCACGCCGAACGGCAGGGCGGCAAGGACCACTTGACCGAACTCGGCCGCCTCGCGCAGGGCGGCAGCCTTCGCGCCGCCGCCCAGGCGCTTCGCCAGCGCCTCCGCCTTGCCCGTGTCCCGCCCTCCGACGACAACCTCGTTCCCGGCCCGCACCCAGTGGGTGGCGAGCGCGTCCGCCATGTTGCCCGTGCCCAGTACGCCGATTCTCATCACGCGATCCCTCCCAGGACGTGTCCGGACCGGAGGTGTCCGGACCGTTCGCAACGACGCTAGAGGGCCCGTCGGGCACCATTTGGTACGTGACGACCGACGCCTTCCTCGCCGACTGCCGCGCCCGCCTGGCCTTCGATCTGTTGTCCAACACCTGGAACGCCGTCGTGCTCTGGGCCCTGCGCGACGGGCCCATGCGGCCTGTCGAACTGCGGTCGCGGATCGGGGGGATCAGCTCCAAGGTCCTCACCGAGACGCTGCGGCGCCTCCAGTCCAACGGGCTGGTGGAGCGGCAGGCGCATCCGGGTGCGCCGCCGCGCGTCGAGTACCGACTCACTCCCCTGGGGCGGACGTTGCTCGCTCCGATCGACGCTGTCGGAGCGTGGGCCTTCGCGTACGGGGACGAGCTCATGGCCGCCCAGGAGCAGGAAGCCGATTGAGGGTGCGCCGGGCGCGGGCGGTGCTTGCGTGAATCACGGATTGCGGCGAGGCGAACATCCGGTTTGCCCCCGCTTGACGGTGACGATTCCGGGGTCGCGTGCGCTGATCCAAGTGGCTATCCGTGCGACGGGTGAGCTACAAGTGGCGGTGCGCCATAGCCCGTTGGGCCCGAACCCGGAGTGAGTGACGACAACGTGAGTCCTCGTGTGTCCCATGCGTACAGATCGATGAGCCTGCGGCGGAGGGCGTGGATCACCCTCGGGGCCGTGGTCCTCGGCGGGGGCGGCGTGACCGCCTACGCCGTCGCGAACCCCTCCCACGACGCCGCCGCGGCCCTCCAGGACAAGCGGCCCGTGAAGGTCTACGACCTCACGCTGCCGGTCATCACGAGCGGGCGCCGCGAGCTGCCGCGCAAGGACACCAAGGAGTTCTCGCTGCTCGGCGTCTCCTGGACCGGGGCGAGCAAGCAGCTCGACGGCACCGCGCAGGTGCGCACGCACAGCCTGGAGACGGGGGAGTGGAGCGCCTGGCACGACCTGGAGCTCGACACCGATCCGCTGGAGAAGCCGGAGCAGGGCGCGCGCGGCGCGTCCGAGCCGCTGTACGTGGGGCCCTCCGACGGAGTGCAGGTTCAGGTCGCCCACGCGGACGGGACAACTGCCGCCCTGCCCAAGGGACTTGAGGTCAACCTCGTCGACCCGGGTGTCGTGACCGACGCAGAGGCGCGGCGGCCCGCCCCCTCGGCCGAGGCGTCCGAAGGCATGGACGCCGCCGCGTTCACCGTCGACGAGACCCCCACCCCGACCCTCTCGGCCACCGCCACCGTGCCGACCGCCCCCGCCTCCACCGCCCCCGAGCCGCCCATCACCTCCCGCGCCGGATGGGGCGCCGACGAGTCCCTGGTCCAGGATCCGCCGGAGTACAACGCGGACGTCAAGGCCGTCTTCGTCCACCACACCGACGGCGCCAACGACTACTCGTGCGCCGACTCGGCGTCGATCGTGCGCGGCATCTACGCGTACCACGTACAGGTCGAGGGCTGGAACGACATCGGCTACAACTTCCTCGTCGACAAGTGCGGCACCGTCTTCGAGGGCCGCAAGGGCGGCACCGACCTGCCGGTGCTCGGCGCTCACACGTACGGCTGGAACCGGGAGTCCGCCGGGATCGCCGTCCTCGGCAACTACGTCTCCAACAGCGCGACGAACGCCGCGCTCACCTCGATCGCCCGCGTCGCCGCCTGGAAGCTCGGCCAGTACGGCGCCGACCCATCCGGCACCGTCGAGCTGAACGCGGGCGCGACCCAGACCAACTACTTCGGCAAGAGCTTCACCGCCGGCACGAAGTACACCTTCGACCGGATCTCCGCCCACCGCGACGGCTTCAACACGCAGTGCCCGGGCAGCTCCCTCTATTCCCAGCTCCCGACCGTCCGCGCCTGGGCCGCAGGTCCCGTGCAGGGCCTGAAGACGACCACCGTCGACGGCGCCGGCAAGTCCGGGACGACGTACTACACCAAGGGCGCCGTCACCGTGCACTGGTCGGCGACCACCCCGGCGTCCCTGATCTCGAAGTACGAGCTTCTCGTCGACGGCAGCGTCGCCGCCACCGCCTCCGGCAGCGCCACGTCCGCCGCCGCCACCCTCGCGCTCGGCAGCCACACCGTCGCCGTGCGGGCCGTGCACCAGTCGGGCAAGGCGACGACCACGGCCGCGCTGAACGTCGTCGCGGAGACGACCGCGCCGACCTTCTCCACCACCCCGAGGATCTCCCTGCGCACCGGCACGGTGAACGCCACCGCCGTGCCCGTCACGCTCGGCTGGAAGGCCGCCGACGACAAGGCGCTGCGCGAGGTGAAGCTCCTCGCGCCCACCACGGCCACGTTCGGCCCGACGACCACCGGCTCGAATCGCACGGCGGCCTCCGGCACGGCCACCACCTGGTCGATGCGCGCCTACGACTTCGCGGGCAACTACCGCACGTCGTCCCCCGCCTTCACCCCCGTGATCCAGCAGGAGACGTCGGCGGTCAAGTCCGGTGGCTGGACGGCCCGTTCGAGCTCCAGCTACCTCGGCGGCAGGTCCTACTCCAGCGGCTCCAAGGGCGCGAGCCTCACCTGGACCTTCACCGGGCGCTCCGCGTCCTGGGTCGTCTCGCGGGCGTCGAGCTCCGGGCAGGCGTACGTCTACGTGGACGGCGTGAAGGTCGGCACCGTCGACCTGAAGTCGTCGACGACCCTGTACCGGCAGGCGATCTGGACCAAGACCTGGTCGAGCAGCGCCACGCACAAGGTGAAGATCGTCGTGGTCGGCACCAGCGGCCGCCCGACGGTCACCACGGACGGCCTCGTCTACATCAAGTAGGCCGCGCCAACCGGCGGCGGTGCGCGTCGTACGCCCAGATCCCCACGAAGTGGGCGGCGCGGGCGACATGCACGACGACCGCCTCCGGCCGGCCCGGTTCACGCAGCACCACGGCGTACGGGTCACCGGCGGCATCCAGCGCTGACGCCGCCTCGCGGGACATGGCTCCGCGCACGGCTCCGCGGCGCGCGTCGTAGCCTGTGCCGTACGCGACCTCGATGACGGTCCGACCTCGGTTCTGCTCGTGCTCCGGCATGGATGCGGATCGTAGGCGAGAGGCCGGGGCCGGGCATCGGCCAGGTCGTGCCGACAGTCGAGAGCGGCCGATGGTTGTACGGCCGACGGCGTTTACTCGTGTGAGAAGCGACATGTGCGCAACCCGTGACGGTTGAGGTGACGCGCCCGCTGGGGGAGTGCGGGAAGAAACCGGGACCGGGCTTCCCCGTGACCGGACCAAGGGGTGCAACACCATGCGTGAGGGTGAGAAACGGGCCGCTGACATGCGAGGACACGCGGCGGGCTTCGTCGCGCGGGTCGCGTCGGCCCGGCTGCCGCTGGACTACTCCGTCGCGAGCCTCCGCGTCGTTGACTTCCTCGTCGACGGACTGCGCAAGGGCGGTGCGGAGCGGGCGCGCGTCGACGCCGTGCTGTTCGGGCTCGGCGCGTACGTGGGGGAGGTGCTCGCCCGGCGGGCCGGCGCCGAGTGGGTGGACCTGGACGAGTCGCAGCGCGCGTACTTCGGGCAGGAGGTCGGCGTACGGATGCCGGACGGGCGGGTGTGGAGCCCGCTCGGGAAGGTCGTCAACCGCTACGAGGTCGGCTCCGAGGAGTCGCTTCAGACCTTCTATCTGACGCTGCCGGGAAGGCGGAGCCGCGCATGCGCCGCCCTGTGATCACCGGCGTCCTCGTCGTCGCTCTCGCCGCCGGGGGCGCCGCCTTCCGGCCGGTCGAACCCGCGCCGGAGATACGGGCGCTTGCCGCACCGGCCGCCGAGAGCGCGCGGCCCGTCGCCGACGACGCGGCGCCGAAACCGGCCGACCAGGTGCGCGGAGAACGGCTGTTGAAGAAGGCCGGCGCGCTCCTCGCGGACGCCGAATCCGTACGGATGAAGGCGGAGGTCCGGCAGGGCGCGAAGCACGTACGTACCGACATCCGGATGGACCACGACGGCAATTGCGCCGGCACCGTCGACGACGGCGCGGGCGTGACCGCCGATGTCATCTATCTCGTAGCGGACAAGGAAGAGGGCGAGGGCGACGCGTATCTGAAGTACCCGGACTCCGCCCTCGCCGCACTCCAGGTCAAGGCCGAGGCCCGCGGGCCCGAAGTCGCCGCGCGCATGCGGGAGTTCGTGGTTCGGATCCGCGGCAAGTACGTGAAGGCCCCCGACGGTCCGAAGGGCGCGCAGGCCGTCGGCAAGCAGTGCACCCTCGGCAGGACCCTCGCCCAGGGCATGACCGGGGAGGCCGAGGGCACCCGCGCCCGGCCCGTCGTACGCCGCGACGGGACGCGGATGGTGCCGCTGCTGCCGCCGAAGGACGGCGCCGACGACGGGACCGGCACCGCGTACGTCGAGGCCGACGGCGACCCGTATCTGCGCTCCCTGAACGGGACGTCCGGCACCATGCGCATCGACATCGACTTCTCCGCGTACGACGCACCGCTGACGGTCCGTCGGCCCGATCCGTCGCAGGTCGTCGAGGTCCCGCGGGGCGACGGCTCGGTGTTCGAGGTCTGAGGCGCCCGCCGTCCGGCGCGGCCCCTGTGACGTTTCTGTGGAGGCCGGCGCTGATCACCATGGGGGCACGCCGAAGGCGAACTGAAACGCACTGAAGAGGAAAGCGGTTGGGCCAGGGAGGGGAACCTCGTCGTACGCAGGCGTACGACGAGGAGCTGGGCGCAGCCGTGGCGCGGGCCCAGGAGGGCGACGAGGCCGCCTTCGCCGTGGCGTACCGGCTCGTCCAGCCGGGGCTGCTCGGCTATCTGCGCGGGCTCGTCGGCGACGAGGCCGAGGACGTCGCCGCCGACGCATGGCTGGAGATCGCCCGTGACCTGGGGCGTTTCCGGGGCGACGGCGCCGGGTTCCGGGGCTGGACGGCGACCATCGCACGGCACCGCGCGCTCGATCTGCTGCGCCGTCAGAAAGTGCGCCCGCGCCCGGCCGTACTGGAACAGGACGTCCTCGAACTGCCCGCCGCGCACAACACCGCCGAGCAGGCCTTCGAGACCCTCTCCACCCGGCGGGCCCTCGCCCTCATCGCCGAACTCCCGCGCGACCAGGGCGAGGCCGTACTGCTGCGCGTCGTCGTCGGACTCGACGGGCCGAGCGCCGCACGCGTCCTCGGCAAGCGGCCCGGCGCCGTGCGCACGGCCGCGCACCGGGGGCTGAAGCGGCTCGCCCGGCAGCTCGACGTCGAGCGTCCCGGCGACGGTGCGGAAGAGGGCCCGGAACAGGGCCCGGTGTGACGGATAGCGGGCTGCGAACGCTGGGGGACTCGAGATGACTGACAACCCCTCGCCGCCGGTCGACCCTGCCCCCGTCGACCCGGACATCGGCGAACTGCTCGCCGCTGCCGTCCGCTCAGCAGGCACGCAGGGCCGGCCCGGGGGCTTCGGTGACGGTGAACGGCAGGCCCTCGCCGCGTTCCGTGCCGCGCGCGACACCGGCGCCCTGCGCGCGCCGACCCGGCGCCGCGACGACTGGCGGCCGCACCGGCGCCGGGCGCGCTGGTCGCTGCGGACGGCCGCGGGCACGCTGGTGGCGAGCGTCACCGTGGGCGGCGTCGCCGTCGCGGGCATCGGCAGCGGTCTCTCCTCCGTCGACGAGCCCGAGAAGCCCCGGCCGAGCCGGAGCGTGAGCCCGTCGCCCACCTCGGACCCGACGGCCCCGGCCGTGCTGCGCGGCAGCGTCGCGCCCGGCCACCCGGAGCAGGCCGGGGACGAGGAGCAGGCCGGGGACGAGGAGGCGCGGTGCGCGTCGTACGAGGACGGACGCGGCCTGAGCCGGGCGGAGCGGGCCGCTTCAGCTTGCGCGGCGGCCGGCGTGGCGAGTTCGCCCGGGGCTCAGCGGTCGCGGGCGGCGGACGGCGCGGCCGGCGCGGGCGGTGCGGCGGGCGCGCAGGGCGCGGGCAGTGCCGGCGAGGGGCACGGCCGCAACTGAGGCCCGGGCGCCGGACCGGCCCTGCGGGTCTGAGACTTGAGGCCCTGAAAAGCGGGACGGCCGAGGTCGCCACCCCCCACAGGAGAGACCCCGGCCGCCGCGCGTACGGGTCGCGAGCGGCCCGTACTCTCTTCAGCGCCGCGGGTGCGTTTTCTGTCACACCGCGCTGTGTCACCCTGTTGTTGCCCGTTGTACAAACATGGACGAGGGGCGATTCAGGCCGTAGCGTGCTGATTCGCGCCGGGGGCGCACAACGCCGACAGGGCAGGGACGGCAGGGACGGGAAGTGCTGGGGGACGACGCGGAGCTGACCGCCGCGGTGCTTGCGGCGCAGGACGGGGACGAGACCGCGTTCCGTACTGTGTACCGCGCCGTGCACCCGCGGTTGCTCGGATACGTACGCACACTCGTCGGCGAGCCCGATGCCGAGGACGTCGCGTCGGAGGCGTGGCTGCAGATCGCCCGCGACCTCGACCGGTTCGAGGGCGACGCGGACCGCTTCCGCGGCTGGGCCGCCCGGATCGCCCGCAACCGCGCCCTCGACCACATACGCATGCGGGGACGCCGGCCCGCCATAGGCGGAGACGAGACCGAACTCACCGGCAAACCCGCCCTGTCCGACACCGCCGGCGAGGCGATGGAGTCCCTCGCCACCGGCGACACCATGGCGCTCATCGCCCAGCTCCCGCAGGACCAGGCCGAGGCCGTCGTGCTGCGCGTGGTCGTCGGGCTCGACGCGAAGAGCGCCGCGCTGACCCTCGGCAAGCGGCCCGGCGCCGTGCGCACGGCCGCGCACCGCGGCCTCAAGCGGCTCGCCGAACTGCTCGGCGCGGACCCCTCCGGGACCTCGTCCGCGGGTTCCGCGACCCCCTCGAACACCTCCGGTTCGCTCGGTGCCGTACCGCACCCGAGACAGCCGGACACCCGTACGGTGACGTCCGCCGGTGTGACGCATTCGCGTGCGCGGACGCAGAAGGACATGTGATGGCCGACGAGCACTACAAGTGGCTGGACCGAGAGGCGGCGGAGCGTCTGCTGCGTGGGGAGCCCCTGAAGGCCGTCGTCGAGAACGCCGCGCACGCCGAACCCGCCTCCGCTTCAGCGCATTCCGCCGCCGCGGATTCCGCATCCGCCGGTTCCCGGTACGCCGACGAAGACCTGCGGGAGGCCGAGCGGCTCGTCGCCGCTCTCGACTCGCTCACGGCGCTGCGGGCCGGCGCCGACGGTGAACTCCCCGGCGAGGACGCCGCGTTGAAGGCATTCCGCGACGCGCGGGCGGTGTCCGCCGTCGACGGCGCGGTCGGAGGAACGGTCGACGGCGCGGCCGGCTCCGGACGGCACCGGCGTCACCGGGCGGGCGCTCCCGCCGCACCCGCCCGCGGGCCGCGCTGGGGCCGCCCCGTCCGGTTCGGGCTCGCCGCCGTCGTCGCCGCGTGCATGGTGGGCGGCGTGGCCGTCGCCGCGGGGACCGGGGTACTGCCCTCGCCGTTCGGCGGGCGGGACGAACCCGCGCCCGCCACGTCCGTGTCCGCCGCCAGCCCCGACCAGCCCCTCGCCTCGCCCTCGCCGGGCGCGACCGGCGGCGACAAGCCCGAGACCGACGGCTCCGAGCGCCCCGACGACGCCTCGGGCTCCCCGGACGCGGGCGGTGGCGGAGGCGGCGGCGACGACGCGCACGGCAGCGGGCCCTCGGCCTCCGCCGACCCCCGGGCGAGCGAGGGCGACACCGGCGCGGCGCCGCTGCGCCGCCGGCTGGTCGAGGCGTGCCTCAAGTACCGGGGCGGCAACCTCAGTTCGGACGAGCGCCGCCGCCTCCAGGACTCGGCGAACAAGGCCGGCCGGAGCACCGCCGACCTCGACCGGTTCTGCGACCGCACCCTCGGCCAGTCCGACTCCGGGTCGGAGGCGAGCCCGGACTCGAAGGGCGGCGACTCGGGCTCCGGCTCCGGCGGCAAGACCGGCGGGCAGGACGGCGACGAGGACGACGACAACGGCCGAGGCGGCGGCCGCTCCGACCAGAACGTCGGCTTCGGCCTGGTCCGCCCCGCCGCCCCCACCCCCACGCGCTCCTACAGCGCCTCCCCGGAGCTGCCGACGGCCACGCCGTCCGCCTCCCCCTCGACCTCTGCGTCGTAGGGCTCTGGCCTGCACGGATGCGGCCCTCGACGTCACCCTCGACGCCACCCCTGATTTCTGTCGCCCGACAGGTGTGACGTTTTTGGAGCCGGTGACGCAGTACTGAATGAGCCGACTGGTCATCGGCCGCGCACGAGCCGGGGTTCCCCCCGTACCTTCGGCTCCGTGCCACTGGCGTGGGTGGGATACGTTCCCCCGATCCCACCCACGCCGCTCATCCCGGTCACCAGTAGATGACGACCTTGTCGCCGTTCCGCACCTGCGCGAACAGGCTCGCGATCTTCCCCTCGTCCCGTACGTTCACACAGCCGTGCGAGGCACCCGCGTAACCGCGCGCGGCGAAGTCCGACGAGTAGTGCACCGCCTGGCCGCCGCTGAAGAACATCGCGTACGGCATGGGCGTGTGGTAGATCGTCGAGACGTGGTGGCGGGACTTGAAGTACACCTGGAAGACGCCTTCGCGGGTCGGCGTGTACTGCGACCCGAACCGCACGTCCACCGTCATCAGCCGCTTGCCGTCCACCATCCACGTCAGCGTCCGGCTGTCCTTGCTGATGCACAGGACGCGGCCCGTCATACAGCGCGGATCCGGCTTCGCGGCGGGCTGCCCGCCGGACGCGTACAGCTCCCACCTGGTCGGCTCGTGCGTCATCTTCAGCAGCCGCTGCCAGGTGACGGTGTCGGTCCTCCCGGTGCCCGGCAGCCCGCGCTTGCCCTGAAATCCCTTGACCGCCTTGGTGGTCGAGTCGCCGTACGTCCCCGTCGGCCCGTCGAACAGCCACGCCACCTGCCGCAGCCGCGCCTGCAACTCACGCACCTGCTCGCCCTTGTCACCGGGGGCGAGCAGGACCTTCGGCGGCGTGGACGGTTCGGACGGCCCGGACGGCTTGGCGTCGTCGGCAGCCGATGCCGAGGGATGGGCCGAGGGCGTCGAAGGCGTCGAGGGGGATGAGGACGACGGCGGCGCTGAGGCCGGGGACGGACTGCTCCCGCCCTCCACCGCCTGCGCCGTGCACCCGCCGGCGAGGACGAGCGCCCCGACGACGGCAACCGATCTCCGTATGACAGATGTCCGCATGAGCTCCCCCGCCCGCCGCGCCGCTCTCTCCTGTCACCACAGATGCTGCCCGCGCCGAGATGGTTGCGAACTCCGGTGTGACCGGCCCGGAAACCACGGGAAGTCTGTGAGCAAGGTCCCAGCGTGGGCCTCTCCACTGGCCGCACGCCCGCCGCTACAGTCCGTCGCGAGGGTCGGCAATTACTGACAGGTAATCGGCAAGCAATCGGCAAGTCATCGCTGGAGGCACAACCATGGCGCGCGAATCCGAGTCCGGACTGCCCATCGAGCCGGTCTACGGCCCGTCGGCTCTGGAGGGCTGGGACCCGGATCAGAAGCTGGGCGAGCCGGGCGGGTATCCGTTCACCCGCGGCGTCTACCCCTCCATGTACACGGGGCGCCCGTGGACGATGCGCCAGTACGCCGGCTTCGGTACGGCCACCGAGTCCAACGCCCGCTACAAGCAGCTCATCGCCAACGGCACGATGGGCCTGTCCGTCGCCTTCGACCTGCCGACCCAGATGGGCCACGACTCCGACGCCCCGATCGCCTCCGGCGAGGTCGGCAAGGTCGGTGTCGCCATCGACTCGGTCGAGGACATGCGGGTCCTGTTCGGCGGGATCCCGCTGGACAAGGTCTCCACGTCGATGACGATCAACGCCCCGGCCGCCCTCCTGCTCCTGATGTACCAACTGGTCGGCGAGGAGCAGGGCGTCGCCGCCGACAAGCTGACGGGCACGATCCAGAACGACGTGCTCAAGGAGTACATCGCCCGCGGCACCTACATCTTCCCGCCCAAGCCCTCCCTCCGGCTGATCGCGGACATCTTCAAGTACTGCAAGGCCGAGATCCCGAAGTGGAACACGATCTCGATCTCCGGCTACCACATGGCCGAGGCCGGGGCCTCTCCCGCGCAGGAGATCGCCTTCACCCTCGCCGACGGCATCGAGTACGTCCGCACCGCGGTCGCCGCCGGCATGGACGTCGACGACTTCGCCCCCCGCCTGTCCTTCTTCTTCGTCGCGCGCACCACCATCCTCGAAGAGGTCGCCAAGTTCCGTGCCGCGCGCCGGATCTGGGCGCGGGTGATGAAGGAGGAGTTCGGCGCGAAGAACCCCAAGTCGCTGATGCTCCGCTTCCACACCCAGACCGCCGGTGTCCAGCTCACCGCCCAGCAGCCCGAGGTGAACCTGGTCCGCGTCGCGATCCAGGGCCTCGGCGCCGTCCTCGGCGGCACCCAGTCGCTGCACACCAACTCCTTCGACGAGGCCATCGCCCTGCCGACGGACAAGTCCGCCCGCCTCGCGCTGCGCACCCAGCAGGTCCTCGCCTACGAGACCGACGTCACCGCCACCGTCGACCCCTTCGCCGGGTCCTACGTCGTCGAGAAGATGACCGACGACGTGGAGGCCGCCGCCCTCGAACTCATGGGCAAGGTCGAGGACCTGGGCGGCGCGGTCAACGCGATCGAGCACGGCTTCCAGAAGTCCGAGATCGAGCGCTCCGCCTACCGCATCGCGCAGGAGACCGACTCCGGCGAGCGCGTCGTGGTCGGCGTCAACCGCTACCAGCTCGACACCGAGGAGCCCTACGAGCCGCTCCGCGTCGACCCCGCCATCGAGGCCCAGCAGGCCGAACGCCTCGCCAAGCTCCGTGCCGAGCGCGACCAGGAGGCCGTCGACACCGCACTCGCCGCCCTGAAGAAGGCCGCCGAGGGCGAGGACAACGTCCTCTACCCCATGAAGGACGCCCTGCGCGCCCGCGCCACCGTCGGCGAGGTCTGCAACGCGCTGCGCGAGGTGTGGGGCACGTACGTCCCGTCCGACGCGTTCTGACCCGCGTCGGCGCCCTCATCGCCCTCGTCGTCCGGAGGTCCGGTTTCCGATATCCGGACCTCTGGACGACGCTCCGGGGGCCCGTGCGACACTCCCGACATGCTGGGTGTCATCGATCTTCCGACCTATCTCGCGGGTCTCGTCCTCATCGTTCTCCTCCCGGGGCCGAACTCGCTGTACGTCATATCCGTCGCCGCCCGCCGCGGCGTACGCACCGGCTACAAGGCCGCCGCGGGTGTGTGGTGCGGGGACACCGTCCTGATGACCCTGTCCGCCGCCGGTGTCGCCTCCCTCCTCCAGGCCAACGCCGTCCTCTTCGGGATCGTGAAGTACGCCGGCGCCGGCTATCTGACCTGGCTCGCGATCGGGATGCTGCGCGCCGCGTGGTCGATGTGGCGCACCCGGCGCGAGCGCCTCGCCGCCGAGGCCGCGCCGGACACGGCCACCGCGGCCGTCGAGGCCCAGGAGCGGCCCTTCCGCCGGGCCTTCGTGATCAGCCTCCTCAACCCCAAGGCGATCCTGTTCTTCATCGCCTTCTTCGTGCAGTTCGTCGACCCGACGTACGCGTATCCCGCCGTCTCCTTCGTGGTCCTCGGCTTCTTCGCACAGCTCGCCAGCGTGCTGTACCTGTCGGCCCTGATCTTCAGCGGCACGAAGCTGGCGGCCGCCTTCCGGCGCCGCAAGCGGCTGTCGGCCGGCGCGACCTCGGCGGCCGGTGTCCTGTTCCTCGGCTTCGCCGTGAAACTGACGCTGGCCAGCGCGTAGGGGGATCGGCGGGGAACTGCCCGGGCACCGGGTGGAGATCCTCAACGGGACGTCCTGGCTCATCGTGGCGTCCACGACGCGGGAGCCACGCCCCTCATGTCTTCCGGCCGGTCATGGAAGTGACGTCCTCGAACGGGGCCAACGACCTCGTGACCAAGCCCGCCCTCTCAGACGACCCCGATCTCCTTCACGTACGCCTCCACCCCCTCCGCGCTCTCCCCGGCCCACGCCACGTATCCGTCCGGCCGGACCAGGAAGACTCCCGTGCCGTAGGCCTCGTACGCCGGGATGTGGGCCGTGCGTATCAAGGTGTCGTCGAAGCGCGGGAGTTCGGTGTGCGTGTCCACCGCGAGCAGCGTCCAGTGCGGGCCCTGGAAGAGGTCGAAGAGGCGGTGGCCGCCGCGGTGGCCGTCCGGGGCGCGGTCGCCCGCGTGCAGGGCGTCGTCGGGCAGGGCCGTGCGGGTCTCTCGGGTGAGGGCTCCGTCGCGGTAGCCGATGCCGAGCTGCTTGACCTCCTCACCGCGCCGCGTGTTCCGGCCGGCCGCGCCCTCGCGGTGGATGCGGGTGCTGATGCCGAGGATGCCCGCCGCGACCGGCATCCGCTCCTCCTCGTACGTGTCCAGGAGCGAGGCCGGAGCGCCGGACAGGACCGCCGCCAGCTTCCAGCTCAGGTTGTACGCGTCCTGCACGCTCGTGTTCAGCCCCTGGCCGCCCGCGGGGGAGTGGACGTGCGCCGCGTCGCCCGCGAGGAAGACCCGGCCCTCGCGGAAGCGGTCCGCCATCGCCGCCCGCGCCCGGAAGTCGGAGGCCCACAGCACCTGTGCGATGTGCTCCTCCTCCAGCACGGTGCGGGTCGCCAGGAGCTCGGCGACCGCCGCCGGTGACGTGTCAGGCACCGCCGTCTCGTCCGCGTACTGCGCGGCCAGCTGGTAGACGCGCCCCTCCTCGGAGACCAGCGGCAGTGGGCAGAACGCCACCCCGCCGTCCGCCGCCTTCGGCCACACGTGCCAGTGCGTGTCCGGGATCGGCGCGTCCGGCGTCACCCGCACGTCCGCCACCAGCATCGGCTTGGGGTCGACGGTCTCGCCGGTCATGCCGATGCCGAGCGCCCGCCGCACCGTGGAGCGCCCGCCGTCCGCCGCCACCGCGTACCGCGCCCGCACCTGCGAGCCGTCCTCGAACGTCGCCGTCACCCCGTCCGCGTCCTGCTCCAGGCCGGCCAGGGCGGCGCCGAAGCGGATCTCGCCGCCCAGCTCCCGCAGCCGCGCGTACAGCACCTCCTGCGTACGGGCCTGCGGTATCAACCACCCCTCCGAGTAAGGGACTTGCTCGCTCGGCTCGGAGCGCTCCATCATGTCCCACTCCTCGCCCGGCTCGTCGCCCTCCCAGACCCGCATCTTCGGGTACCGGGAGCCGGCCGCGTGGATCGCGTCCAGCACCCCGAGGTCGTCCAGGACCTCCTGCGTGCGCGGCTGGAGCCCCTTGCCGCGCGAGCCCGGGAACAGGGCCTCGGTCCGCTCGACCAGCAGCGCAGGCACCCCGCGCCGCGCCAGGTCGATCGCCGCCACCAGGCCCGTCGGGCCCGCGCCGACCACCAGTACGTCCGTCGTCGTCATCGCAGCATGTGCCGCCATGGTCACCCTCTCCTTAACGTCGTTAAGTTCTCCTGGATCGAGCATGGCCTTAACGGCGTTAAACTGTCAAGCGTGGCTGACCAGAAGAACCCGAAAGACGTGACGAAGCGGAGCGCGCCGAAACAGAGCGTGACGAAGCAGGGCGTGACGAAACAGAGCGCGCCGAAGCCGAAGCTCGACAAGACGCACGTCGCCGACACCGCCCTCGACCTGCTGAACGACGTAGGCCTCGAAGGTCTGACGCTGCGCGCCATCGCCAAGGAGCTGAACGTGCAGGCGCCCGCCCTGTACTGGCACTTCAAGAACAAGCAGGCGCTGCTCGACGAGATGGCGACCGTGATGTTCCGGCGGATGACGGAGGTGGGCGGCGAGGTCCGCTACGAGCCCGAGTCCTCCGTCGGCTGGCAGGAGTGGCTGGTGCGGGGCAACCGCCACCTGCGCGCCGCGCTCCTGAGCTACCGCGACGGCGCGAAGGTCTTCAGCGGATCACGGTTCACCGGCACCGATCACGGCCCCGAGCTGGAGGCGAACCTGCGCCTGCTCGTCGACGCCGGATTCACCCCGGAGCAGGCGGCCTGGGCGAGCTCGACGGCGTACATGTACACGCTGGGCTTCGTCACGGAGGAGCAGAGCATGCGGCAGCCCGCCGGCGACGGGAGCCAGCCCGTCGACGTGGCGGAACGGGCGGAGCGGCTGGCCGACTACCCGCTCGCCGCCGCCGCGGGCGACCAGCTCTTCGCGGCGTACGACGAGCGGTTCGAGGAGGGGCTCGCGCTGATCGTGGCGGGGATCGGGGCGCGGTACGGGGTCGGCTGAGCGCTCGCGAGGTGCGACCCGGGCCGGCGGCGCCAGGGCTACTTCAGCGCGGGGACCGGCCGGTCGAGGCCCCTGCGCAGCAGCGGGGTCAGGCGCTTCTCCACGTAACGGTTCAGCGCCCAGGCGAGCAGCAGCATGAGGCCGAGCGTCGCGGTGAACGTGACCGACGACGGGAGGCCCATGCGCCGGTGGAGGAAGCCGATCGCCACCCACCCCAGGTGCTCGTGCACCAGGTAGAAGGGGTAGGTGAGCGCGCCCGCCGTGGTCAGCCAGCGCCAGTTCACCCGGTGCAGCAGACCGCACGCGATGGCCGCGACCGCCACGAAGCCGAGCGTCACGACGAGGACGATCCCGAACGACGAACGGTACGAGAAAAAGGCAGGGTTCGGGGCGTGCCACATCCCGGCCACCGCGTAGTGCTGGCCGAGCGCCCAGCCGACCGCGACGGTGCCCCAGGCCAGTACGTCGCGGCGGTTGCGGTGGACGAGGTAGAGGCCGATGCCGCCGATGAAGAACGGCGCGTACTCCGGCATCAGGACGAGGTCGAGGAACGGCTCGCCGGACGCGTCGGCGATGACGGCCGCCATCGTCCACACCGCGCAGAACAGCACCACGCGGCGCCGGTTCGCCCCCGGCAGGACGACGCAGAGCGCGAACAGCGCGTAGAAGCGCAGCTCCGCCCAGAGCGTCCAGCACACCCCGAGGACCCGGTCCGCGCCGACGGGCTGCTGAAGCATCGTGAGGTTCACGAGCGCGTCGCTCGGCGACACCGCGTGGTAGGCGACCGCCGGCAGCGCGAAGACCGCTGTCACGAGGACGACGGCCGCCCAGTACGCGGGCATGAGGCGTGCGACGCGGGACGCGAAGAAGGAGCGCAGCGGCCGCCCCCAGCCGCTCATGCAGATCACGAAGCCGCTGATCACGAAGAAGATCTGCACGCCGAGCGGCCCGTAGGCGAACCATTCGTGCAGCGTCGGGAACTGGGTCTTCGGCGAGCTGCCCCAGGCCTTGGTGACGTCTCCGTCGCGGCCGCCGTAGTGGTACGCGGCCACCATCAGGGCGGCGATCAGCCGCAGCCCGTCCAGGGCCCTCAGCCGCGACGGCCCGCGCCCGGGCCCAGGCGCGGGTCCGGTCGGCGACGGGACCGCCATGTCCTGGGGGAGTGCGGCGCGGAGAACCGGATCGGGGTTCCCGCGCACGCCCTCGGCAATGTTGCTCACGGGTACCCCTCGACGTACGGACCACAGGATTCGAAAAGCACGTTAAGGCGAACGCACAGCCCGTTGAGTGCCACCGCACGAGCTTTCGCCGGGCCGCCGTTACGCGTTCACCTGTGCGTCGCTTTCGACGCCGTCCGGCGCGCTGCGCGCGCGTACCGCGGCATGTTGTCGGGCGGGAACGTGCCGTGCGGGCACGCCTGTTACCGGCGCACGGCCCGTTGCAACGTACGCGCCCTGCGGGCGATGCTGCGCACCGTCGCGTTGCGCGGGATGAAGGACAACTGCGGGGGGAGTGCGCCGGGGAGGGCCAAGGAGGTCAGGCGTCGTCGCTTGAAGTAGCGCCACGTACGGTCGTCCAGGTGGGCGGCGAGGTAGCGCTCGGCCTCGGGGCGCAGCTGCGGGTAGATCTTCGCCTGCATCGCGAAGCCGACGGTGCGCAGGAGCTGCGTCAACTCGACGACGGACAAGCCCTGTTCCTGCGACGCGACGCCCGCCGCGTCGGTCAGTTCGGGCAGCAGCGCGTCGACGATCGTGACCGGCACACGGTTGCTGTTCTGGTAAGGGGTGAGCCGGTCGAGGAGTATGTCGGTTCCGACGCGGGCCACCGGGATCCCGTACAGCGCGGACGCGGTCAGGAGAGCCGTGGAGAAGCAGCCGACGACCAGGGCGGGGTGCATCCGCTGGTAGAGGACCTCGGCGAGGACCGGGGTGTCCAGGACCGTCAGGTCCACGCCGAGCCGCTCCGCCTCACGCTCAAGGGCACGGGACCAGCGGGCCGGCGCGGTCGGGTGCGGCTTGAACACGACGGTGTGGTGGCCGAGTTCGACGGCGCCGCGCATCATCCGTACGTGCAGATCCTCTTCCTCCTCGGCGGTGAGGATGCCGAGCGCGGAGAGGTACTGGCCCAGAAGCAGGGCCGGTTCGCCGTCGACCTGCGGCGGGTCGGCCGCGTCGCCACCGACGTCGGCGAGGACCTTGACGAAGAGGTCCGTCGGTACGATCTCGGGCTCGACGCCGAACTCCGTGAGCAGCAGCGGCGTGAGGCCGGGCACCAGGTCCAGGTGGAGCAGGCGCCGGATCCGCGTGCCGACCAGCGGGTCGATCTTGTTGCGGGTCGGGCCGTAGCTCATCAGGCCGTCCGCGTACACGTCGACGGGTGCGCCCGTGAAGATCTGCGCGACGGCCATCGCCGGATTGACCTGGATGGACTCGACGGCCAGCTCGACGTCGTCGTCACCGAGATCCCACAGCAGCCTCAAGTAGCGCTCCCACAAGGGGACATCGTCCGCTCGCGGCGCCCAGCCGCCGGGGTGGAACGGGGCGATCGCCGCGTTCCACGACAGGACGTCGTCGAAGCGTCCGCGCAGCCGCTCGAAGCCGGGCATCTCGTCGACGGCGGGCGCTGTCTCGGGCGTCGCAGCGTTGTTGGCGACGAGCAGGATGGTGCGGTCCGCGGGGGCGAACTGCTCGGCGTCGAGGGCCGCCGCGAGCGTCGCCGTCCCGTACAGCGTGGAGGCGAGCAGAATGCGGGTGGTCACGCGGCGGCCTCCGCACTCACCGGGCGGCGGCGCAGCCGGCGCAGCCGGGTGGCCCGCCCCAGGTCCATCGAGTCGAGAGCCTCGTCGAGGACCTGCTGCGGCATGCGCTTGAGCGCAGCCGAGCTGAGGTACTTCAATTTGCGCGCCACGGGTGGTTCGAACCTTTCAATGGATCCCAAGTGGTGGGAAATGATGGCGCAGTACGTGCGCACCGCTTTCGGCAGGAGCAGATCCGCGTCCCGGTCCTGTGCTGTTTCCCGTACGACTTGGTCGAATGCGCGAATGAAATCGAGCTGGCGCACGTCGCCGATCTGAGTGAGCGACGAGGCCACTCCGCGCCGGTAGAAGACCCCGAGGAGCCCCACCGTCGCGAAGGACGACGCCTCGCGGTGCAGCCGCCAGATCCACGGCCGGTCCTCCGCCGTGCGCAGCCCGTCGGTGAAGTGCAGCAGGCCCGCGTCGGCCAGGCGCCGGTGGTAGATGCCGGCCCACGCGTACGCGTAGTCGACGGACGTCGAGCGGTCCGCGGGCAGGATCGCGTCGCGCGGGTTCATGACGACGCCGCGCAGCCCGTGCGGCACGCGGTGCGGCGAGCGGGCGCGCCCCGTGCACTGCACGTGGTCGGTGCGGACGAAGTCGCAGTTCAGGTCCTCGATGGCGGCCAGGAGCTGCGGGTAGTAGCCGGGGGCGAGCCAGTCGTCCCCGTCCAGGAAGGTCAGGTATTCGCCGCGTGCCCTGTCCAGGCCGGTGTTGCGCGCGGTCGCGAGTCCTCCGTTCCGCTCGTGTCTGACCACGACCGCGCCGGGCAGCTCGCGCTCGGCGCGCGCGAGAATGTCCGGGGTCTCGTCCTTGGAGCAGTCGTCGACGAGAATGAATTCGAAGTCCTCCCGCGCGTTGGCGCGAAGACTTCGCAGAGTGTCGGGCGCGTATTGCTGCACGTTGTAGAACGGCACGATGACGGAGAGCTTGACCACGTCCGTGACGTTAGGCGGCGGCCCGGCATTCGTCTTGGCCGGGAACTTGATCTCAGGTGAACGACGTGTGGCGGGACCGTGAACCGCCCCTTCCGGCATGCCTTTCCGAGGCCGATTCGCCATTCGGCGGTGTGCTGTTAACCGTTTGTTGCGCTCCGGTTGGGCCGCGGCTCGAAATGCCTTCCTAACTTCGTCGACGTGCCAGCAAGGAACGAAAAGCAGCAACGCGTCGCCGTCCTCGCGGACTCCGACACCCGGTGGAAATGGGGGTCGCTCACCGCGGCCCGGCTCCTTCCCGACGGTGCGGTCCTCGACGGCTACCTGCTGCGCGGCCGCGCCACCCCGACCCCGCGCCAGCTCCAGGAGGTCGGCGTCCGCGCGGACAGCCTCCGCGAGGTCACCGCCGTCGAGTTCCTGCGCGTCCTGAGGTCCGAGACGTACGACGTGGTCGTCCTCGCCCTCGTGGGCGGCGCCGTCCAGGCCGTCCTGCACGGACTCGCCCACACCTGGGGCGAGGCGAAGGACCGCCCCGTGGTCGTCACCGGCTATGTCGGCGTCGTCTACGAGAAGCTCGCCGACGGGCTGCTCCTTCGCCACGGCGCGGACGTCGTCCTCGCCAACTCGGCCTACGACGCGGAGCGTTTCCGTGCCGTGTACGAGGGCGTGGGCGCCGACGCCTCGGCGGTCACGGAGTGCGCGCTGCCGTTCCTCGGCGGCGCTCCCTACGAGGCCGCGCACGACCCGTACACCGTCACCTTCGCGGCGCAGCCGTCCGTGCCGGAGACGCCGGCCGACCGGATGTACCTCCTCAACCGCCTTGTCCGGCACGCCGAGTCGCACCCCGGGCGCGAGGTGCTGCTCAAGCTGCGCAGCAAGCCCGGCGAGCACACGACGCACATCGAGGAGACCCCGTACCAGAAGCTCGCGCAGCGGCTCGACGCCCCGGGCAACTTCCGTCTCGTCTACGGGAACATGGGCGAGGTCCTCGACCGTACGGACCTGCTCGTCACGGTCAGCTCCACGGCCGCGCTCGAAGCGCTGCACCGGCGCATCCCCACCGCGCTGCTCACCGACCTCGGGGTCCGCGAAGCCCTCGGCAACCACCACTTCACCGGGTCCAACTGCCTTCGGTCCTGGGACCAGTTGGACGCGGGCGAGGTGCCCGAGCCCGACCCGGCGTGGGTGGCACGGCAGGGCGTCGCCGCCGACGGGTCGTACGCGCACGCCTTCGACGGGGCCCGCGCCAAGGTCGCGGAGCTGCTGGAGGACGAGCGCGCGCCCCTCGCCCCGTACTACAGCCGCACCACCGCCCCCGGCTACCTGCCGCGCGTCCTCGCCCGCCACCACCTCGCGCCCGACGGCTCCCCGCTGCCCGGCGCGCCCGCCGCCGACAAGGACCCGGGCGCCGTACGGCAGATCGTCCGCCGCGCCGCGCGCGGCGCCTACCGGCACGGCGTGCAGCGCGTCGCCCCCGTGATCCGGCGGATGGGGGAGCTGTGAGCCCTGCCCTCACGAGCCCCGCACACCCTGAACTGCCCGAAGGAGAACCGCACATGACCGACCCGGAAGCGGGACAGGCGACCCCGGTCCGCCGCGTCCTCGCCGTGATCCCCGCCCGCGGCGGCTCCAAGGGAGTGCCGGCCAAGAACCTCGCCCCGGTCGGCGGCGTGCCCCTCGTGGCCCGCGCGGTGCGCGAGTGCCTCGCCACCCGGTACGTCACCGACGTCGTGGTCTCCACGGACGACGCGGCGATCGCCGCGGTGGCCCGTGAGGCCGGCGCCGAGGTCGTCGTCAGGCCTGCCGCCATCGCCGGCGACAAGTCCTCCTCGGAGGCCGCCGTGCTGCACGCCATGGACGCCCACGAGGCGCTCCAGGGCGCCGCCGTGGACGTGGTCCTGCTCGTGCAGTGCACCAGCCCGTTCCTGGTCCGCGACGACATCGACGGGGTGGTCGCCGCCGTCGTCGAGAACGGCGCGGACAGCGCCCTGACCGTCGCGCCCTTCCACGGGTTCATCTGGCGCGACACGGCCGACGAGCCGAAGCCCGTGACGGCCGAGCGCACCGCGGCCGAGGGCGGCGGCGTCGCCGTCCTGACCGAGCGGGAGACCGGTGGCGGCGGCTACGGCGTCAACCACGACAAGTCGTTCCGCCAGATGCGCCAGGACCGCCCCCAGGACCTCCTGGAGACCGGCGCCGTCTACGCGATGGAGGCCACTGGCTTCCGCCGCCACGAGCACCGCTTCTTCGGCCGCACCGAACCCGTGCGCACCGACCCCGCGCGGGTCCTGGAGATCGACGACCCGCACGACCTGGCCCGCGCCCGCGCGCTGGCCCCCCTCTTCGACGCGTCGCTCGCGGGGGCCTTCCCCACCCGCGAGGACATCGACGCGGTCGTCCTCGACTTCGACGGCACCCAGACCGACGACAAGGTGCTGATCGACTCCGAAGGACGGGAGTTCGTCACCGTGCACCGCGGTGACGGCCTCGGCGTCGCGGCCCTCCGCAAGAGCGGCCTGTCGATGCTGATCCTGTCCACGGAGGTGAACCCGGTCGTCGCCGCCCGGGCCAGGAAGCTCAAGATCCCGGTCCTGCACGGCATCGACCGCAAGGACCTCGCACTGAAGCAGTGGTGCGAGGAGCAGGGCATCGCGCCTGAGCGCGTGCTCTACGCCGGCAACGACGTCAACGACCTCCCGTGCATGGCCCTCGTCGGCTGGCCCGTGGCGGTCGCCAGCGCCCACGACATCGTGCGCGGCGCCGCACGCGCCGTCACCACCGTCCCCGGTGGCGAAGGCGCGATCCGAGAGATCGCCAGCTGGATCCTCGGCCCCTCTCTCGACACCCTCGAAACCACGTAAGGAACGCATCTCTCATGTCTGCTGTCCCCACCCTCAACTCCCGTCTGCGCACGTTCGGTTCCGAGCGCGTCGCCGGTCCTGGCCGGCCCGTGTACATCACCGGCGAGATCGGCATCAACCACAACGGTGACCTGGAGAACGCGTTCAAGCTGATCGACGTCGCCGCCGAGGCCGGCTGCGACGCCGTCAAGTTCCAGAAGCGCACCCCCGAGATCTGCACCCCCCGCGACCAGTGGGACATCGAGCGGGACACTCCCTGGGGCCGGATGACGTACATCGACTACCGCCACCGCGTCGAGTTCGGCGAGGACGAGTACCGCCAGATCGACGCGCACTGCAAGAAGCGCGGCATCGACTGGTTCGCCTCCCCGTGGGACACCGAGGCCGTCGCCTTCCTGGAGAAGTTCGACGTCCCGGCCCACAAGGTCGCCTCCGCGTCGCTGACCGACGACGAGCTGCTGCGCGCCCTGCGTGCGACCGGCCGCACGATCATCCTCTCCACCGGCATGTCGACGCCGAAGCAGATCCGCCACGCGGTCGAGGTCCTCGGCTCGGACAACATCCTGATGTGCCACGCGACGTCGACGTACCCGTCGGTCGCCGAGGAGCTCAACCTCCGCGTCATCAACACCCTCCAGGCCGAGTACCCGAACGTCCCGATCGGCTACTCCGGCCACGAGACCGGCCTCCAGACGACCCTCGCCGCGGTGGCCCTCGGCGCCGTGTTCGTCGAGCGCCACATCACCCTCGACCGCGCCATGTGGGGCTCGGACCAGGCCGCCTCCGTCGAGCCGCAGGGCCTGACCCGCCTCGTCCGCGACATCCGCACCATCGAGGCGTCCCTCGGTGACGGCGTCAAGAAGGTGTACGAGTCCGAGCTCGGCCCGATGAAGAAGCTGCGCCGCGTCGCGGGCGTCGTCGCCGAGTCGGAGATCGCCGTCGCCGCCGGTGAGCCGGTCGGCGTCTGATCCACAACTCGCGGGCGGTCCGGGGCACTTGGGTGCCCCCGGCCGCCCCGCCCGCCCCCCCGACGGCGGCCGGCATTCGGGCAAGTCGATT
>NZ_JBFAVD010000037.1:0-66767 GCF_040679615.1 Streptomyces sp. NPDC052225 | reverse complement strand
ACCGCCGCCGTCGACGGCTTCAAGAAAGACCCCTCGGAATTCGTCGGCCGCCTCCTCCCCGAACTCATCGGAACCAAAGGCGCCGGACTCGCCCGAGGCGGGATGCGGATGGCGATGAAGGAGGGTCTGGAATCGGGCGCCTCGAACCTCGCGAAGGGCGGCGCGAAATACGCGGACGAGGCTGCGGGCGCGGCGCCGAAGAAGTGGGACGACTTGGCGCGGTCCACGGACCACGTCAAAGAGAAGGCGATCCACGCCGATTCGGTCGACCCGCACAAGGCCCAGGAATTCCTGGACGATCAGTATCCATGGCTGAAGGACGTCAATAACCGGTGGGAGGACGGATACACCCAGAACTGCGCGCACACCACGGTCACGGTCGACCGTCGTCTCGACGGTGTCGAGGTCAGTGCGGCGCCCAGGCCGGGCCCGGGCCATCTGGACGTGGAGCAGCTGGGCGTCAAGGATCCGTCGACCGCCTGGCACCGGGCCGACAGCTACGATGACGTCATTCGCGATCTCCAGGCCAGGGGCGAGGGTTCGAGGAGTGCGGTCTTCATCGGCCGCGGGGACTCCGGACACTTCTTCAACGCGGTGAACACCGAACACGGAGTGGTGTTCCTCGACGGCCAGAGCGGAAAGCTCGGAATGCTGGAGAGAAACGTAAAGGAAATCATGCACGTCCCGTACAGAAATGGGGCTCCATAAATGGTGAGCAGAGCCGAAGCCGTGGAGGCGGCCGCCGCGCTCCTTCGGAGCGTCTATCCGGACAAGTCGGAATCCCTGGTCATGCTTCCGGAGAAGTCTGTCGAGTACCCCTACGGCTGGGCGGTCCGTTTCGACTTCCAGGAGCACATCGAGTCCGGGGACTGGCTCCAGTCGCCGGTCACCAGCGTCGTCGTCGTGCCGCACGACGGCGGCAAGGCCCACTTCCCGCCCAGCGTCTTCCCGGTGGCGGATTACATGAACCGGCGCGCCTCGGGCGACTGGCCGCCCAAGGAGTGAACGTGACACGTCCCGCCGAAGCCGCCGCGGCCTGGCTCCACCACACCTACCGCGGCCTGGTGGAACTCGCCGCCCCGCACCCCGTGCACGAGTCCCCCGCCGCCTGGCTGTTCCCCTGCCGCACCCTGCCGCAGCCGGGCTACCCGGGCACGCCCATGCTCGCGGCCTCGGTCGTCGTGCCCAAGGACGGCAGCAGCCCGTTCCACCCGGCTCCGAGCGCCCCGTTCGCCGACCTCGTGCCGCCGGTTTCGCCCGAGGAGGCCGCTGCCCGCGTCGCCGACCAGCCGCGCCGGATCAATGCCCGCGGCTGCCTCGTCACGCTGCACGCGATGATCGACGGCGGACCGTCGACGCCCCTGCCGTGGCAGCCGTCGGACGAGGCGCCGGGCTGGTGGGACCGGCTGCTGCGACGGTACTTCCCGGAGTTCGAGCCGGTGCCGGTGAGCAGCTGGGACGAGGCCGTGAAGGCGATCGCCGAGCCGGGACCCGACACCCGGGGTGTGGTGTGGGTGCGGCGCGAGGCCGGCGGGCACGAGGTGACGGGGCAGCTCCTGTACGCCCACAACAACAAGGGCCGTGTCGTCTTCCTCGACGGACTGACCTCCTCCCTGGCCCGCCTCGACACCGAGAACGTGCGCGAGCTGGTCCTCGTACGCGCGGCTCCGCGGGTCTCCCGTTCCCCCTGGGAGCGGCCCGCGCCCGATGCCGAGGCCGCCCGGGACAAGGCGCAGCGGTGGCTGGACAGCGCGTACGGCGGCGAGGTGGAGCTCGTCGAGCCCGGTCCCGGTGACGAGACGCGGCGCGGCTGGGTGTTCTCCTGCGACACCCGCCGTCATCTGCGCGGGGGCCGCTGGCAGGACACCCTGCTCGACGCGACGGTCGTCGTCCCCAAGGACGCCACCGCCCCCTTCCACGTCCCGAACTCGGCGCCGTGGTCCTGGCTGGCGCACTGGGACGAGGGGGGCGTCCCGGGCACGGGCTCGTTCCCGGCACCCCCGGCCCCCGGCCGCGCGTACTGGTTCGAGCCGACGCTGGCCGAGCTCGGGCCGGTCCTGTCGGCCTCCGACCACCAGCAGTGGCGGCCGGCGGTGGAGGAGGTCTCGGCCTTCCCGCCGGGTTCCCGCGCGCTGATCTGGGTCCGGCGCACGGACGGGCGGGGACGGGAGGCGGTGGGCTGGCTCGTGACGGCGCTGACCACCGAGTCGGGCGTCCTCCTCTTCGACGGCTCCTCGGAGGAGCCGGTCTCCATGGACGAGACCGGCGTACGGGCCCTGCATGTGATCCGTTACCGCTGACCGGTTCCGCTGCCGGCGCCGACCCCGTCCGGGTGAACAGAACATGTACGCGCATGGAACCTGACACCCCGGGCGACCCTCTAGCCAGGTGAACCACCTGAACCGAGGCGCGCGCCCGATCGACCGCTGCCTCCACAGCGGACGGAGAGCGCCACCTTGCGGAAGAGACCTGCGATACCGCAGCCCGATTTGCCCGGGAAGAGCGGTATCTCCCGTCGGAGCCTCGTGATCGGCGCCGCCGTCGCCGGCGCCCTCACCGGCTGTTCCCGCGTCACCCCCGCTCCCCCGCCGCACACCACCGCCCCGGCCCCCGCGTCGGGCCGCCCCGCAGCCCAGGCCGAGCGCGCCCTGCTGCTCCAGGTCGTCGCCCACCCCGACGACGACCTGTACTTCATGAACCCGGACACCCGGCAGGCCCTTGACGCCGGGACCCCGCTCGTCTGCGTCTACGTCACCGCCGGCGAGGCCGACGGCAGGAACAAGACGCCGTCGGACCGCGCCCCCGCCCCGAACAAGGCCGCCTACTCCGCCGCCCGCCACCAGGGCCTGCGCCAGTCGTACGCGGCCCAGCTCGGCCTGCCCGTCTTCACCGCCTGGCAGACCGGCGTCCTGCGCCTGCCCGGCGGCTTCCACGCCGAGGTCGACACCCTCGAACACCGGGGCAGGCGCGTCGAGTTGGTGTATCTGAACCTCGCGATGCACACCCCGGCGGGCCACATGGGCGTCCCCGCGCTCTGGCGCGACCGCGGCCTCCTGCTGCGCACCCTCGTCCCGGACGGTTCACCGCTGCGCGCCGTCCAGACGTACGACTACGAGTCCCTGGTCGCTGTCCTCGTCGGGCTCTTCGAGCGCTACCGGCCGACCCTCGTGCAGACCCTCGACCCCGACCCGGACATCCAGCTCAGCGACCGGATCACGCAGATCCGCGACAGCGAGCAGCCCGGCTACTCGGACCACGCCGACCACACCGCCGTCGCCTGCTTCAGCTGGGCCGCCCTGATCCGCTGGGCGCAGGAGGCCAAGGGCGGGCCGCCCGCCTTCGTGGCCACCGCCTTCCGCGGCTACTACAACCACCACTGGCCCAAGAACCTGCCGCCCCAGGTCCTCGCCCGCAAGGCCGCCCAGCTCGTCCCGTACGGCGCCGCCCCCGACTGGGCGTGCAGGAACCCCTCCGGCTGCGGCGACTACAACGTCGGCGGCGACCGCCCCCTGACCAACCGCAAGGGCTGGGTCCGCGCCACCCACCACCGTTATCCGGGGCCGCGCCTCGCGCTCGCCGAGAACGCGGACGGCCGCGTCACCGCGTACGGCGTGCTCGGACTGCGTGCGGTGCGCTACGAGGAGGAGGACGGGACGTTCGGTGCCCCCGTCGATCTCGGCGGCGGCCCGCTCGCCCCGGTGCTCGGCAGCGCCGTGCTGCCCGACGGCCGCCACCTCGTGTTCGGCCTGCGGCTCGCCGCGATCGAGGGCAGGGGCGCCCCCGACGTGCGCGAGATCGTGGTCCTGGAGCGGCGCGGCCCGCACACGTACGGCTCCTGGACCGGTCTCGGCAACCCGGAGTCCGACACCGACCGCGGTCGCCGCATCGGTGTCCCGGTGGCCGTCACCGCCCCCGACGGCCGCGTCCACCTCTTCGTACGCAACGCCGATCAGGGCATCAGCACCCGCGTGCGCGACACGGCCGGCACCTGGTCCCCCTGGCGCGACCTCGGCGGCGGCCCCGTACAGGACGGGCTCACGGCGGTCGTCGGCGACGACCGGCAGGTCCACGTGTACGCGCCCGGCCACGACACCGTGCATCACTGGACACCGGACGGGCCCGACCCGCTCGTCGGACTGCCCACCCCCGCCGACGCGATAGCCGCCGCGGGCAGCCGCCTCTACTACCGGCCGCCCGCCTCCGACCGGCTCCTCTCCCCCGGCGGCCCGGACGTGGACTTCCCCGGGTACGGACCGGTGACCGCCGCGGGGCCCTACCTCCTGGGCCGCGACGTCACCGGCCGCGTCCAGCTGCTGCACGACGGCCGCATCACCCGCCCGGCCACCGCCCCGCTCGCCCTGGAAGGCCCGGCCCTGCACGCGGGACGGCTCGGGCCGACGGCGGCGGGCGTCTCCCCGGACGCCCGGCCCTGGCTGTGGCGGCCCTCCCAGGCGAAGGCGAAGGCGTAGCGGAACGGTGACGCCGCGGGGTGCCGCGACCGCCCTCCTCGATGCCATGATCGATTGATGGTCCGTCACGGGGGCGGACCGGCAAAGGGGACGGCATGTCATTCGACGAGGAGTGGGCGCAGTTGAAGGCCGACGCCCTCCAGCGCCGCGCGACCGGGATGCGGCTCAACCAGCTCCCGGCGGAAGCCGGCGGCGGTGCCCCGGCGGCGGGCACCCTGATCGCCAAGGCCGAGTCCATCAACGGCAGTTCGAACCTGCTGATCGAGATAGCCGGCCTGCTCCAGGAGGGCAGGCCCGACGCCGAACTCACCACGCTGGCCCGCGATCCGCGCGCCCACGAGGACGTGGCGGCGGCAGTCACCCGGTTCGCCACGTTCGCCGGCGACCAGTACCTGGACGCGGTCGCCCTGTACACCGCGCTCTCCACCAAGCTCCGCACGGCGGGCGGCGACTTCGTGAAGATCGAGGACGACACCGCACAGCGCTTCCTGGAGCAGGTCCTGGGCGGCAGCTACCTCTCCCCGGAGGCGCGATGAGCACCGGCATCAGCCACCGCAAGGACGTCGAGTTCCTGGAGAGCTGCAGCCCGCCGCTCGTCGAGCGCAACGCCGAGGAGTTCAAGCGCGTACACGATCTGCTGACGTCGGTGGATCCCTCCGCCGAGCGCGCCGAGAAGCACACGCAGTGGAAGAGCGAGGGCAGCACCCACTACGAGGCCCGGCTCGGCGAGGGCCGCAAGCTGGTCACCCTGCTCGCCGACGGTTACGCGAAGGCCGCGACGGCCCTGAGCGACTACGCGACCGCCCTGACCACCGCCAAGGCGCACTACTCCAACGGCAAGCGCACCGAACAGGCCCTCGCCGACCTGATCCACACCAAGGGCACCGCCATCACCCGCGAGGCCCAGGAGGCCGAGCCCATGCGGCAGTGGGAGGACATGCGGGCCACCACCGGCGTCATGGACTTCTTCGCCGAGCTCACCATGGACGTCGACGACATCAAGGACGAGGCGAACCGGCTGCACGACTCCGCGGGCGGCGACTTCCACCTGGCCAAGACCACGGAGAAGGAAGCCCGCGACCTCTGTGTGCACCGGCTCAAGCAGGCGTACGACATGGTGCCGGAGTTCCGTACGTACGCGGACCGCGCCGACCTCGTCGCGGCCGTCCCGGCGCTGCGCCGCGAGGCCGCCGAGGCGAGCTCCGACCCGCTCACGCACCTGCCCGGCAGCGGCCCGAAGCAGGACTACTACCCCATCGCCGGCGACCAGCTCGTCTCGCCGACGCTGCGCGACATCCGGCTCCAGGTCGCGGGGCTGCCCGGCGCCCGCGACAACTACTGGAACCCGCCGGGCAACGACCAGGAGCGGGGCGAGTGGATTCACGCCAACCGCGAGCTCATCAACGCCGCGGCCCGCAACGCGGGGCTGCCGCCCGACATGGTCGCCGGCATCGCGTGGAAGGAGGTCGCGGGGCAGCCCGGCTACGCCGACGACGTCACCGACACGCTGCGCGAGCAGGCCGACTCCCCGCTCAGCCCCATCGCCCCGGAGAACCTCCCCTGGCGGCTCGGCGGCGACCCGGACAACACGTCCTTCGGCCCCATCGCGATCCAGGTCCGCCGCGGCGCCGAGGTCCTCGGCTACGACCCCGACCACCTCACCGACCAGCAGCGCGCCACCGTCGAGGAGTCCCTCCAGGACCCGGGGCAGAACATGTTCATCGCCTCCGAGTACCTGGCCCAGCTGAAAGCGGAGTCCGGCTTCGCCGACGTACCGCCCGAGGAGATGACCGACGCCCAGAAGCAGGAGCTCGCCGCCCGGTACAACGGCGGCCCCTACTGGGAGTCCGGCCAGGCCCAGCGGTACGGGGGAGACTTCGCCGACAACCTCGACAACGCCAGGAAGGCCATGCGGCCATGAGCCACCCCGCGATCCCGCACCCCGACGACACCGACCGCGGCTGCCTGCGCCTCGTGCTGGCCGTCCCGTTCGCCCTGCTCACCCTGGTCGCGGCCTTCTTCTGCTGGACGGCCGTGACGATCCGCCCGGGGTACCCGGAGGACGAGGACGCGTACCGCGGAATCGAGGTGTCCTGCTTCGTCACCGTGTTCCTCACGGCCGCGGTCGTGATCCTGTGGCTGCTGCCCTCGGTACGCCGGGTCATGCGCTGGCCGTGGGCGGCACCGGCAGCGGTCCTGCTGGCGGTCGCCGTGGTGCGCTGGGTGACCGTCCCCCAGTAGCAAGGCATGCGAAAAGGGCCCGTACGACCGAAGTCGTACGGGCCCTTTCACAGCAGCTCGCAGGAGCTACCAGGCATCAAGCCCCGAGGGGACTCGACAAGTAAGCGGACTTACTTGTTGATCTTGATGACCTGGCCGGCGCCGACGGTCCGGCCACCCTCACGGATGGCGAACTTCAGGCCCTCTTCCATGGCGACGGGCTGGATGAGCTCAACGGTCATCTCAGTGTTGTCACCCGGCATGACCATCTCGGTGCCCTCGGGGAGGGTCACGACGCCGGTCACGTCCGTGGTACGGAAGTAGAACTGCGGGCGGTAGTTGTTGAAGAACGGGGTGTGACGGCCACCCTCGTCCTTCGACAGGATGTACGCCTGCGCCTCGAACTCGGTGTGCGGCGTGACCGAACCCGGCTTGATGATGACCTGGCCGCGCTCGACGTCCTCGCGCTTGATGCCACGGAGGAGCAGACCGACGTTCTCACCGGCCTGGCCCTCGTCGAGGAGCTTGCGGAACATCTCGATGCCGGTGACCGTGGTGGTGGTCTTCTCGGTCTTGATGCCGATGATGTCGACGGTCTCGTTGACCTTGAGGACACCACGCTCGATACGACCGGTGACGACGGTGCCACGACCGGTGATCGTGAAGACGTCCTCGATCGGCATCAGGAACGGCTTGTCGACGTCACGCTCGGGCTCCGGGATGGACTCGTCGACAGCCTTCATCAGGTTGAGGACGGACTCACCCCACTCCTTGTCGCCCTCGAGCGCCTTGAGCGCCGAGACCTTGACGACCGGCAGGTCGTCGCCCGGGAACTCGTACTCGGAGAGGAGCTCACGGACCTCGAGCTCGACGAGCTCCAGGATCTCCTCGTCGTCCACCATGTCGGCCTTGTTCAGGGCGACGACGATGTACGGAACGCCGACCTGGCGGGCCAGGAGCACGTGCTCCTTGGTCTGCGGCATCGGGCCGTCCGTGGCGGCGACCACGAGGATGGCGCCGTCCATCTGCGCGGCACCCGTGATCATGTTCTTGATGTAGTCAGCGTGACCGGGGCAGTCGACGTGCGCGTAGTGACGCGTCTCCGTCTGGTACTCGACGTGCGCGATCGAGATCGTGATACCGCGCTGGCGCTCCTCAGGAGCCTTGTCGATCTGGTCGAAGGCCGAGGCCTCGTTCAGGTCCGGGTACGCGTCGTGCAGCACCTTGGTAATGGCGGCCGTGAGGGTCGTCTTACCGTGGTCAATGTGACCGATGGTGCCGATGTTGACGTGCGGCTTAGTCCGCTCGAACTTCGCCTTCGCCACTGGGTCCTCCTGTGGAGTGGTTCTGTACGCCTTGCTTCATCGGCGCCAGGTGATCTTTGCTGGAAAGCCCGGGCCCGGGGGCATTCAGAGGCGTTCGCCCCTGAATGCCCTGTCGGGCTCCGGAGTCAAGCCTAAAGCGTGAACTCGAGTGAGTTACTCGCCCTTGGCCTTCGCGATGATCTCCTCGGCGACGTTCCGCGGAACCTCGGCGTAGGAGTCGAACTGCATTGAGTAGCTTGCGCGACCCGACGTCTTGCTGCGGAGGTCTCCGACGTAGCCGAACATCTCCGAGAGGGGCACGAGGCCCTTCACGACGCGAGCGCCGCTGCGCTCCTCCATGGCCTGGATCTGGCCACGGCGGGAGTTGATGTCACCGATGACGTCGCCCATGTAGTCCTCGGGCGTGGTGACCTCGACGGCCATCATCGGCTCGAGCAGCACGGGCTTCGCCTGCCGCGCGGCCTCCTTGAAGGCCTGCGAACCGGCGATCTTGAAGGCGAGCTCGGAGGAGTCGACCTCGTGGTACGCACCGTCGAGAAGCGTGACGCGGACGCCCGTCATCTCGTAGCCGGCCAGGATGCCGAACTGCATGGCTTCCTGCGCACCCGCGTCCACCGACGGGATGTACTCCCGGGGGATGCGGCCACCCGTGACCTTGTTGACGAACTCGTACGAGGCCTCGCCGCCCTCGATGGGCTCGATCGCGATCTGCACCTTGGCGAACTGACCGGTACCACCGGTCTGCTTCTTGTGGGTGAAGTCCACGCGCTCGACGGCCCGACGGATCGTCTCGCGGTACGCGACCTGGGGCTTGCCGACGTTCGCCTCGACGCGGAACTCGCGCTTCATGCGGTCGACGAGCACCTCGAGGTGAAGCTCGCCCATACCGCCGATGACGGTCTGGCCGGTCTCCTCGTTGGTGTGCACCTGGAAGGAGGGGTCCTCCTCCGAGAGACGCTGGATGGCGACACCCAGCTTCTCCTGGTCACCCTTGGACTTCGGCTCGATGGCGACCTCGATGACAGGCGCCGGGAAGTCCATGGACTCCAGGATGACCTGCTGCTTGTCGTCACAGAGCGTCTCGCCCGTGGTGGTCTGCTTCAGACCCATGACGGCGACGATGTCACCGGCGCCCACCGACTCGATCTCCTCACGCTTGTTCGCGTGCATACGGTAGATCTTGCCGATGCGCTCCTTCTTGCCCTTGGTGGGGTTCAGCACCGCGGTGCCGGACTCCAGGCGGCCCGAGTAAACCCGGACGAAGGTGAGCTTGCCGAGGTGCGGGTCGCTCATGATCTTGAAGGCAAGAGCGGCCAGCGGCTCGTCGTCCGACGGCTTGCGCTTGACGACGACCTCGGGGTCCTTGACGTCGTGGCCCTCGATGGCCTCGACGTCGAGCGGGGTCGGCAGGTAGCGCACGACGGCGTCGAGCAGGGGCTGAACACCCTTGTTCTTGAACGCGGTGCCACAGAACACGGGGGTGACGGTCGTGTCGCCGCCCTTGCCCGAAGCGATGGTGATGCGACGCACGGCCGCGTAGATCTGCTCCACCGTGGGCTCGGTGCCCTCGAGGTACAGCTCCATCATCTCTTCGTCGTTCTCGGCGATCGCCTCGAGCAGCTTGCCGCGGTACTCATCGGCAGCCTCGGTGTGCGTGGCCGGGATGTCGACGACGTCGTACGCCTCGCCCTTGGCGGCCTCGGCCGACCAGACGAGCGCCTTCATCGTGACGAGGTCGACGACACCCTGGAAGTCGGCCTCGGCACCGATCGGCAGCTGCATGACGAGCGGGGTCGCACCGAGGCGGTCGACGATCATGTCGACGCAGCGGTGGAACTCGGCACCCGTACGGTCCAGCTTGTTGACGAAGCAGATGCGCGGCACGCCGTAACGGTCGGCCTGACGCCACACCGTCTCGGACTGCGGCTCGACACCGGCGACACCGTCGAACACGGTCACGGCACCATCGAGGACACGCAGGGAGCGCTCCACCTCGACGGTGAAGTCGACGTGACCCGGGGTGTCGATGATGTTGATCGTGTAGTCGTTGTCCTCGAGCGGCCAGTGGCAGGTGGTCGCAGCAGACGTGATCGTGATGCCACGCTCCTGCTCCTGCTCCATCCAGTCCATCGTGGCAGCGCCGTCGTGGACCTCACCGATCTTGTACGAAACGCCGGTGTAGAACAGGATCCGCTCGGTGGTGGTCGTCTTGCCCGCGTCGATGTGGGCCATGATGCCGATGTTGCGCACCTTGGCCAGGTCAAGCGAAGTGGTAGCCATAAGGCTTCAGTCTTCTCTCGGTCTCGATGTGGGTTGCGACTACCAGCGGTAGTGCGCGAAGGCCTTGTTGGACTCGGCCATCTTGTGCGTGTCCTCGCGCTTCTTCACGGCAGCACCGAGGCCGTTGGAGGCGTCGAGCAGCTCGTTCATCAGACGCTCGGTCATCGTCTTCTCGCGGCGGGCGCGCGAGTAGCCGACGAGCCAGCGGAGCGCGAGCGTGTTGGCGCGACCGGGCTTGACCTCGATCGGCACCTGGTAGGTGGCGCCACCGACACGGCGGGACTTGACCTCGAGGGTCGGCTTGATGTTCTCCAGCGCGCGCTTCAGCGTGATGACCGGGTCGTTGCCCGACTTCTCACGCAGACCCTCCATGGCGCCGTACACGATGCGCTCGGCGGTGGAGCGCTTGCCGTTCAGCAGCACCTTGTTGATGAGGGAGGTCACCAGAGGAGAACCGTAGACCGGGTCGATGATGACCGGGCGCTTCGGGGCGGGGCCCTTACGAGGCATTCTTACTTCTCCTTCTTGGCGCCGTAGCGGCTGCGGGCCTGCTTGCGGTTCTTGACACCCTGGGTGTCGAGCGAACCGCGGATGATCTTGTAACGAACACCAGGCAGGTCCTTCACACGGCCGCCACGCACGAGCACGATGGAGTGCTCCTGCAGGTTGTGTCCCTCACCCGGGATGTAGGCCGTGACCTCGATCCCGGAGGTCAGACGCACACGCGCGACCTTCCGGAGGGCCGAGTTCGGCTTCTTCGGGGTGGTCGTGAACACACGCGTGCAGACGCCACGGCGCTGGGGCGAACCCTCGAGCGCGGGCGTCTTGTTCTTCTCGACCTTGTCCTGCCGGCCCTTCCGGACCAGCTGCTGGATCGTAGGCACTACTTCTCCGGTTTCTGTGTGCCGATCGTGAAACTAACCTGGAACATCGCCGACCCACGCGGTCGGGTGTGTCGAATACTGCAGACCCCCGCTGAAGGCGGGAAAACGGCAGATTGCGGTGACCTTGATCGAAACCTTGACCGGTATCGATCGGGGCTCGCCGTGCGGCTGAAAACACGCACACGAGCCCAGGCACACCCCAGGCACAAGGTCTGAGCGTACCTATCTCATACGCTGCGGTCAAAACAAATGCCCCGCAGCCAGGACACGCCGGGCGGAGCGTCACTGCGTGCTACTGGCCGGGACTCTGTGCCGCCACCACGATCAGCAGAAGCAGCACCGCCGTCCACGCCGCGACCGACAGCCACCCGAGCACCAGGCCGCCGACGGCCATCCCGTCGCCCTGCTCTCCCGTGCGCCGGATCTCGGCCCGCGCCATGTGCCCCAGGATCACGGCAGGGATCCCGGTGGCCCCCATCGTGAGGAACGTGGCCACCCCGCACGAGAGCGCGCCGATCGCCTTGCTGTTGGTGGGCGGCGGCGGCAGCGGAGCCGGCAGGAACGTCCGCGGCACCGGAGCCGTCTGGAAGGACTGCTGCGGTACGGGCCCCTGCGGCAGGTCCGCGACGAGCACCCCCAACTCGGCCACGGTACGCGCCTGGTAGGCCCGCTCGATGCGCCGCTCGTACTCGACCTGCGGCAGCCGCCCCTCGGCGAACCCGGCCCGCAGCACGTCCACCGCGCGCTCCCGGTCGGCGTGCGCGGCGAGCATCGACGGCTGCTGACCCTGCTGCGGCGGCCAGGGAGCCGGCTGCCACGACGGATTCGACACGAGACCACTCCCCCGGAGCCGGACATCTGGTGCCTCCATCATGCGCCAACGCGCCGCAGGGCGGCCACCCTGACTTTCGTCGGGGTGACCGCCCTGCGGATCACGCGGGTACTGCTCGCTTACTGGTTGTACGGACCGTAGTCGTAGTCCTCCAGCGGAACGGCCTGGCCGGAGCCGGTGCCGAACGGCGAGTAGTCGATGTCGTCGTAGCCGACGGCCGAGTACATCGCGGCCTTGGCCTCCTCGGTGGGCTCCACCCGGATGTTGCGGTAGCGGGACAGACCCGTACCGGCCGGGATGAGCTTACCGATGATGACGTTCTCCTTGAGGCCGATGAGGCTGTCGGACTTGGCGTTGATCGCCGCATCCGTCAGGACTCGGGTCGTCTCCTGGAAGGAGGCGGCCGACAGCCAGGACTCCGTCGCCAGCGAGGCCTTGGTGATACCCATCAGCTGCGGACGGCCGGAGGCGGGGTGACCGCCCTCGGTGACCACACGACGGTTCTCGGTCTCGAACTTCGAGCGCTCGACGAGCTCGCCCGGCAGGAGCTCCGCGTCGCCGGACTCGATGATCGTCACGCGGCGCAGCATCTGCCGGATGATGATCTCGATGTGCTTGTCGTGGATCGACACGCCCTGCGAGTTGTAGACCTTCTGGACTTCGCCGACCAGGTGGACCTGGACCGCACGCTGACCGAGGATGCGCAGCACGTCGTGCGGGTTGGTGGCACCCACGGTGAGCTTCTGGCCCACCTCGACGTGGTCGCCCTCGCCGACGAGCAGACGGGCGCGCTTCGAGATCGGGAAGGGGATCTCGTCGCTGCCGTCGTCCGGCGTGACGACGATCTTCTTGGTCTTCTCGGTCTCCTCGATCCGGACCCGGCCCGCGGACTCCGAGATCGGGGCGACACCCTTCGGCGTACGAGCCTCGAAGAGCTCGACGACACGGGGCAGACCCTGGGTGATGTCGTCACCGGCCACACCACCGGTGTGGAAGGTACGCATCGTCAGCTGGGTACCGGGCTCACCGATGGACTGGGCGGCGATGATGCCGACCGCCTCACCGATGTCGACCAGCTTGCCGGTGGCGAGCGAACGGCCGTAGCAGAAGGCACAGGTGCCGACCGCGGACTCACAGGTCAGGACCGAGCGGGTCTTGACCTCCTCGACGCCGTTGGCGACCAGGGCGTCGATGAGGACGTCACCCAGGTCGACGTTGGCCGGCGCGATGACCTTGCCGTCGACGACGATGTCCTCGGCGAGCATACGGGCGTACACGCTGGTCTCGACGTCGTCCGTCTTGCGCAGGACGCCGTCCTCGCCGCGGACGGCGATCTTCAGGCGCAGACCACGGTCGGTGCCGCAGTCCTCCTCGCGAATGATGACGTCCTGCGAGACGTCCACCAGACGACGGGTCAGGTAACCCGAGTCGGCGGTACGCAGGGCGGTGTCCGCCAGACCCTTACGAGCACCGTGCGTCGAGATGAAGTACTCGAGCACCGACAGGCCTTCACGGAAGGAGGCCTTGATCGGGCGCGGGATCGTCTCGTTCTTGGCGTTCGACACCAGACCACGCATACCGGCGATCTGACGCATCTGCATCATGTTTCCTCGGGCACCCGAGTCAACCATCATGAAGATGGGGTTGGTCTTCGGGAAGTTCGCGTTCATCGCCTCGGCAACCTCGTTGGTCGCCTTGGTCCAGATCGCGATGAGCTCCTGAGTGCGCTCTTCCTTCGTGATGAGACCGCGCTCGTACTGCTTCTGGACCTTCTCGTCCTGCGCCTCGTAGCCCGCGACGATCTCCTTCTTCGCCTCGGGAACGACGACGTCGGAGATGGCCACGGTGACACCGGAACGGGTCGCCCAGTAGAAGCCCGCCGCCTTCAGGTTGTCGAGCGTCGCCGCCACGATGACCTTGGGGTAGCGCTCGGCCAGGTCGTTGACGATCTCGGAGAGCTGCTTCTTGCCCACCGAGTAGTCGACGAACGGGTAGTCCTCGGGCAGCAGCTCGTTGAAGAGCGCGCGGCCCAGCGTCGTACGCAGACGGAAGCTGTCGCCCGCCTGGTACTCCGGCTCGCCCTCCTCGGCCACCGGCGGCGTCCAGCCACGCGGCGGGATGGTGCCCACCGGGAAGCGGATGTCGATCGGCGACTGGAGCGCCAGCTCGCCGGCGTCGAACGCCATGATCGCCTCGGCGACGGAGCCGAACGCGCGGCCCTCGCCCTTGGTGTCACGGAGCTCACCGTCGGTGGAGAGGAAGAACAGACCGAGGACCATGTCCTGGGTCGGCATCGTCACCGGACGGCCGTCGGCGGGCTTGAGGATGTTGTTCGAGGACAGCATCAGGATGCGGGCCTCGGCCTGCGCCTCCGCGGACAGCGGCAGGTGCACGGCCATCTGGTCACCGTCGAAGTCCGCGTTGAACGCGGTGCAGACGAGCGGGTGGATCTGGATGGCCTTGCCCTCGACCAGCTGCGGCTCGAAGGCCTGGATGCCGAGGCGGTGCAGGGTGGGAGCACGGTTCAGCAGAACCGGGTGCTCGGCGATGACCTCTTCGAGGACGTCGTACACGACCGTGCGGCCGCGCTCCACCATGCGCTTGGCGCTCTTGATGTTCTGCGCGTGGTTCAGGTCGACCAGGCGCTTCATCACGAACGGCTTGAAGAGCTCCAGCGCCATGGCCTTGGGCAGACCGCACTGGTGCAGCTTCAGCTGCGGACCGACGACGATGACGGAACGCGCGGAGTAGTCCACACGCTTACCGAGCAGGTTCTGACGGAAACGACCCTGCTTGCCCTTCAGCATGTCGCTGAGGGACTTCAGCGGGCGGTTGCCCGGGCCCGTCACCGGACGACCACGACGACCGTTGTCGAAGAGGGCGTCGACGGCCTCCTGAAGCATGCGCTTCTCGTTGTTCACGATGATCTCGGGCGCACCGAGGTCGAGGAGTCGCTTCAGACGGTTGTTGCGGTTGATCACGCGGCGGTACAGGTCGTTCAGGTCGGAGGTCGCGAAGCGGCCACCGTCCAGCTGCACCATCGGACGCAGGTCCGGCGGGATGACCGGCACGCAGTCGAGCACCATGCCCTTGGGGCTGTTGCTGGTCTGCAGGAACGCGGAGACGACCTTGAGGCGCTTGAGCGCACGGGTCTTCTTCTGGCCCTTGCCGGTACGGATGATCTCGCGGAGACGCTCGGCCTCCTCCTCGAGGTCGAAGGTCTCGAGGCGCTTCTGCAGCGCCGCGGCACCCATCGAGCCGTCGAAGTACGTGCCGAAGCGGTCACGCAGCTCGCGGTAGAGGAGCTCGTCGCCCTCCAGGTCCTGGACCTTGAGGTTCTTGAAGCGCGACCAGACCTCGTCCAGACGGTCGATCTCGCGCTGCGCACGGTCGCGCAGCTGCTTCATCTCGCGCTCGGCACCCTCGCGCACCTTGCGGCGCACATCGGCCTTGGCGCCCTCGGCCTCGAGCTCGGCCAGGTCGGTCTCGAGCTTCTTGGCGCGGGCCTCGAGGTCCGAGTCACGACGGTTCTCGACCTGCTGACGCTCGACCTGGACGTGCGCCTCGAGCGAGGGCAGGTCGCGGGTACGACGCTCTTCGTCGACGTACGTGATCATGTACGCGGCGAAGTAGATGACCTTCTCGAGGTCCTTCGGGGCGAGGTCGAGCAGGTAGCCCAGACGCGACGGAACGCCCTTGAAGTACCAGATGTGGGTGACGGGAGCGGCCAGCTCAATGTGGCCCATCCGCTCACGACGCACCTTGGCGCGCGTGACCTCGACGCCACAGCGCTCGCAGATGATGCCCTTGAAGCGGACACGCTTGTACTTACCGCAGTAGCACTCCCAGTCCCGGGTCGGACCGAAGATCTTCTCGCAGAAGAGTCCGTCCTTTTCGGGCTTGAGGGTGCGGTAGTTGATGGTCTCGGGCTTCTTGACCTCGCCGTGGCTCCACTGACGGATGTCGTCAGCGGTGGCCAGACCGATCCGGAGCTCATCGAAGAAGTTGACGTCGAGCACTATGCGTCAATCCCTCTCAGGGTTGTAAGTCTGTGGTCTGAAACGGGGGTCTGGGGGCCGGCCGGGGGGCTCATGAAGAGCCCCCCGGCCTGACTCCCGTCAGACCTCTTCGACGCTGCTCGGCTCGCGCCGGGACAGGTCGATGCCGAGCTCCTCCGCCGCGCGGAAGACGTCCTCGTCGGTGTCGCGCATCTCGATGGACATGCCGTCCGAGGACAGCACCTCCACGTTGAGGCACAGGGACTGCATTTCCTTGATGAGCACCTTGAAGGACTCAGGGATGCCCGGCTCGGGGATGTTCTCGCCCTTGACGATGGCCTCGTAGACCTTCACGCGGCCGGTGACGTCATCGGACTTGATGGTCAGCAGCTCCTGGAGGGCGTAAGCGGCGCCGTACGCCTCCAGCGCCCACACCTCCATCTCACCGAAGCGCTGGCCACCGAACTGGGCCTTACCACCCAGCGGCTGCTGGGTGATCATCGAGTACGGACCGGTCGAACGGGCGTGGAGCTTGTCGTCGACCAGGTGGTGCAGCTTGAGGATGTACATGTACCCGACCGAGATCGGGTCCGGGAACGGCTCGCCGGAGCGGCCGTCGAACAGCCGGGCCTTGCCGGACGGGAGGACCAGACGGTCACCGTCGCGGTTCGGCAGGGTGTGCTCGAACAGGCCCGCGAGCTCGTCCTCACGCGCACCGTCGAAGACGGGGGTGGCGACGTTGGTGCCCGGGGCGACCTGGTCGGCCTCGATGGCCTGCAGACGCTGAGCCCACTCGTCCGCGAGCCCGGAGACGTCCCAGCCGCGGCTGGCGAGCCAGCCGAGGTGGATCTCCAGGACCTGTCCCGGGTTCATTCGGGACGGGACACCCAGCGGGTTGAGGATGATGTCGACCGGGGTGCCGTCCTCCAGGAACGGCATGTCCTCGATCGGGTTGATCTTCGAGATGACGCCCTTGTTGCCGTGACGGCCGGCGAGCTTGTCACCATCGGTGATCTTGCGCTTCTGCGCCACGTAGACACGAACCAGCTGGTTCACGCCCGGCGGCAGCTCGTCGCCCTCTTCACGGTCGAAGACGCGGACGCCGATGACCTTGCCGATCTCACCGTGCGGCACCTTCAGCGACGTGTCGCGCACCTCGCGCGCCTTCTCACCGAAGATCGCGCGGAGCAGGCGCTCCTCCGGCGTCAGCTCGGTCTCGCCCTTGGGCGTGACCTTGCCGACGAGGATGTCGCCGGCGACGACCTCGGCACCGATACGGATGATGCCGCGCTCGTCGAGGTCGGCGAGGACCTCCTCGGAGACGTTCGGGATGTCCCGGGTGATCTCCTCCGGGCCGAGCTTGGTGTCACGGGCGTCGACCTCGTGCTCCTCGATGTGGATCGAGGAGAGGACGTCGTCCTGCACGAGGCGCTGCGACAGGATGATCGCGTCCTCGTAGTTGTGACCCTCCCACGGCATGAACGCCACGAGCAGGTTCTTGCCGAGCGCCATCTCGCCGTTCTCGGTCGCGGGACCGTCGGCCAGGACCTGGCCCTCGATCACGCGGGCACCCTCGTCCACGACAACCTTCTGGTTGACGGACGTGCCCTGGTTCGAGCGGGAGAACTTGTGCAGGCGGTACGTGGTGTACGTGCCGTCGTCGTTGGCGGTGGTGATGTAGTCCGCGGAGACCTCCTGGACCACACCGTCCTTCTCGGCCTTGAGCACGTCGCCGGCGTCGACGGCGCAGCGGTACTCCATGCCGGTGCCGACGAGCGGCGCCTCGGACTTAATGAGCGGCACGGCCTGACGCATCATGTTCGCGCCCATGAGGGCACGGTTGGCGTCGTCGTGCTCGAGGAACGGGATCATGGCGGTCGCGACCGACACCATCTGGCGCGGCGAGACGTCCATGTAGTCGACGTCGTCACCGGGGATGTAGTCGATCTCGCCGCCACGACGGCGGACGAGAACGCGGGCCTCGGTGAAGCGCATGTCGTCGGAGAGCGTCGCGTTCGCCTGGGCGATCACGAAGCGGTCTTCCTCGTCGGCCGTCAGGTAGTCGACCTCGTCGGTGACGACACCCTCGACGACCTTGCGGTACGGCGTCTCGATGAAACCGAACGGGTTGATCCGTCCGTACGAGGCGAGCGAACCGATCAGACCGATGTTCGGGCCTTCAGGGGTCTCGATGGGGCACATGCGGCCGTAGTGCGAGGGGTGAACGTCTCGCACCTCGAAGCCGGCCCGCTCACGGGAGAGACCACCCGGGCCGAGGGCGTTCAGACGACGCTTGTGCGTCAGCCCCGACAGCGGGTTGTTCTGGTCCATGAACTGGGACAGCTGCGACGTACCGAAGAACTCCTTGATCGACGCCACCACGGGGCGGATGTTGATCAGGGTCTGCGGCGTGATCGCCTCGACGTCCTGGGTCGTCATGCGCTCACGCACGACGCGCTCCATACGAGCCAGACCCGTACGGACCTGGTTCTGGATGAGCTCGCCGACGTTACGGATACGGCGGTTGCCGAAGTGGTCGATGTCGTCGGTCTCGACGACGATCTCCCGGCCCGACTCGCCGACCGTCTCGGTCTCACCGGCGTGCAGCTTGACCAGGTACTTGATGGTCGCGATGACGTCGTCGGTGGTGAGCACGCCGGCGTCCAGCGGCTCGTCGGCGCCGAGCTTCTTGTTCACCTTGTAGCGGCCGACCTTCGCGAGGTCGTAGCGCTTCGGGTTGAAGTAGAGGTTCTCGAGCAGCGTCTGAGCAGCCTCACGCGTGGGCGGCTCGCCCGGGCGCAGCTTGCGGTAGATGTCGAGCAGCGCGTCGTCCTGGCCCTGGGTGTGGTCCTTCTCCAGGGTGGCGCGCATGGACTCGTACTGGCCGAACTCCTCGAGGATCTGCTCGGTCGTCCAACCGAGAGCCTTCAGGAGAACGGTGACGGACTGCTTGCGCTTGCGGTCGATGCGCACACCGACCATGTCGCGCTTGTCGATCTCCATCTCGAGCCAGGCACCCCGGGACGGGATGATCTTGGCGGAGAAGATGTCCTTGTCGGACGTCTTGTCGATGGAGGAGTCGAAGTAGACACCGGGGGAACGGACGAGCTGCGACACGACGACACGCTCGGTGCCGTTGATGACGAAGGTGCCCTTGTTGGTCATGAGCGGGAAGTCGCCCATGAAGACCGTCTGGGACTTGATCTCGCCGGTCTCGTTGTTGGTGAACTCGGCGGTGACGAAGAGCGGAGCGGCGTACGTGAAGTCGCGGTCCTTGCACTCGTCGATCGAGTTCTTCGGGGGCTCGAAACGGTGGTCGCGGAACGTCAGCGACATCGACCCGGAGAAGTCCTCGATCGGGGAGATCTCCTCGAAGATCTCCTCCAGACCGGACTTGGTGGGGACGTCCTGACCCGACTCCAGAGCCGCCTCGACCCGACTCTGCCAAGCCGTGTTGCCGAGCAGCCAGTCAAAGCTCTCGGTCTGCAGGGCGAGCAGGTTGGGAACCTCGAGGGGCTCCTTGATCTTTGCAAAGGAGATGCGCAGCGGGGCGGTGCTGGCGCCGTTGTTCGTATTCGCGGTCGAGGCGTTGCGCGAGGCGGCCAAGAGGGGGTCCTTCCGAGGGCTCGGACTCACTACGCGCGTACCGGTCCCAAGCCAGGCAGAGAGACGGAAAAGCCCAGGTCAGGGTCGATTCAGTCCACTGTGCTCAAGCGAGGGCATGCCCCTGGTGACGGGCAGGGAGCAGCTAACAGGCAGCGCAAAGGGACAGTGTAGCCAGAAGGCCCACTGATGTCCAGTGCGGGTTTTTTGACACCCTCGTTGTTCTCATCCGTTCACTGTCTGCGGCATGCCCTGCGCGCTGAGCGCACATCCTTACTGCCCTCTTCGCCGTCGATCCATGCCTCGGATCCGGATCGTTGTGACGACGCGTCCTGAGAATTGCGCGCTGCGTGCGGTTCGTCAAGGCCCCCTCGTGACCGAACAGAGGTGGCGCCAGGCACAACGAAGATCACCATACTCTTCGCGACCAGCAGTGCAAGGCACCCTCGGCCTGCGAGCCAGACAACGCCGAAGGGCGACCACCCAGTTGGGTGATCGCCCTTCGGTACCTCGGCGTTACAGCTCCCGGGGGAGCAGTTTCACCGAAGAGGAGTCAGCAGACTCGCGAGGTCACTTGACCTCGACGGAGGCGCCGGCGGCCTTGAGGGACTCGGCAGCCTTCTCAGCGGCCTCCTTGGCGACCTTCTCGAGGACCGGCTTCGGGGTGCCGTCGACGAGGTCCTTGGCCTCCTTGAGGCCCAGGGAGGTGAGCTCGCGCACGACCTTGATGACCTGGATCTTCTTCTCGCCGGCACCCGTGAGGATGACGTCGAACTCGTCCTGCTCCTCGGCGGCCTCAGCGGCACCGGCGCCACCAGCGGCACCCGGGGCGGCAACGGCGACGGCCGCGGCGGCGGTGACGTCGAACTTCTCCTCGAAGGCCTTCACGAACTCGGAGAGCTCGATGAGGGTCATCTCCTCGAACTGGGCGAGCAGGTCTTCCTGGCTGAGCTTCGCCATGATGGGCGATCCTTCCACTAAATCGGCTGGTGCCGGTTGTCCATGTAGGCGGGCGTACTGTCGGCCCGCTTCGACCGTCGCCTCAGGCGGCGGTCAATGTGCGAGCCGAATTACTCGGCACCGCCCTGCTCGGCCTGCTTGGCACGAAGCGCCTCCGCGGTGCGGACGAACTTCGACGGGAGCGCCTGGAAGAGCTGAGCAGCCTGGGACTGCTTGCCCTTGAACGCACCGGCCAGCTTGCTGAGCAGAACCTCGCGGGACTCGAGGTCCGCAAGCTTCTTGATCTCGTCGGCGGACAGCGCCTTGCCGTCAAGGACACCGCCCTTGATGACGAGGTTCGGGTTGTCCTTGGCGAAGTCACGAAGACCCTTCGCCGACTCCACCGGGTCACCGGTGACGAAGGCAACCGCCGTCGGACCGTTGAACAGGTCGTCGAGCGTGGTGATCCCGGCCTCGTTGGCCGCGATCTTGGTCAGCGTGTTCTTCACCACGGCGTACTCGGAGTTCTCACCGAGCGAACGGCGCAGCTGCTTGAGCTGGGCCACGGTGAGACCCCGGTACTCGGTCAGCACGGCGGCGTTCGAGCTGCGGAACTTGTCCGTGAGCTCGGCTACCGCGGCAGCCTTGTCGGGCGTCGGCATAGAGCGTCGGCCTCCTTCCGGGTGATGAGGACCGCTCGCAAGGAGGCTGGGAAAACGAAAACGCCCCGGCGCAGGCGCACGGGGCGTGAGCTCAACCAGGAATCTTGACGAATCCCAGGAGCACTTCCACGGTCACCTGCGCGGGTCGTCCGCAATTCAGCGGATCCTTCGGCCACCGAACCCTCTTGCGAGCGAACGGCGACGACCAGCGGTCTTTGGCTTCTGTGGAAGGTTACGTGAAGGCGGGCGTGTCAAGCAAATCCGGTCAGACGCCGCTGCCCGCGCCCTCGCCGAGCTCCGCGAGCATGTCCATCAGATCGAAGGTCTGGCTCGCCGGCGGGACGTCGACCTTCACCGCGGCGCCGTAGTCCGAGAACTTCTCCGAGATGTCCACGGCACCCTGGGCGCTGTCCATCGTGACGTCGAGGCGGACCGGCAGGTCGTCCTCGTTGACCCACAGCTCGGTGTCGTAGTCCTTGATGCCGGCCTTCTTGACGTTCTTCAGCAGTTGGCTGCGCTCGGACTCGCCGAGCACCTTCAGGGAGTCGTTCGACTTCATCATCTCGTCGACCGTGAGCTTGCCCTTGTAGTGCTGCGTCTTGACGCCGTCGACCGTGGCGGAGCCGATGTGCTTCAGGTTCGGGGAGTCGAGCAGGACCGCGATCTGCTGGGCCGGGTCCTGGTTCATGCTGTCCAGGCTGCCGGTCATCTGCCGGGTGAGCTTCTCGTCGCCGGACTGCTTCGCGAGGGCGCCGAGGTCCATCTTCATCCAGCGCTTGCCGTCCATGTCCTTGGCCGCGGCCGCGCCCATGTCCATGTACATCACGTCGTCCTGCCAGACCATGCGGATGTTCTCCGGGGCGTCCGGATCGCCGGCCGTGAGCGCGGATCCCGTCATCGTCATATCCATGACGGTGGGATCCCAGCCCATGGTCCCGGACATCTTCATGGTGCCGCCGCCACCGAGCGCCGCGGGCGACTTCATCGTCATCTCGACCTTGGCGGACTTGGCCTCCGCGGTCTTCTCGTACGCGGCCGTGAGGGCCTGGGTCACCTGGGAACGGGACTGTGTGCCCGAGGACGCCTTCTGCCCGCTCCCCTTGTCCACTCCGCCATCGCAGGCGACGGCTCCGGCACACAGGAACGCGGTCGCGGCGGCAGCGACCGCCACACGTCGTACGACAACAGCCATATCAATCCCACCCCTTGGAACACGCGTACTGATTTCACCGTATAGGACGCCTCCGACAGCGGGTCGGTTCGACTGTTATCCGCCGCTCGCGACGTCCGAGAAGGCGACGGTGTCGTGCGCGGGCGGGCGCTCGGCCGCCGCCTCGGCCCCGTAATCGCTGTAGCGCACGGTGCTGGTGAAGTCGCCCGCGCGCTGGGTGCGCTGCACCAGGAGGTGGCGTGAGTCGATCCACACATCGAGGTGCTGCTTGCCGTAGGTGCCCCGGTAGTGCGTGGTCAGGACCCCGCGGACGGTCTCCCGGCCCACCCGGCGCAGGTCCTTCGCCGCGCCGAGGGCCTTGAGGGAGTCGGCCGGCGTGAGGTCGCTGTGCGCGTCGTACGGGTAGCGGATCCAGTGCCTGCCGCCCTGGAGGGACGCGAAGGCGTCGGTCATACGGGTGTAGTAGGCGTCGGGCAGGAAGCGCGTCTGCGACGGGTCGCCGCCCAACTTGCGGGTGGTGGCGGCCAGTTCGCCGCCGGTGACGCGGACCGTGAGGGTGCCTTCGACCCCGTCGGACCAGGCGAGCGTGCCCGTGCTGCGCGAGGTGAGGCCGCGGCCGGTGTCCGTCGTCGCGTCGACGCGGGCCGAGTCCGCCGCGGCGACGTGCCGGTGAGCCGCGCGCAGCGCCTCCGCCGCAGCCGGGTCCGCGCCGCTCCCGCCGGAAGCCCCGCAGCCCACGAGCAGTGCGCCCACCGCGGCCAGAACCGCGCCTCGTACGTACCTCATGCGCTCCCCCGGTCGGTCACGGCGACGCTAGCGCAGCTCCGTACGGGGAAGGGCGGGAAAAGAGGAACGGGCCCCGCACCTCGGAAGGTGCGGGGCCCGTCGCCGACTTCAGCGAGCTATGCAGCTCAGACCGCGGCCGGGTCCTCCTCGGTGAGGAGGTTGCGGGTGCGGTTCGGGTCGACCGGAATGCCGGGGCCCATCGTGGTGGTGATGGCGGCCTTCTTGATGTAGCGACCCTTGGCGGCGGACGGCTTCAGGCGGAGGATCTCCTCCAGGGCCGCGCCGTAGTTCTCCACCAGCTTGGTGTCGTCGAAGGACGCCTTGCCGATGATGAAGTGCAGGTTCGAGTGCTTGTCGACGCGGAACTCGATCTTGCCACCCTTGATCTCGTTCACGGCCTTGGCCACGTCCGGGGTCACGGTGCCGGTCTTCGGGTTCGGCATGAGGCCACGCGGACCGAGCACGCGGCCGAGGCGGCCGACCTTGCCCATGAGGTCCGGGGTGGCGACGACGGCGTCGAACTCGTTCAGGCGGTTGCCCTTGGAGATCTCGTCGATGAGCTCGTCGGAGCCGACGATGTCGGCGCCAGCGGCTTCCGCGGCCGCAGCACGGTCACCGGTCGCGAAGACCAGGACCCGGGCGGTCTTGCCGGTGCCGTGCGGGAGGTTCACGGTGCCACGGACCATCTGGTCGGCCTTGCGCGGGTCAACACCCAGGCGGAAGGCGACCTCGACGGTGCCGTCGAACTTCGACGTGGAGGTCTCCTTGGCGAGACGGACGGCCTCGAGCGGGGCGTAGAGCTTGTCCGCTTCGATCTTGGCGTCCGCAGCGCGGAGAGACTTGCTGCGCTTGCTCACTACTGCTCCTGTGTGTTCTGAGGAGTCGTGGTCCGGGCCGAGCAGGCCCTGCCACGGTGGTACCTACGGGGTGGGTGTCAGCCCTCGACCGTGATGCCCATGGAACGGGCGGTGCCGGCGATGATCTTGGACGCGGCGTCCAGGTCATTGGCGTTGAGGTCGGGCATCTTGGTCGTGGCGATCTCGCGGACCTGCGCCTCGGTGATCTTGGCGACCTTGGTCTTGTGCGGCTCGCCCGAGCCCTTCTCGACACCAGCGGCCTTGAGGATCATCTTCGCGGCCGGCGGGGTCTTGGTGATGAAGGTGAAGGAGCGGTCTTCGTAGACCGTGATCTCCACCGGGATGACCCAACCGCGCTGCGACTCGGTCGCGGCGTTGTAGGCCTTGCAGAACTCCATGATGTTGACGCCGTGCTGGCCCAGCGCGGGGCCGACCGGCGGAGCCGGGTTGGCGGCACCGGCCTGGATCTGGAGCTTGATGAGCCCCGTGACCTTCTTCTTCTTGGGAGGCATAGCTCTCCGGGTCCTTTCAATCGGGTCCATGCCCACGAGACGGGACCAACCGGTCGCAGGCATACCGCACAACGATAACGGGTATAGATGCGCGGCTAAAAACCGAGCAGGTCAGGAGGGCTGTGAAAGCCCGCCTGACCTGGTCGGAAGCTCTTCCTGGAAGAACGTCAGTTCTTCTGGATCTGGTCGAAGCTGAGCTCGACCGGGGTCTCGCGGCCGAAGATCTCGACGAGGCCCTTGACCTTCTTCGAGTCGGCGTTGATCTCGTTGATCGTGGCCTGAAGCGTCGCGAACGGGCCGTCGGTGACGGTGACCGAGTCGCCGACCTCGAAGTCCAGGACCTCGACGGTGACCTTGCGGGCCGGAGCCGGCTTGCCCTCGGCCTCGGCGGCCTCGCGGGCGGCCTTCTCCTCGGCCTCCGGGGCGAGCATCTTGACGATCTCGTCCAGGGTCAGCGGGTACGGGTCGTAGGCGTTGCCCACGAAGCCGGTGACGCCGGGGGTGTTGCGGACGACGCCCCAGGACTCGTTCGTCAGATCCATGCGGACGAGAACGTAACCGGGCAGCTTGTTCTGCCGGACGTTCTTGCGCTCGCCGTTCTTGATCTGGACGATCTCCTCTTCGGGGACCTCGGCCTGGTAGATGAACTCCTCGACGTTCAGCGAGACGGCACGCTGTTCGAGGTTGGCCTTCACGCGCTTCTCGTAGCCCGCGTAGGTGTGGATGACGTACCACTCGCCGGGCAGGCCACGCAGCTCGTCGCGGAGCGCGGTGATCGGGTCGACCTGCGCCTGCTCCTCCTCGAGCGCCTCGATCTCGGCCTCGACGGCCTCGTCCTCGGCGTCGTCGACGGAGACGTCGGCGTCGTCGGTCTCGACTTCGAGAGCAGCCTCTTCGGCGGGCTCAGCAGCGATGTCGGCAGCTTCAGCCTGGTCCGGGTCCTCGGCATCCGCCGCCTCGACGATGTCGAGCTGGTCCTCCACGGACTCCGCCGACTCGATGGCGTCGTTCAGGTTCGGGTCAGACACGGTGGCTGCTTCTTCCTGGATACATGGGGTGGAACGCGCGAAAGGGGCGCCGGTGGACGGCGCCCTCCGCATTCGGTTTAACCGAAGACGTACTTGATGAGATGGCTGAAGCCATAGTCAATCACGGTCACGAGACCGATCATGATGACGACGAACACGATCACCACGGTGGTGTACGTCGAGAGCTGACTGCGAGTCGGCCAGACGACCTTGCGGAGTTCCGCGACGATCTGGCGGTAGAAGAGAGCGAGGCGGCCGAAGGGGCCCTTCTTGCCACGCTTGCCGCCCTTGCGGGCCTTCTTCTTGGACTCCGACACTTCGTCCTGGGCATCAGGCATGTCGATGGAGCCCACGGCGTCCGTCACGCGTCCTCACCTGATTCCGGGTCGTGGCCGTGCCGCGCCCGGTATGAGCCGCACGGCGGTGCAATGCAGTACGTACATGCGCACACATCCTGGCGAAGGAGTGTGTAGCAGGGCCGGAGGGACTTGAACCCCCAACCGCTGGTTTTGGAGACCAGTGCTCTACCAATTGAGCTACGACCCTTTGTTTCCCCCAACGTACCGCATCCACCCGGATGCACGGAGTGCGGTCGGAAGGAGCGGCCGGTGAAGGCCAACGAGCAGTGAGTGTACGTGGTCCGCGGCCCCCCGTCGAACGAATGGCGAGCGGAAGTGGATCAACAACGGATCGGCGGCGGATCCGATGGTCTTGGAAACCCGTGTGCCGGGCGGGTTTCCGGTCTGGAACGATGGGGTTATGAGCGCTGCAACTCCTTCCCCGTCCGCTGGTTCGTCTCCCACCGAGCGCCGGGTCTCCGCCCGCGTCGGCTCCATCTCCGAGTCCGCGACCCTCGCCGTCGACGCCAAGGCCAAGGCCCTCAAGGCCGCCGGGCGTCCGGTGATCGGCTTCGGCGCCGGTGAGCCCGACTTCCCGACGCCCGACTACGTGGTCGAGGCGGCCATCGAGGCCTGCAAGAACCCGAAGTTCCACCGCTACACGCCGGCCGGCGGTCTGCCCGAGCTGAAGGCCGCGATCGCCGCCAAGACGCTGCGCGACTCCGGCTACGAGGTCGACGCCTCGCAGGTTCTGGTGACCAACGGCGGCAAGCAGGCCATCTACGAGGCGTTCGCCGCGATCCTCGACCCGGGCGACGAGGTGATCGTCCCGGCGCCGTACTGGACGACGTACCCGGAGTCGATCCGCCTCGCGGGCGGTGTGCCGGTGGACGTGGTCGCCGACGAGACGACCGGGTACCGGGTCACCGTCGAGCAGTTGGAGGCCGCGCGCACGGAGCGTACGAAGGTCGTGCTCTTCGTCTCGCCGTCGAACCCGACGGGCGCCGTGTACAGCGAGGCCGAGGCCGAGGCGATCGGCCGCTGGGCCGTGGAGCACGGCCTGTGGGTCATGACGGACGAGATCTACGAGCACCTCGTCTACGGAGACGCGAAGTTCACGTCGCTGCCCGCGATCCTTCCGGAGCTGCGCGACAAGTGCATCGTCGTGAACGGTGTCGCGAAGACGTACGCGATGACCGGCTGGCGCGTGGGGTGGATCGTCGGCCCGAAGGACGTCGTGAAGGCCGCGACGAACCTCCAGTCGCACGCCACGTCGAACGTGTCGAACGTCGCGCAGGCGGCCGCGCTCGCCGCCGTGTCCGGCGACCTGACCGCCGTGGAGAAGATGCGCGAGGCCTTCGACCGGCGTCGCAAGACGATCGTGCGGATGCTCAACGAGATCGACGGCGTGCTGTGCCCCGAGCCCGAGGGCGCCTTCTACGCGTACCCGTCGGTGAAGGGGCTGCTCGGCAAGGAGATCCGCGGCAAGCGTCCGCAGGACTCCGTCGAGCTCGCCGCGCTCATCCTTGAGGAGGCCGAGGTCGCCGTGGTTCCGGGCGAGGCCTTCGGTACGCCGGGTTACCTGCGTCTTTCGTACGCGCTGGGCGACGAGGACCTGGTCGAGGGTGTCTCGCGCATCCAGAAGCTGCTGGCCGAGGCGCAGGACTGAACACCTCTGTAGTCGTCTGCTGAACGGGCCGCTTCCTTAAGGAAGCGGCCCGTTCCTTCGTTCGGGCAAGCGCTCGAAGGTGGAAAGGCGCTACCGGGACCCCTGGTGCGTACGGCAGGATCTTGGGATGGAGCGCGTAGTAGGACGTGACGTCCGCCAGTTGCCGAAGGCCCATCTGCATCTGCACTTCACCGGGTCGATGCGGCCCTCGACCCTGCTGGAACTCGCCGACAAGTACGGCGTGCGGCTGCCCGACGCGCTGACCGGGGCCGAGCCGCCGAAGCTGCGGGCCACGGACGAGCGGGGCTGGTTCCGGTTCCAGCGGCTCTACGACGCGGCGCGTTCCTGCCTGCGGGAGCCCGCGGACATCCAGCGTCTGGTGCGGGAGGCCGCCGAGGAGGACATCTCGGACGGGTCCGGGTGGCTGGAGATCCAGGTCGACCCGACGTCGTACGCGCCCCGGCTCGGCGGGCTCATCCCGGCCCTGGAGATCATCCTCGACGCCGTCGACAGCGCCTCGCGCGAGACCGGGCTGGGGATGCGCGTGCTCGTCGCCGCGAACCGCATGAAGCACCCGCTGGACGCCCGCACGCTGGCGCGTCTCGCGGTGCGGTACGCGGACCGGGGCATCGTCGGGTTCGGGCTCTCCAACGACGAACGCCGGGGCATGGCGCGGGACTTCGACCGCGCGTTCGCCATCGCGCGCGAAGCCGGCCTGCTCGCCGCGCCGCACGGGGGCGAGCTGGCCGGTCCCTCGTCCGTACGCGACTGCCTCGACGACCTGGACGCGCGGCGGATCGGGCACGGGGTGCGGGCCGCCGAGGACCCGCGGCTGCTGAAGCGGCTCGCGGACCGCGGCGTGACGTGCGAGGTCTGCCCGGCCTCGAACGTGGCGCTCGGCGTCTACGAGAAGCCCGAGGACGTCCCGCTGCGCACGCTGTTCGAGGCCGGGGTGCCGATGGCACTCGGCGCCGACGACCCGCTCCTGTTCGGCTCGCGGCTCGCCGCCCAGTACGAGATCGCGCGCCGCCACCACGACTTCTCGGACGCCGAACTGGCCGAGCTTGCACGGCAGTCCGTGCGCGGCTCGGCGGCGCCCGAGGACGTCAAGGAGAAGCTTCTGGGCGGCGTGGACGCGTGGCTGGCCGGCTGATCAGCCCGTCTCGTCCGGTGCGGGTGTGACGCCGGCGGCGAGCATGCGTACCGCCACCGGGAGCAGTTCGGCGTCGAACATGGCGCCCCACAGCTGATCGGGCACCAGGTCGCCGTTGACCGCGAAGCCCGGTGTGCCGGCCGCGCCGCCGTCGTCGAACGCCTTCTGGGACGCCTTGACGAAGGCGCCGTACTTCATGGTCCGCACCGCCGCGTCGAACTTCTTGCCGCGCAGGCCGTCGACCTGTGAGGCCGTTCTCAGCAGGAAGGCGTCCGTGTAGCCGTCGACGGCCTCTTCCGGCTGGTGGGCGAAGAGCAGTTCGTGGAGCTCGATGAACTTGCCCTGGTCGACGGCGGCCCGCAGCGCGTTGGCCGCCTTGCGCGATCCGCTGCCGCCCAGATGCCGCTGGTCGGAGAGGAAGGAGGCGAAGGTGTACTCGAGCCGGACCTCGCCCTTCAGGGCCAGCTTCTGGAGGGCCTCGCCGCCGCCCTCGCGCTCGAACTCCTGGCAGACCGGGCAGCGCATGTCTTCGTAGACGTGGACGACCGTGTCCGCGTCGGGCGAGCCGACCACGACGGTCGTGCCGTCGGCGGCCATCCGCTCGGGCAGTGCTCCGGCGGAGGTGTACGCCACCGCGTCGTGCGCGCGGGCCCCATTCTTGTCGTCGTCCTCGATCGGGCCGGACCGGCCGCATCCTGTCGCGAGTATCCCCACCAGTACCGTGCTCACCGCGGACACGGCGGCACGGCGTGCTCCTGCACGCATGAATGATCCCTCCCCTGGAACGGGGAGACCCTATGCGATGCCTGTGAGCAGTGTGTGGGCGATGTCCGCCGCGAACTCGTCCACCGGCTGCGGCGGTTTGCGGTCCGGGGACATCTCGTAGGCGAAGGCGCGCTGCGAGCACGCGCCCAGGAGGAGCGAAGCGGCCGCATACGTGTCCGCTTCGGCGCTGATGCGGCCCGACCTCTGTTCGGCCCGCAAGTAGGCGTCGAGCCCCTGGATCGGCTTGTGGGGGCCGCTGCCCAGCTCGCGCATCACCTCTTCGTGGCGGCGCTTGAGCTGGGGCTCCGCATACAGGGACGCGGCCATCGGGAACGTCTGCTCATAGAAGAGCGCCGCTTCGCGGGCGATGTCGGTCAGGTTCTCCTCGACCGTGCGGTCGGGGTTTCCCACGCCTTCCGTGAGCAGGCGGCCCAGGAGCGAACCCAGCTTCGGCAGGCGCTCGTTGAGCACCGTCACGAAGAGCTCTTCCTTGTTGGCGAAGTACTTGTAGAGCGCCGCTTCGGAGCAGTCCGCCGCCTTGGCGATGGCCTTGGTGGTGGTGCGGGCGAGACCGATGCTCAGCATGAGTTCGTGGGCCGCGTCGACGATGCGGACGCGGGCCGGCTTCTGGTCCATGCGGGCTCCAACCGAGCTTGACGCGGGGGTGAGTACTCACTCACTCTAAGGGTGAACGCAGGTGAGTGAACACTCACCCACCTCTTCCCTTCCTCAGCCATGCGCACCTGGAGGTACGCCATGAAGCTCACGGTTTTCGGTGCGACCGGCGGCATCGGTCAGGAGATCGTCAAGCAGGCCCTGGCCGCCGGTCACGAGGTCACGGCGGTGGTGCGGGACCCCGCGCGGTTCACCGTCACCGGCGAGCGCCTCGAGGTGTTCCGCGGCGATCTGAAGGACCCCGAGTCGCTGCGCCCGGCGGTGGCGGGCCGGGACGCGGTGCTCTCCGGGCTCGGCGCCCGCAAGCGCTCGGACGCGGGGATCGCGACGGAGCTGACGCGTTCGGTCCTGGCGGCCATGGAAGCGGAGGGCGTGCGACGCCTCCTGGTGGTCAGCGCGGGCCCGGTGGGCCCCGAGCCCGCGGACTCGCCGCTCGCCGACCGCGTCATGCTGAAGCTGGTCGGCGCGATCCTCAAGGACGTCTACGTCGATCTGGCCGCCATGGAGGCCGAGTTGGCGCGCAGCGCGACCGACTGGACCTCGGTACGGCCGCCCCGGCTCCAGGACAAGCCGCTCACCGGCTCGTACCGCACCGTCGTGGGCGGCTTCCCGCGCTCGGGCCGTTTCATCGCCCGCGCGGACGTGGCCCACGCGATGCTGGCGATGGTGGACGACACGGGGACGGTGAAACAGGGGGTGGGGGTCGCCTACTAGGCCGCTTCCGGCTCGGCGGGTCGCAGGGTGGCCTCGCGCAGCGCTCGGGCGGTCGCGGCGCGGGCCTCGCGCTTCCCGTCCCCGCCGAACGCGATGACCGCGCCGAAGCTGCCGCGGTCCAGCCAGGTGCAGAACGTCAGCTCGGCGCCCGCCTGCCGGAAGGCGAAGCACTCCAGGGAGCCGCCGAGCCGGCCGGGGTCCGCGGTCCAGCTGTCCTCGTACTCGCCGCCCACCGTTTCCACCCCGCTGCGGAACCCGGAGAAGAAATCGTCCGCCTCCTGGTCGTGCAGATCGCCTGTGGCGCCGTAGACCAGAAGGGCCGGTGCGGGCGAACCCGCTTCTCCGTATGCCGCGGAAAAGGGATCGACGTCGCTGGGCAGCGGAACGTCCGCCATGGCTGCCTTCAGGTAGCCGGCTATCGGGTCGTGCGCCCGCAGGTCCATGCCCCGGAACGCGGCGGGCACGGTCGCCACGTAGCGCGGGTAGGCCGTGGTCTGCGCCCGCTGCCAGCCGACGGACCCGTACAGCGTCCCCGCCACGACCACCAGGGCGAGCGCGAGCGCCACCCGCTCGCGCGGCGTCGGCAGCGGCACGTCCGGGGCGCCGGGCGCGGGCGTCGCGTACCCGGCGGGCATCCGCAGCTCCGCGCGGCGGCGTGCGCGCCGCAGGACCGACTGCTCCCGCAGTACGGGGACCAGTGTCACCAGCGTCCACAGCGAGTGCGGCCAGGCGAGCCCCAGGGCGGGCACGGCAAGGAGCCAGGCGCCCGCCAGGACGCTGAGCACGAGCGCCGTACGGTACGGGCTGCGCAGCGTCAGGCGGACGAGCCCCTCGGTCCGCAGCGCGGCGAGCGTCTCGGCCCGCACCTGGAGGCGCCGGTCGTGCGGCCAGGCCTCGGCGGCCTCGCGGGCCTGCTCCGCGGCGACGTCCAGATCCACGCCGCTGTTGAGGGCGAGGCGCGCGTCATAGCGCTGGACGTACGACACGGAGGGCGGCCGGGGCCCGCGGCGCGCGTCCGTCTCCTCCAGGCGCCGCGCCTGCGCCGACTCCGGCGCGAGCTCCCGCAGCCGGTCGGCGGCCGCCTGCCCGCGCGCCCTGCGGCCGGGCTGGTCCATGACGTCGCCGGCCAGACCGAACTCGGCGTACGCGGCGAGGAGGTCGAGGTCGTCGGGGAAGGCGTCGAGGCCGGCCCGGTAGGCGCGCTCCGCGGCCGTGTCGTGGTCGTCCGCGTCCTCGGCGGCATGGGCGCGGCCGAGGACCAGACAGAGGCCCGCGTGCGGCCCGTGCGCGTCGAGGCCTGCCTGCGCCTCGGCCCGGGCCGAGGGCAGCTCCCCCGCGCGCAGCAGCGCCTGGGCACGCTCGTATGCGGGCAGCGCGGGCTGCCCGGAGTTCTCCGGCATGTGTGGTCCCCACCCCTGAGGTATGCGTCGAACACCTCGACGCGGTCACTATCAGGGGCGTACGACCACGGGGTCAAGCAGGAAAAACGCTGCTCAGAGACTTACGCCGACGGTCACCGGCTCATTGACCAGCGTCACGCCGAACGCCTCGCGCACCCCGGCGACGACCTCGCGCGCGAGTGCGAGCAAGTCCTCCGTGGTGGCCTCGCCCCGGTTGGTGAGCGCGAGGGTGTGCTTCGTGGAGATCCGGGCCGGGCCCGTGCCGTAGCCCTTGGTGAAGCCCGCCTTGTCGATGAGCCAGGCCGCCGACGTCTTGGTGAGCCCGTCGCCCGCCGGGAAAGCGGGCGCCTTCATGTCGGGTCCCAGACGCTCGGCCACGCGCGCGCGGAAGGCGGCGAACTCCGCCTCCGTGAGGATCGGGTTGGTGAAGAACGAACCGGCCGACCAGGTGTCGTGGTCCTCCGCGTCGAGCACCATGCCCTTGCCCGCGCGCAGCTTCAGGACGGTCTCCCGCGCGGTGGCGGCCGGCACCCGGTCGCCCGCCTCGACGCCGAGGGTGCGCGCGGTCTCCGGGTACTTGATAGGCGCGCTCAGACCGTCCGCGTCCTCCAGCTCGAACCGCACCCGCAGCACTACGTAGCGGTCGGGTTCGGCCTTGAAGCGGCTGTGGCGGTACGAGAAGGCGCACTCGGCGTTCGGGATCGTGACGGTCTCGCCGGCCGCGCGGTCGTAGGCGATCACCTCGGTGATCGTGGCGGAGACCTCCTGGCCGTACGCCCCCACGTTCTGGATCGGCGTCGCGCCCGCGGAACCGGGGATGCCCGCGAGGCACTCGATGCCCGCGAGGCCGGCCTCGACGCTGCGCTCGACGGCGTCGGTCCACACCTCGCCGGCGGCCAACTCCAGCTTCGTACCGTCGAGTTCGAAGCCCTTCGTGGCGATGCGCAGGGCGGTGCCCGCCAAGCCCTTGTCGCCGATGACGAGGTTGCTGCCCCCGCCGATGATCAGCAGCGGGGTGCCGGCGGCGTCGGCCTCGCGCACCGCGTCGATCACCTCGGCGTCGGTCGTCGCGGTGAGCAGCCGGGTGGCGGGCCCGCCGAGCCGGAAGGTGGTCAGGGGGGCGAGGGGGGCGTCGTGGAGTTCCTGCACGCGCTCCAGGGTACGAGAACGGCCCCGCCGCTCGGACGGGGCCGTTCTGTCGTGCCGCATCTCACGACAGCCGCTTCAGGACGTCCTCCCACTTCAGTGGCAGTTCGTCGGTCGTCGTCTTCCAGCTGCGGAAGACCGAGTCCTTCATCTGTCCGCGCAGGCCCGCGGCTATCGGGCCGTGCGGCGCCGATGCGGCGAAGGCCTTGAGCGCCTCGGGCGACTCCCAGACGGACAGCGTCCAGAAGCTGCGCCGCAAAGGCGCCGCCTTCAAGGTGGCCCCGTAGCAGCCCGGAGCGCGCCCCACCTGGCGCCAGATGGTCGGCGTACGGGCGAGGAACTTCATGGCGCCCCACAGGGTGCGGGTCTCGAAGCGGGAGGCGAAGACCGTGGCCTCCGTGCCTGTGGGCGGGGTGTTCGGAACGGTCCAGGGCAGTGTCGGCATGACGTGCTTCCTTCCATGTACGGCTGGAGGTGCGGGGCTGTCAGACGCTTTCCAGGACCGGGGCGGACTCGACGTCGCGCACTACGGCCGTAGTGCGTCGCGCCGACGGGATGAGCAGGGCGGCGACGCCCGCCAGGGCCACGATGCCCGAGCCGACCCACAGGGCGGGCTCGATGCCGTTCACGAAGTGCTGCGCGGAATCGTAGCCGCCCTGCGCGGAGAAGATGGAGGACATGATCGCGATGCCGAGTGCTCCGCCGACCTCGCGCAGCGCATTGTTGGCGCCCGACGCGATGCCCTGCTCGTGGTCACGGACGCTGGACATGACCAGGTGCGAGGCGGGCGCGAAGTAGAAGGACATGCCCACACCGCTGACGATCAGGGCCGGCAGCTGAGCGGCGTACGAGACGTCGGCGGCGACCACGGCGGCGAACCAGCCGAGTCCGACGGCCTGGAGGAAGAGCCCCGCGGCCACGACCGGGCGGCCGCCGATCCGGTCGGCCAGGATGCCGGCGACCGGCGCGAGGAGCATCGGCATGCCGGTCCAGGGCAGCATCCTGAGGCCCGCCTCGGTCGGCGAGTAGCCGAGCACGCCCTGCATGAACTGGCTGAGCAGGAAGATCGATCCGAACATCCCGAGGAACATCAGCAGGCTCGCGGCGTTGATGCCCGAGAAGGCGCGGGAGCGGAACAGGCGCATGGGAAGCATGGGGTTCTTGCTGCGGACGCCGTGGTACACGAACCCGACGAGCAGCGCGGCACCCGCGAACATGCTGGTCAGGACCAGCGTGTCGGTCCAGCCGACGATGGGCGCGCGGACCAGGCCGTACACGATCCCGAAGAGGCCGCCGCTGGCGAGCACGGTGCCCGCGATGTCGAGCCGCGCGCCGGACCCGTACGACTCCTTCAGGCGGAGCCGGGCGAGCGGGAGCAGGGCGAGGCCCAGCGGGACGTTCAGCCAGAAGATCCAGTGCCAGGAGACGTGCTCGGTCAGGCTGCCGCCGATGAGCGGTCCGGAGGCGACGGCGAGTCCGTTGGCCGCGCCCCAGATGCCGTACGCCATCCCGCGCTTGGCGGCCGGGACGGCCGCGGTGAGCAGGGTCAGCGTGAGCGGCATCATGATCGCGGCGCCGACACCCTGCACCGCGCGGGCGGCGATCAGCGAGTCGATGCCGGGCGCCATGGCCGCGGCGGCGGACGCGCCGGTGAAGACGGTGAGCCCGACGAGGAAGAGCCGCCTGCGGCCGAACCGGTCGCCGAGCGCCGCGCCGAACATGAGCAGGACGGCGAAGGTCAGCGTGTAGGCGCTGACCGTCCACTCCAGGTCGTCCAGGGCGCCGCCGAGGTCCTTGCGGATGGACGGCAGGGCGGTGGTGACGACGAGATTGTCGAGGGACGCCATGAATCCGGCGGCGCTCGTGATGACGAGGGCCCAGACGGCTCCCCCGCGCTGCGGTGACGCTGTTCGCTGTGACATTGCTTCCCCTTGAGGTCCGTGAGGTTAGTTATTGATGACTAACTTTCGCGGGTACAAAAGTGCGCACCCCCGTGACACCTTCGTGCGTTGCGCTTACGACGCTTCCCGGTCGCCCTGCGGCGACTGCGACGGCTTGAAGCAGCCGGCCCAGACCCGGTGGTCCGGCGGGAACCCCATCGACACCAGGACGTTGATCAGCATCCCTTCGGCGAGGAAGTCGGTCGCCTCGTCGACGTCCGCCCCCATCGCCAGCAGGACCGTGTCGTACATCTCCATCCACAGGCGGCGGATCTCTTCACCGAACTCCGCCTCGCCGGACGCCTCCGCCGCGGCCACCGCCACGTAGATCTGCATCTGCATGAGCAGCATGTCGGGCTCGTCGGCGATGAGCGACATGTAGGCGCCGCCCAAGGCCTCTTCGACCTTGGCCCCCTCCAGCCCTTCGGCCGCCTTCCGGAACACCTCGGTGGTGCTCTCGCAGCAATGCCGCGCCGCCGCGAGGAAGATGGCCTGCTTGCCCGGGAAGAGCCGGAAGAGGTACGGCTGCGAGACGCCCACCCGCTTGGCGATCGCCTCGGTGGACGTGCCCTTGTAGCCGCCGCGGGCGAATTCGATCATCGCCGCGCGAATGACGCTCTCGCGCCTCTCCTCTGCACTCATCCTGACCATGCGATTAAGTTAGTGGCCAATCACTACCTACGTCAACCCCCGAACGCCGCCCGGATACGCGTAAGGGGCGCCCCTCAATGGAGAGCGCCCCTTACCAGCGTCTACGGAGTCCGAGGCGCGGGTCAGACGAGCTGAACGACCGCGCGCGACATGCCGAGCACCTTCTGTCCCGCGCACATGGCGACGAGGTCGACCCGCACGCGGTTGTCGTCGAGCTTGGCCGCGACCTTGGCGCTGACCTCGACCTCGGTCCCCTTGTCGTCGTTCGGGACGACGACCGGCTTCGTGAAGCGCACGCCGTACTCGACGACGGCGGCCGGGTCGCCGGCCCAGTCGGTGACGACGCGGATCGCCTCGGCCATGGTGAACATGCCGTGCGCGATCACGTCCGGCAGCCCGACCTCGACCGCGAACTTCTCGTTCCAGTGGATCGGGTTGAAGTCACCGGAGGCGCCCGCGTACTGCACGAGCGTGGCGCGCGTCACGGGGAACGTCTGCGCCGGCAGCTCGGTGCCGACCTCGATGTCCGCGTACTTGATGGTCGTCGCCATGATCAGGCCTCCTCTGCCGCGCGCGAGACGAGCTTGGTCCAGGCGGTCACGACGTGCTCGCCGGCCTCGTCGTGCACCTCGCCACGGACGTCGACGATGTCGTTGCCCGCGAGCGACTTGATGGCCTCGATGGTCGAGGTCACGGAGAGTCGATCGCCGGCCCGCACGGGGCGCGTGTAGGCGAACTTCTGGTCACCGTGCACGACGCGGCTGTAGTCGAGCCCCAGCTCCGGGTCGTGAATGACCTCACCGGCGGCCTTGAACGTGATCGCGAACACAAAGGTGGGCGGAGCGATCACATCGGAGTGGCCGAGCTCACGCGCGGCATCACGGTCCACGTAGGCGGGGTTCGGGTCCCCCACCGCCTCGGCGAACTCGCGGATCTTCTCCCGGCCGACCTCGTACGGGGCGGTGGGCGGGTAGGTCCGCCCCACGAAGGACTGGTCGAGCGCCATGGACTCGGCACCTCCTGGGTCTAGAACGACACGAGGCCGCCCCCAGAATGGGGACGGCCTCGCATACGAGCCTTATTTATCGCGTTTCGCGGTGCGCGGTGTGCGCATTGCAACGCGGGCAGTGCTTCTTCATCTCCAGTCGATCCGGGTCGTTACGCCGGTTCTTCTTGGTGATGTAGTTCCGCTCCTTGCACTCCACGCAGGCCAGCGTGATCTTCGGGCGGACGTCGGTGGCAGCCACGTGAGTGCTCCTTGACGAACGGATGGGACAGGGTTGAACGCATAAAAGAGTAGCCGATCGAAGGACCGACCCCACAATCGGCTACTGTCAGTAGCGGTGACCGGACTTGAACCGGTGACACAGCGATTATGAGCCGCTTGCTCTACCGACTGAGCTACACCGCTGTGATGCATACGCTGCGAACGACGTGTGCACCAGAGCCCCAATGCGGAATCGAACCGCAGACCTTCTCCTTACCATGGAGACGCTCTACCGACTGAGCTATTGGGGCGAGCGAGGAAGACATTACACGGTTGCGCGCCGATCGCCCAAATCCGTTTCGCGCGCCCGACACCAGGGCAGGGCCGCGCCTTTGCCCGCGCGGCACTTGGGCCCCTCGGACCCCATCAGTACGACTATTGCGCCCTTCCGCGAAGCGCCCGCGCCGCCGTCCTAGGCTCGTCCCACTCTGGGTGATCTTGCACGCCCCACGAGTCTTCGACGAGCCCCCTGGAGCGCGATGGCCGACAGCCCGCCGCAGCAGCCCCCTTCCTCCGGTTCCGCAGGCCCGTCGGGCCCGTCCGGCGACGACACGGGGCCCGACGGCTCCGGTCTGCTGCTGTGCGGCGCCCGGCTCACCGACGGCAGGACCGTGGACGTGCGGCTCGGCGGCGGGCGCATCGAAGCCGTCGGCACCGCCGGCAGCCTCACCGCCTCCGTGCCGCGCGTGGACCTCTCCGGCCATCTCCTGCTGCCCGCGCCCGTGGAGCCGCACGCGCACGGGGACACGGCCCTGTCGGCGGACGGCGAGGGTCCGGTCTCGTACGCCGGCGACGAGGTCCAACGGCGGGCCACGGAGGCCTCCTTGCTGCAACTCGGGCACGGGGCCACCTCGCTGCGCTCTCATGTGCGGATCGGCGACATGGAGGGGCTCGGTTCGATGGAGGCCGTGCTTCAGGCGCGGCGTTCGCTGGTGGGGCTCGCGGATCTGCGGGCGGTGGCGATGCCACGGCTGCTGACCGGGCTCGCCGGGGCCGACGGGCTCGCCATGTTGCGGGACGCCGTGAAAATGGGCGCTTCTGTGGTGGGCGGCTGCCCGGACCTGGACCCCGACCCAACGGGCTACGTGGAGGCGGTGCTTGAGGTCGCCGCCGAGCACGGCTGCCCGGTCGACCTGCATACGGACGGCGCGGATCCGGCCCGGCTCGGGCGGCTCGCAGCGGCCGCGGGCGGACTGCACACCGGGGTCGCCGTCGGGCCGCTCGGCGCACTCGCGCGGCTGCCCGCAGAGGCGGCGCGGCGCGTCGTCGACCGGCTCGCGGCGGCCGGGGTGACGGCGGTGTGCCTGCCGCAGGGCGGGTGCGCGGGCGTGGACGTGCGGGGCGTCGCACCGGTACGGCTGCTGCGGGCGGCCGGAGTACGCGTGGCGGCGGGCAGCGGAGCGCTGCGGGACGTGTCCAACCCGGTGGGCCGGGGCGATCCGCTGGAGGCCGCCTACTTGTTGGCGTCGCAGTACGGGATGCGGGCCGAGGACGCGTACGCGGCGGTGAGTTCGTCGGCACGCACGGCCCTGGGGCTGCCCGAGGTGCGCGTGGAGGCGGGGTTCCCGGCCGAGTTGCTCGCGGTGCGCGGCGACCGGCTGGCGGGGGCGCTCTCGCTCGCGTACAGCCGGATCGTGGTGCATCGGGGGCGGGTGGTGGCGCGGACGAGTGCGGTGCGGGAGTACTGCGACTCGGCGGTGGCCGTGGCGCTCGATCTGCCACGGCAGGGGCGGGCCGCCAAGTACGGGGGCGGCGGCCAGGCTTGAGCGGGCCCGTGCGGGCCCGCTCGAAGCGCTGGTCGGGCCTGGAGTCCTGGCCGGATCACCAGCCCTGGCCGGATCAGAAGTCCAGGTCGGGTCAGAAGTCCCGATCGGCCAGAAGTCCAGGTCGGGTCAGAAGTCCTCGTCGAGCGGGTCGAAGCTTCCGGAGCCGTCCGCGGAGCCAGGGCCGGACAGGAAGCCCGACAGAAGGTCCTCTGCGGGCATCTCGGTAGCGCCGGCGGGGGCCTTGATGGCGCTCGCCTCGCCGAACTTCACGTAGAGCGGGACCTTCACGCCGTCGGCGTCGTCGGCGAGCGTCGCGACGTCCAGGGAGACGCGGGTCAGGGCGCCGTCCTTGATGGCGAAGTCGACGGCGACCTTCTTGTTCGGAGCGTCCTTCAGGTCCTTGGAGGTGGGCAGTTCGGCGCCTTCGGGCAGGTCCTCGACCACCGGGCGCAGCCGGTCGAAGAGGTCCGTCAGGAGGGTGCGGAAGGGCGCCTTGGCGACGACGTGGTCGGTGCCGTCCTTGCTGCCCATGTCCTTGAAGGTCACATTGCGCTGCAACGCGCCGCGCACCGCCTTCATGATCTTCTTCTGGGTGGCGGCATCAAGGGACTCGGACGACTCCTTCTTGTCGCTCGTGCCGCTCTTGTCGCCGCCGCTCTCCTCGATGCCCTTGGCCAGGTCGTCCGTCTTGAACTTGACCCACTTGCCCTCGACGACGTCCTTGAAGGCGCCCGCCTCGTCCGGCAGTTCGTCGGCGGTGGGCGCGGGGAAGTCCGCGAGCTCGGAGAAGGCCTTCAGGTTCATCCGGTAGTACGTGTAGTCGCCGACGAGCCGGTACTCGGCCAGCACCCCCTCGGGCGTCGTGACCTTCATGCCCGCGGCGACGATGTCCTTCTCGCCGGAGTCCTCCAGCGGCTTCTTCGACCGTACGGAGATGCTGACACGGGACTTCGTGAGCGCCTTGGCGACCTTGGGCGGAAGCGGCTCGTCGTCGGTCTGGCCGGCGAGCTTCGTGAGCGCGGCGGGTGAGGCGTCGAGCCCCAACTCCAGGGACAGGGAGTTGCGTTCCCCGAGCTTGTCGGCGGCGCGGTCGATCTTCTGGGCCGCCGTGAGGTTCTCGACGGTGCCGCAGGCGGCGGTCGTCGCGAGCAGCAGGGCGGCGCAGCCCGCCGCGGTGAGGGTGGTGGTGCGTATGACGTTGATGAGGGGCTCCCCGTGTGCGGCCGCGGGGCCGGGATGGCACCGCGGTGCCTGTATGACCTGTGAGCCGCCCACATGGTTGCGCGGTGAACCGCCCGTACCGGGCGTACCGTCGGAAGCATGCGCATTGTCATCGCTGGTGGTCATGGTCAGATCGCGCTGCGGCTGGAGCGGCTGCTCTCCGCGCGCGGGGACGAGGTGTCGGGCATCATCCGCAAGGCCGAGCAGGGCGACGACCTGCGGGCGGCCGGTGCGGAGCCGGTTCTGTGCGATCTGGAGTCGGCATCCGTGGAGGAGGTCGCGGCGCACCTTCAGGGCGCGGACGCGGCCGTCTTCGCGGCGGGCGCCGGTCCGGGCAGCGGGGCCGACCGCAAGGACACCGTGGACCGGGACGCCGCCGTGCTGTTCGCGGACGCGGCGGAGCGGGCCAAGGTGCGGAGGTACGTCGTGGTGTCGTCGATGGGCGCGGACGCCGCGCACCCGGGTGACGACATCTTCGACGTCTATCTGCGGGCCAAGGGCGCGGCGGACGACGACGTACGCCGTCGCAGCGGCCTGGACTGGACGATTCTGCGACCGGGTCAGCTGACGAACGACGCCGGGAAGGGGCTCGTCCGCCTTGAGGCGTCGACCGGGCGCGGGCCCGTGCCGCGCGACGACGTGGCCGCGGTCCTCGCGGAGCTGGTGGACACGCCCGCCACGGCCGGGCTGACCCTGGAGCTGATCTCCGGGTCGACGCCGGTGACGGTTGCGGTGAAGTCGGTCGCCGGGAACTGATCCCGTGGCGCGGACCCGGGTCAGAACAGCGGCATCTGGCCCGGGACGTGCGGGACCACGTAGCCGTCGAGGGCGTCCTGGACCGCGCCGAGCTGGGCCTGCCTGCGCGACCCGGGGCAGGAGACGAGTTCGCCCGCGGCGCGGGCGCCGGGTGGGTCGTGGCGGGCGAAGCGGCCTGCGACGACGGCGATCTCGCGACGGCACTCGGGGCAGTTTCGGCGGCGGGACGTGGTCGACATGGGTTCAGTCTGCGTCGTGATCGGCGCGGGCACACGGTGAAACCCCCTCAGGAGCGTGCATGAGGGGGTTTCCTGCGGCCTGGTCGGCGCTCCGGACGGGCGACCAGAGGGTGGCCGCCGAGAGGAGGGCGATCGACGCGGCGCCCAGCAGAACGGTGACGCTGCCGAGCCAGGCGGCGAGCGCGCCGCCGGCGAGCGCGCCGACCGGCACCGTCGCCAGGAGCACGGACTGCACGAGCCCGGCGACCCGCCCCTGGAGCTCGTCCGGGGTGACCAGTTGCTGCGTGGTCGTCATGGAGACCATCCATACGGTGCCGGTCAGGCCGTACGCGACCTGATAGGCGAGCAGCAGCGCGAAGCCCGTCCCCAGGGAGGCGGCGGGGATCAGGAACACCGTGGCGCCCGCGGCGACGCCGCAGACCTGGGTGGCGCGCCACAGGCCCACGGTGCGTGCGAACCGTCCGGCGAGCACCGCCCCCGCGACCGTGGCCGCGCTGTAGGCCGCATATGTAGTGCCCAACTGCCATGCGGGGAGCGCCAATTCGTCGGTCGCATAGAAGACGTAGAGCGCGGTGGCGGCGCCGCTGCCGAGGTTGAGACCGGCGCCGGACAGGATCATGCGGCGCAGGCGCGGCTGGGACCTGACGACGGCGAGGCCCCAGCGCAGCGCATTGAGTGGGGCGCGGACGCCTTCTTGCATGCGGGCGTTCAGGGTGGCCGGCAGGGCGAGGACGAACAGGGCCTCCACGGCGTACGCGGCGCTGCCGGCGATCAGGGCCGGGGCGGGCCCGACGAGTCCGACCAGGACACCGCCGAGCGCGGGTCCGCCGATCTGCCCGCTGGTACGGGCCGCGGTCAGCGCGGAATTGGCGCCCAGGAGGCGGTCGGCCGCGACGACACGGGGCAGTGCCGCCTGGAGGGCGACCGAGAGCGTGAAGGTCAGGGCGCCGGACACGACGGCGACGGCGTACAGGTGCGGCCGCGTGAGCTGTCCGGCCGCGTGCGCGAGCGGGACGGAGCCGACGACGAGGGCCTGCGCGGCCGTGACCGTGACGAGCAGCGTGCGCAGCCGCACCCGGTCGACGAGGACGCCGGCCAGCGGGCTCAGCACCACGCCGGGCAGATAGGTCAGGCCGAGCAGCGCGGCCGCGCCGAACGGACCCGCCTTCAGGCGGGTCACCGCCAGGAGCGCGAGCGCCAGCGTGGTGATCTGGCGGCCCATCGAACTGGCGGTCTGCTCGCCGCAGAGCAGCACGAACGGGCGGTGCCGCCACAAGGGAGCGGCGGCCGCGGCCGAGGTCACCCGCTCAGATCCCCGTGCAGGGAACGGGCCAGCGGCGCAGTCGTGGCGGCAGCGCCACCGCCCAGCCGTCGGCGACCAGCGCGAGCCGCTCCTCGGCGAGCAGCGCGGTGGCCTCCTGGTGCACCGGGCTGAGCGCGTCCAGGGGGACCGCCTCCTGGAGCACCTCGAAGGCGGCGAGCAGATCGGGATGGTCGAGCGTGAACCGGGCCGAGGCGGGGCGTTCCCTGCGGTCCATGACGGTGACGAAGCCCGGGCCGCGGCGGTGGTAGAGCATCCCGTAGACGTGATCGGCCCGCCAGGTGCCCAACTCCGGGTGCTCTTCGGGGTGTTCGGCCGGCGGAGGCAGATGGCGCAGGATGCGGACGTCATACGTAACACCCGCGTCGGCCTCCAGGGGCCACCGGACGTCATACGTGACACGCAGCCCCTGGCCCAGGCACTCGCGCAGGAACTGGACGGACTGCGTGACCGCGCGTCCGTCACCTGCGCCGCACAAGGGCAGGGGTTCGCCGACCTGGACCTCGCCGCCGACGATCCGGTGGGCGACAGCGGTCGGGAGTTGGACGGGACCCGCGGAGAGCGTCGAGGCCGTCATCCGGACACCACCTCACGGTCGATACGGAGGGGGGCGGTCCTGGTCGGCAGCGCGACATACGTGCGGCCGTCGCGGAACAGCAGACCCAGGGCGACGGCGTCGGTGAGCCACTCCCCCAAGTCCTCGGCATTCATGTCGTGTCCCTCGGCGGCGAGCTTCTTGTGAAGGGCCGGGAGCGCGCGCCCCTCCTCCAAGTGACGCATCGCCGCAGCCTGCCAGCCGTTGAGCCAGTAGGTGCGCTGCGGCCAGCCGTGCCGTTGGTCGTGCACCAGAAGGGCGTCGCCGTCGTCGCCCGGCGTCTCCATGAGGAGCGTCGAGTCGGCGTGGCCGGCACGCCAGTCGGCGACGGCCTGTATGAGCCGCTTCTCCACGTCGCCGCCGATCCCGGCGTCCTCGGTGTCGAACAGGTAGACCAGCTCGGCCAGTTCGTCCTCGGGCAGCTCGTAGACGTGCTGGTACATCTCGGCGGGCCGCCGCTTGCCGAAGCCGAAGCCCGGGTCGGTGAAGTGCGGGCTGAAACGCTCCAGTTGGATGCGGTGGGCGCCGCCGGGCGGCTGGAGGTGGACGAGCGCGGGCAGCTGGTCGAGCACCGGCGCGTAGTCCTCTGCGGTCTCGCCCGGGAAGCCGTACAGGTAGTTCCACGTGCAGGTGATCGCATGGTTGTCGAACTCGCGCAGCGTACGTATGTTGCGTGCGCCGCTGACGCCCTTGTCCATGAGGTCGAGGACGCGGTTGCTGAGGCTCTCGATGCCGGGCTGGATCAGGACGGCACCGGCCTCGCCGAGCAGGGCGATCTGCTCGCGGTTGAGGTTGGACTTCACCTCGTAGTGCATGCGCAGGTCCCAGCCGCTCTCGACCGCGCGCGGCAGGAAGTCCTTGAAGTACGCCATGTCGATGATGTTGTCGACGGTGACGACGTCGAGGATGCGGTGGCGCCGCACGAGCCGGTCGATCTCCTCCCACAGCCGCTCGCCCGGCTTGGCGCGGAAGGCCATCGTCGTGCCATTGAGTCCGCAGAACGTGCAGTGGTGCTTCTCGCCCCACCAGCAGCCGCGCGCGCCTTCGACGACCAGCTTCGGATACACGTACTCGATGACCGGGGAGGCCTCGATCTCCGCCTGCCACTGGTCGTAGTCGGGCGACGGAATGTCGGCGGGCGCCACGATGCGGTGCGCTTCGGCGTTGGCGCGCGACACGGAGGGCGTCGTGGTCGTGTCCCACCAGCAGACGCCCGGCACGTCGTCGGGTGGCGTGCCCACGGCCACGTGGGCGAGGAGCGCCGGGAAGGCGTACTCGCCCTCACCGCGCACGACGTGGTCGACGTAGGGGTGGTTGCGGTGCAGGGCGTGACCCATGGGGCCGTCGCAGTTGCTGCCACCGAAGACGACCGTCAACTGCGGGCGGCGGCGCTTGAGTTCGCGGGCGAGCGCGAGAGAGGGCACGTTCTGCATGAACGTACTGGTGAAGCCGACGACATCGGGGTCGTGGGCGAGCACCTCGTCGGCGCACCGCGCGATGTACTCGGCGGCGTGGCCGCGCATCTCGAAGACGGTCGCGAGGGTGTCGGCGCACAGGTCGCGTTCGCGCGCGTACTCCCTGAGCCGGGCGGCGCCCCACTCGTCGTCCTCGTAGAGCACGCCGGAGAAGACCCAGTCGCCGAGCCCGTGGAAGATCGAGTCGCTGCCGATCGACTCGTAGTCGCCGGGCCGCAGCCGGCCGCCGGAGCGCTCCAGGAGGAACTCCGCCCAGCGCAGTGAGCCGTGGAACTCGCGCACCTCGTCGTCCGGGCGGGTCCGCCGCAGCAGCTGGTGCAGCAGGCCCACCTGGAGGGAGGGCAGATCGATCGGGTGCCAGGGCATGGTCACCAGCTGAACGCGCATGCCGCCCTCTTCTTGGTCGTTCAGCGGGTCGGCCGCTTCTCCATGATGGCCGGCCTGCGATTCGTGCGCTCTTCCTCACGGATCACGGTCTTCTTGATCTCCATGACGCCCCCTCGGCCTCGAACACCCGTGTGCAATAAGGCGGTTCACCCTAGGGCGAGCCTCAGGAATCGCACAAGGGTGCCCACGTCGCGTCGGTCGCACGGGCCCCGCAATCCCCCCCCCGGACGCGCTCACCTGCCGCCCGGCAGACCCGGACGGCAGGAACACGCCCCCTCGCATCACCCCCGAAACCGCCGCGCTGCTCGACCAGGCCCGCCGCCTCCTCACCGAACGCCATCCTGAGGCCCTCGGTGCCGTCCTGGGCGGCTCAACGGCCCGCGGACGGGCGACGGCGACCAGCGACCTGGATCCGGCCGTCCTGCTGCCGACACGGACACGAGCCGCCGCGAGGTGATCCGCCACGAGGGCCGGCTCGCGGAACTGTTCCCGCACACGCTCGGCGACCTCCCGGGCTTCTTCGACCGCGACCGGTCCCTGTGCCGCGGCACGATCCTCTTCCTCCACGGGGAGGGCGTCCCGCTCCTCGACCCGCGCGGCGACCTGGCCCACGTCCGCGCCCGCTACCTCCTGACCTGCTCGGCGACGCGCTCCTCGCGGGCCACCTGACGGGGGCGGAACACGGCGACGCGACGGCGCTGACGGCTGCCGCACAGAAGGTCCTGGACCTGACCGGGGGGCCGCTGCGCGAGGGATACGTGCAGGAGCGGGTGCCGGGTGGGCGGGGTGCGTACCGAGAGTGATGCCGTGGGGCGGCCGCCGGGCCGGAGGTGACGCGCGGCACCCCGGACACGACGAAGCCCCCTCCGGAATCCGGAGGGGGCTTCACCCAAGTGTGGCGGCGCCAGGATTCGAACCTGGGAAGGCTGAGCCGGCAGATTTACAGTCTGCTCCCTTTGGCCGCTCGGGCACACCGCCTTGGGTTTGCTGCCTCGGGCCCCGCTCGCGCGGTGCTCGCTGGCAACGACGTAAACAATACCTGATGCACGGGGGTGCTTCGCCACCCGATTGATCGGCGGCGGAGCCCGGGGCGGTGGCTAGGCTTTGCACGCGGCGCGACGCCCTCGGAAACCGGGGGCGCGGCGCCTACGTAGTGCCGTAGTACCGATACGCAGTACCGATAGCAGTCCCCGATACAAGGAGCCACAGGACATGGCCGACTCCAGTTTCGACATCGTCTCGAAGGTCGAGCGGCAGGAGGTCGACAACGCCCTCAACCAGGCCGCCAAGGAAATCTCCCAGCGCTACGACTTCAAGAACGTCGGCGCCTCCATCTCCTGGTCCGGCGAGAAGATCCTGATGGAGGCCAACTCCGAGGAGCGGGTCAACGCCATCCTCGACGTCTTCCAGTCCAAGCTGGTCAAGCGAGGCATCTCGCTGAAGGCCCTGGACGCCGGTGAGCCGCAGCTGTCCGGCAAGGAGTACAAGATCTTCTCCTCCATCGAGGAGGGCATCTCCCAGGACAACGCCAAGAAGGTCGCGAAGATCATCCGCGACGAGGGCCCGAAGGGCGTCAAGGCGCAGGTGCAGGGCGACGAGCTGCGGGTCAGCTCCAAGAGCCGTGACGACCTCCAGGCCGTACAGGCGCTCCTGAAGGGCAAGGACTTCGACTTCGCGCTGCAGTTCGTGAACTACCGATAGCCACGCGGAAGTTGAAACACCACATGTAGGGCGCTGTCCGCACGAGCGCCGCATGTAGGGGCGGCACCCGGCCGGGTGCCGCCCCTACTTGTTGCTGCTGGCTGCGCTCTAGCGGCGGCTTCGGGAGTCTCCGAAGAAGATGCGGTACACGATCAGCAGGACCAGGGCGCCGCCGATCGCGGCGACCCAGGTGGCCGTGTCGTAGAAGTCGGTGTTGATCGGGCGGTCGAGCCAACGGGCCGATATCCAGCCGCCGATGAAGGAGCCGGCGACGCCGATGAGGGTGGTGCCGATCAGGCCGCCCGGGTCGCGGCCCGGGAGCAGGAACTTGGCGATGGCGCCCGCGAGCAGGCCGAGGAGGATCCAGCTGATGACGCCCATGCCGCGAACTGCCCTTCTGTCGTGCTGTGCTGTTGACCTATAGGACGCCAAGTAGGCACGGCGCGGTTGCGGTGGCGTTCTAGGGTGCGGCCCATGACACATTCGGTTCCGTCCTTGCGCAGGGCGTTGGGCGTGCGTGACGCCGTCGTGGTGGGGCTCGGGGCGATGGTGGGGGCGGGTGTGTTCGCCGCGCTGGGGCCGGCGGCACGGGCGGCCGGTACGGGGCTCCTGTACGCGCTCGCCGCGGCGGCCGTGGTGGCGTACTGCAACGCGATGGCGTCGGCGCGCCTCGCCGCTCTGTATCCGGTGTCGGGGGGCACCTACGTGTACGGCAGGGAGCGGCTCGGGCCGTTCTGGGGGTATCTGGCGGGCTGGGCGTTCGTCGTCGGCAAGACGGCCTCGTGCGCCGCGATGGCGTTGACCGTGGGCACGTACGCGTGGCCGGGGCAGGCGCACGCGGTGGCCGTGGGGGCCGTGGTGGCGCTGACCGCCGTGAACTGCCTGGGGGTCGAGAAGTCGGCGTGGCTCACGCGGGTGGTCGTCGCCGTCGTCCTCGGGGTGCTCGCGGCCGTCGTGGTCGCCTGTGCGGGGTCGGGGAGCGCGTCGGGCGGGCGGCTCGAGGCGGGGCTCTCCGGAGGCGTCAGCGGCGTCCTGAGCGGCGCGGGGCTGCTGTTCTTCGCTTTCGCGGGGTACGCGCGCGTGGCGACGCTCGGCGAGGAGGTGCGGGACCCGGCGCGGACGATCCCGCGGGCCATTCCGATCGCGCTCGGGATCACGCTCGTCGTGTACGCCGCCGTGGCCGCGGCCGCCGTCGCCGTGCTCGGCGTGGACGGCCTCGCGCACGCCACGGCTCCGCTGGCGGACGCCGTACGGGCGGCGGGTGCCGACGGGCTGGTGCCGGTGGTGCGGGTCGGCGCGGCCGTGGCGGCGCTCGGGTCGCTGCTCTCGCTGATCCTCGGGGTGTCACGGACAACGCTGGCGATGGCACGGGACCGGCATCTGCCGAGCGGTCTCGCGGCTGTGCATCCCCGCTTCCAGGTGCCGCACCGGGCGGAGATCGCGGTGGGCGCCGTGGTGGCCGTCGCGGCCGCCTTCGGGGACGTGCGCGGCGCGATCGGCTTCTCGTCGTTCGGCGTGCTCGTCTACTACGCGATCGCCAACGCGTCGGCATGGACGCTGAGTTCGGCCACACGCGCGCGTGCGCTGCCCGCGCTCGGCGCCGTGGGGTGCGTGGCCCTCGCGTGCGCGCTGCCGGTGACCTCGGTGGTGGCAGGGGCCGGGGTGCTCGCCCTGGGGGCGGCCGCGTACGCGGTGCGGCTGCGCGTACGGAGCTCTTGAAGGCAGTCCCTAGCGCGTCGCGAACGGCTGGTCGGTGCGGACGATCTCGCGGCCCAGCGGCAGCAGCGAGAGCGGGATCATCTTGAAGTTGGCGATGCCGAACGGGATGCCGATGATCGTCACGCACAGCGCGATGCCCGTGAAGACGTGCGCCAGGGCGAGCCACCAGCCCGCGAGGATCAGCCACAGCACATTGCCGATGCAGGAGGCCGCTCCGGCGTCCCTGCGCTCGACCGTCGTGTACCCGAAGGGCCACAGGGCGTAGATGCCGATCCTGAAGGCGGCGATGCCGAACGGGATCCCGATGATGGTGATGCACAGCAGCACGCCCGCGAGCAGGTAGCCGAGGAACAGCCAGAAGCCGCTCAGGACGAGCCAGATGACGTTCAGGATTGTCTTCACTGTTGGCGACCTGCCATCTGCTCGAGGCGGGCGATGCGCTCCGCCATGGGCGGGTGGGTGGAGAACATCTTCGACATGCCCTGACCGGGACGGAAGGGGTTGGCGATCATCATGTGGCTCGCCGTCTCGATACGCGGCTCGGGCGGCAGCGGCAGTTGCTTCGTACCGGCGTCGAGCTTGCGCAGCGCGCTGGCCAGGGCCAGCGGGTCGCCCGTCAGCTGGGCGCCGGAGGCGTCGGCCTCGTACTCGCGGGAGCGGCTGATGGCGAGCTGGATCAGCGAGGCGGCGAGCGGGCCCAGGATCATGATCAGGAGCATCCCGAAGATGCCGGGCCCGTCGTCGTCGTTGGAGCGGCCGACCGGGATCAGCCACGCGAAGTTGACCAGGAACATGATCACGGAGGCGAGGGCACCGGCCACCGAGGAGATCAGGATGTCGCGGTTGTAGACATGGCTCAGCTCGTGCCCGATGACGCCGCGCAGCTCCCGCTCGTCAAGGATGCGCAGGATTCCCTCGGTGCAGCACACCGCCGCGTTGCGCGGGTTGCGGCCCGTCGCGAACGCGTTCGGCGCCTCGGTCGGGGAGATGTACAGGCGCGGCATCGGCTGCTTGGCCTGCGTGGAGAGCTCGCGCACCATCCGGTAGAGCGCGGGCGCCTCGAACTCGCTCACGGGGCGGGCGCGCATCGCGCGCAGGGCCAGCTTGTCGCTGTTCCAGTACGCGTACGCGTTCGTCCCGAGAGCGATGACGAGGCCGATGATGAGCCCCGTACGGCCGAAGAAGCTGCCGATGACGAGGATGAGGGCGGAAAGTCCCCCGAGGAGTACGGCGGTCTTCAGCCCGTTGTGCCGGCGGTGCACGGTACGCCCTCCTGATGGTGCGGCAGGGGAACCCACTGCTTGCTGTCTTGCTGCTTCCACTGGGTGTGCAGGTCTCTGCGTGTATCCACGTCCAGTGGACCCTCCCGTACTGGTCAACGCCAGACGAAGAGGACTAGTTCCCTTGTGCGCGCACGGGGCAGGGGCCGCGCGTGTAGGCCGTACGGGTCAGCGCTGCTGCGGCAGACCGGCCAGCTCCAGGGCCTCGGGGTCCGCCTTGACCTCGCTCGTGCAGTGCGAGCAGCGGGTGGCGATGCCGGGGATCTGGCTGAAGCAGCGCGGGCAGTCGCGCAGGGCGGCCTTGATGTCGACGGGCTTGCCGCGGTCGATACGGGCCTGGAACTTCATCATCGGGACGACGACCACGAAGTAGAGCACCGCCGCGGTGATCAGGAAGGCGATGGCCGCGCTGACGAACTTGCCGTACGGGAAGTCGGTGCCCTCGACCGTGAAGTGCGCCTTGCTGAAGTCGCCGGTCGAGCGGGTGGCGAGGCCGATGAGCGGGGCGATGAACGCCGTGCTGAAGCCGGTGACGACCGCGGTGAAGGCGGAACCGACGGCCAGACCGATGGCCATCGTGATGATGTTTCCGCGAAGTATGAAGTCCTTGAACCCGCTCAGCACTGCGTGTGTCTCCTTGAAGGTGTGGCTTTTCCCGATGCCGTACGAGGGTGCCTAGAAGAGGCCCGTCGAGGCAAAACGCAGGACCAGCTGCGGCGCTCCTGACAGGGCCACTCCGATGACGGCCGTGACGGCGATCGCGGCGGTGAGCGGCATGGATGCGCGGTACGCGGACGGCTCGCCTTCAGGAGCGCGGAAGAGCGTCGCGGTCCACTGGAGGTAGTAGAAGAGCGCGATCACGACGTTCACGGCCATGACGACGGCGAGCCAGCCGAGCCCCGCGTCGACGGCCGCCGAGAAGACGGTGACCTTCGCGAAGAGGCCGATGATGCCGGGCGGCAGGCCCGCGAGGCAGAGCAGGAAGAAGCCCAGGATGAGCGCGGCGAGCGGACGCGAGGCGTACAGGCCGCGGTAGTCACTGAGGCGGTTCAGCGGCTTCGTACGGGCGACGAGGGCGGCCACCGCGAAGGCGCCGAGGTTCACGGCGGCGTACATGAGGGCGTACGCGAGCGTGGAGCCGATCGACTTCTGTGGGTCGTCGGAGTACGCGGCCGAGGCGATCGGCACCAGGAGGTAGCCGGCCTGGCCGACGGAGGACCAGGCGAGCAGGCGGACGGCGCTGTACGCGCGCGTGGCCTGCTGGCGCAGGGCGCCGACGTTGCCGATGGTCATGGTCAGCGCGGCGAGGGCGGCGAGCGCCGGGCCCCAGACGGCGGCGTACGAGGGGAACGCGACGACCGTGACGAGGATGAGGCCGGTGAAGCCGACGGCCTTGCCGATGACCGACAAGTAGGCGGCGATCGGAAGCGGCGCGCCTACGTAGGTGTCGGGCACCCAGAAGTGGAACGGTACGGCGGCCGTCTTGAAGGCGAACCCGACGAGGGTGAGGGCCACGCCCGCCTGGGCGAGGGTGTGGAACTGGCCGTCCACGTGGGTGAGTTCGGTGGCGACCTGGGTGAGGTGCAGGGTGCCCGTGGTCGCGTACACGAAGCTCACGCCGAGCAGGGTGACGGCGGTCGCGGTGACGGAGGACAGGAAGAACTTCAGGGCCGCGTCGGAGGAGCGCTTGTCGCCGTGCTTGAGGCCTACGAGTGCGAAGGCGGGCAGCGAGGCGACTTCCAGGGCGACGACGAGGGTGGCCAGGTCGCGGGAGGCGGGCAGCAGGGCGGCGCCCGCGGCCGACGACAGCAGAAGGAACCAGAACTCCCCTTCGGGGAGCGGCCTGTTCGCGTTCTTCGCGTCCTTCAAGGTGCTGATCGAGAGCAGCGCGGTGAGCAGGGCGCCCGCGAGGACCAGGAACTGGATGACGAGCGTGAAGCGGTCCGCGGTGTAACTACAGGCGTCGTAGGGCGCGTCCTGGAGGCAGAACGTGGAGCGTTCGTCACCGATCAGCGGGATCAGAGTGAGCGCGGCGGCGGCGAGGCCCGCGACGGAGATCCAGCCGAGGACGGGCTTGCGCCGCTCCCCCACGAACAGGTCGGCGACCAGCACGACGAGGGCGACGACCGCCGCGATGGTGGGCGGCGCGATCGCGACCCAGTCGACGGACTGGACGAGGGACGCCACGGAGGGCGCGGCGACGGCGGTCACTGGAGGCCTCCTGCGAGGAGCTTCTGCACGGCCGGGTTCGTGAGGCCGAGCAGCGCGGCGGGCCACAGGCCCGCGAGGACGGTGAGGGCGACGAGCGGGGTCCAGGCGGCGAACTCGTAACCCTGGACGTCGAGGACGGGCGGGGCCGTCTCCGTCGGCCGGGGGCCCATGCAGACGCGGCGGACCACGATGAGCATGTAGGCGGCGGTGAGCAGCGTGCCGAAGGCCGCGATCGCCATGAACACGAGGAACGCCGGGCGGCTGAGGTCGTCCGCGGGCCTGAACGCGCCGAACAGGGCGAGCATCTCGCCCCAGAACCCGGCCAGGCCCGGCAGGCCGAGCGAGGCGACGGCGCCGAAGGCCATGAGGCCGCCGAGGCGCGGGGCCTTGCCGTACAGGGCCATGCCGCCCTGCTCGGCGAGGGTGTCGAGGTCGCTGGTGCCGGCCCGGTCCTTGAGCGCGCCGACGAGGAAGAAGAGGAGGCCGGTGATGAGGCCGTGCGCGATGTTGGCGAACAGCGCGCCGTTCACGCCGGTCGGGCTCATGGTCGCGATGCCGAGCAGGACGAAGCCCATGTGACCGACGGAGGAGTACGCGATGAGGCGCTTGAGATCGCCCTTCGCGCCCTGCTTCGCGAGGTTCAGGCAGGCCAGGGATCCGTAGATGATCCCGACGACGGCGAACGCGGCGAGGTACGGCGCGAAGGTCCGCATCCCGTCGGGGGTGATGGGGAGCAGGATCCGGACGAATCCGTACGTACCCATCTTCAGCAGGACGCCCGCGAGCAGGACCGAGCCGACGGTCGGGGCGGCGGTGTGCGCGTCCGGCAGCCAGCTGTGGAACGGCCACATCGGGGTCTTCACGGCGAGCCCGATCCCGATCGCCAGAACCGCGATGACCTGCACCGATGCGGTCAGGTTCCGGCCGTTGTCAGTGGCGAGTGCCATCATGTCGAACGTGCCCGACTTAACACCGATAAGGAGGATGCCGAGCAGCATCACGACCGAGCCGAGCAGGGTGAAGAGGATGAACTTCCAGGCCGCCGCGGCCCGTTCGGCACCGCCCCAGCGGGCGATGAGGAAGTACATCGGGATGAGGACCATCTCGAACGCGAGGAAGAAAAGGAGGAGGTCCAGGACGGCGAAGGTCGCGAGCGTGCCCGATTCCAGGACCAGGATCAGGGCGACGAATGCCTTGGGCGAGGGGCCCGCCGGCATTTTGAAGGAGGAGTACAGCGCGCACAGGAACGTCAGGAGCGCGGTGAGCACCAGGAGGGGGAGGGAGATGCCGTCGATGCCCAGGTGGATACGCACGTCCAGCGCCGGGATCCAGCTGATGTCCGTCGTGGCCTGCATCCTCGACGGATGGTCGTGGTCGAAGCCGAGCGCGAGGACGATCGAGGCGATGAGGATCACGCCGGTCACGGTCACGCCGTGGCGGAGCACGGCCTGGTCCGGAGACTTCCCCTTCAGCCCGGGCGGGGCCGGGAGGAGAGCGAGGACCGCGCCGATGAGCGGGCCGACGACGATCAATGCGAGAAGGAACTGCATCACGGATTCGCTGATATCGATCACGGCTGCTCACGCTCCGGCGGTGGCGACGAGGACGACGGCGACCACCAGGACGACGGTGCCTGCGAGCAGTGCGCTGAGGTAGGTCTGCACGTTTCCGGTCTGGGCGCGGCGCACGGCCCAGCCCAGAGCCTTGGGGGTCTCGGCCGCCGCGCGTACGTAGGTGTCGACGACCGCGCGGTCCAGGAAGCGGACCAGGGCGGCCGCGGCCTGGACGGGGCGGACGAAGAGCGCCGCGTAGACGGCGTCGAGGTGGAAGCCGACGGCCGCGTGCCGGTGCAGCGGGCCGAGCAGCAGCCGGCCCGGGTCGGCCGGGTCGGGGGCGCTCGCGATGTCGCCGTACGCGGGGGTGTGCGTCGCGATGGCCTCGGCCTCGACCAGGCCGCCGTCGCCGGACTCGGTGTCGACCGCCACCGCTCCGATCGGGACGGCGGAGCGGGCGGCCATCGCGGTGGTGTGCCGCCAGGCCGCGTACGTGACCAGGCCGCCGACGAGCGCGAAGCCGGTGCCGAGGACGGAGGTCGTCAGCGTCGGGGTGAGCGAGCGGCCGTCGAACCAGTCGGGCAGCACGCCCGTGATCAGACCGAAGGTGAGGGAGGGGATCGCGAGGACCCACAGGACGACGCTCATCACGGCGGGCTGCTTGCCGTGGTCGGGGGCTTCGGCGCCGCGGCCGTTGAAGGCGAGGAGCCACAGCCGGGTCGCGTAGGCGGCGGTGAGCAGGGCCGTGACCAGGCCCGCGACCAGGACGATCCAGCCGGACGCGACCGGGGCGGCCAGGGCGCCGGTCTCATGGCCGGTGGCGGTGTGCTCGGCGGCGCCGAGGACGGCCTCCTTGGAGAAGAAGCCGCTGAAGGGCGGGATCGCGGCGAGCGCGAGCAGCGCCACGGTCATCGTCCAGAAGGCGTCGGGCACGCGGGCGCGCAGATGGCCCATGCGCGACATCGCGGCCAGTGAGTTGGTGCCGGCGGCGTGGATGATCGCGCCCGCCGCGAGGAACAGCAGCGCTTTGAAAGCGCCGTGGGACAGGAGGTGGAAGACAGCGGCGTCACGGTCGCCGACGGCGAGGGCGCCGGTCATGTAGCCGAGCTGGCCGACCGTCGAGTACGCGAGGACGCGCTTGATGTCGTCCTGGGCGAGCGCGGCGAGACCCGAGCCCACCATGGTCACCGCGGCCATGACGGCGAGCACGATCAGCGCTGCCTGCGAGGCGGCGAAGACCGGGAGGAGGCGGGCGACGAAGTAGACGCCGGCGGCGACCATCGTCGCGGCGTGGATCAGCGCGGAGACGGGCGTGGGGCCCGCCATCGCGTCGGGCAGCCAGGTGTGCAGCGGGAACTGGGCCGACTTGCCCGCCACGCCGGCGAGGAGCAGGAGCGCGATCAGGGTCGGGTGGTCGAGGCCGCCCTCGCTGGTGACCTTGCCCAGGATCGTCGTGATGCGGAACGAACCCGCGTCCGTGGCGAGCGCGAACAGGCCGATGAGGAAGGGGACGTCGCCGAGCTTCGTGACGAGGAAGGCCTTGAGGGAGGCGGCCCGCGCCTCGGGGGTCTCCCAGTAGTGGCCGACGAGGAAGTACGAGCAGATGCCCATGACTTCCCAGCCGACGAGCAGGACCATCAGGTCGCCCGAGTAGACGACCAGGAGCATCGCGGAGGTGAAGAGCGAGACGAGCGCGGCGTACGAGGGGTAGCGCGGGTCGTCGCGCAGATAGCCCGTCGAGTAGAGCTGGACGCAGGTCGCGACCAGGCCGACCAGGACGGCGACGAGGGCGGCGAAGCCGTCGATGTGCAGGGCGAGTTCGATCGGCACGGAGCCGGTCGGGGTGAGCTCGGTGTGCGCGTCGAGGGCCGCGGTGCCGTTGCCGGAGCCGCCGCCCTGCCGGAAGGCGACCGTCGCGGCCAGGGCCAGCGCGGCGAGCGTCGGCAGGACGGCCAGCGGGCGGACGAAGCCGGGGGCGGTGCGGCCGAGCAGCAGGCCCGCGACGGCGCCGAGGAACGGCAGGAGGGGGACGAGTACGGCGAGGGTCGTGGTGGTCACGCGGTGGCCTCGGCCTTCTCGTCCGTCGCGTCGGCCGGGGTGCCGGCCGCGGCGGTGGCGTCGGACGGGTCGTGCGGGTCGTCGTCCGGGTCGTGGGGTTCGGCGGAGTCGCGGAGCTTGTCGATGTCCGACGTGCCGCGGTTGCGGTACACGGCCAGGACGATCGCGAGGCCGATGCCGATCTCGGCGGCGGCGATGGCGATCGTGAACAGGGTCAGGGCCTGGCCGGAGTGCAGGGCGTCGCGCAGCCAGACGTCGAAGGCGACGAGGTTGAGGTTGACGGCGTTGAGCATCAGCTCGACCGACATCAGGACCAGGATCGCGTTGCGGCGGGCCAGGACTCCGTACAGGCCCGTGCAGAACAGGAGGGAGGACAGGACGGCGGGATAGGCGAGGTGCATCAGCGGTTGCCCTCCCGGGTGGCCTGCGCGGCGGAGCCCGCGGGTTGCGGCTCGGCGTTCTTCTTGCGGGACAGGACGATCGCGCCGACCAGGGCCGCGAGCAGCAGGACCGAGAGCGCCTCGAAGGGCAGGACCCAGTGCCGGAAGAGGACCGAGCCGGTCACGGCCGTGCTGCCCTGGGCCGCGCCGGCGGCGGTGTCGAGGTCGATCCAGGTCGTGCGGAAGGCGTCGACGACGACCCAGACCAGGGCCGCCGCGGAGGCGACGGCCACGGTGAGGGCGGCCCAGCGGTTGGGGCTGTCGGCGTCCGGTGAGCGGCCGATGGGGGCCCGCGTCAGCATCAGTCCGAACAGGAGGAGGACCACGACGGAACCGACGTAGATCAGGACCTGCACCCAGGCGATGAACTCGGCCGTGAGCAGGAGGTACTCGACGGCGAGGCCACCGAGGGCGACGACCAGCCACAGGGCGGCGTGCACCAGCTGCTTCGTGGTGACGGTGACGATCGCGGCGCCGAAGGTGACCAGACCGACGAGCAGGAACGCGATCTCGACGCCCGTCGGGGAGAGGAACCCGTGGCTCTCGGCGGCCGGTGCCGCGAGGGCGGTGGGGACGGCGAGGGCTGTCATGCGGTGGGCTCCTCTCCGGGCTGATCAGGGGCGGGCTTCGTGGCGGGCTTCGCGTCCGGGGCGTCCTCCGCGGGCTTCACGTCCGCGGCGCCCTCGGCGGGAGCGGGCTTCACGTCCGCGCCCTCGGCGGGGGCGGGCTTCGCGTCCGCGCCCTCGGCGGGGGCGGGCTTCGCGTCCGGGGCGCTCCCGGCGGGCTCCGGCGCCGCGGTGGCCGCCGCCGCGGCCGCGGCCGCCGCGAGTTTGTCGGCGGCCTTGCGGGCCGCGGCCAGTTCCTTGGGCTCCTCGGCGGCGGGGTCGAGGGCGGGCGGGGACGGGACCGTCCACATCCACTCGCGGAGCTTGTCGCGCTCGTGGGTGAGTTCGTGGATGTCGGTCTCGGCGTACTCGAACTCCGGGGACCAGAACAGCGCGTCGAAGGGGCACACCTCGATGCAGATACCGCAGTACATGCAGAGGGAGAAGTCGATGGCGAAGCGGTCGAGGACGTTGCGGGAACGCTCGCGTCCGCCGGGTGCGGCGGGCGGCACCGTCTCCTTGTGGGAGTCGATGTAGATGCACCAGTCAGGGCACTCGCGGGCGCACAGCATGCAGACCGTGCAGTTCTCCTCGAACAGGCCGATCACGCCGCGCGTGCGGGGCGGGAGTTCGGGCTGGACGTCCGGGTACTGCGCGGTGACGGTCTTCTTCGTCATCGTGCGCAGCGTGACGGCGAGGCCCTTGGCGAGGCCGGAGCCAGGGATCGGGGGCATTTAGTTGATCGCCACCTTCACGATTCCGGTGAGCGCGATCTGCGCGAGGGCGAGGGGGACGAGCGTGGTCCAGGCGAGTTTCTGGAGCTGGTCCTCGCGCAGGCGCGGGTACGTCACCCGCAGCCAGATCACGACGAAGGCCAGCACGGCCGTCTTGAGTAGGGTCCAGACCCAGCCGAGGCCGTCGGCGCCCCAGGGGCCGTGCCAGCCGCCGAGGAACAGGACCGTCGTCAGACCGCAGAGCACCACGATGCCCGCGTACTCGGCGAGCAGGAACAGGGCGAAACGCAGGCCCGTGTACTCGGTGTACGCGCCGAAGATGATCTCGGAGTCGGCGACGGGCATGTCGAAGGGCGGGCGTTGCAGCTCGGCGAGGCCGGCCACGAAGAACACGATCGCGCCGACGATCTGCCAGGGCAGCCACCACCACTCGAACGCGTCGAGGATGCCGGGCAGCGAGACCGTGCCTGCGGCCATCGCGACCGACGCCGCGGCGAGCAGCATCGGGAGTTCGTACGCGAGGAGCTGGGCCGCCGTGCGCAGACCGCCCAGGAGGGAGAACTTGTTGGCGCTCGCCCAGCCCGCCATCAGCGAGCCGAGCACGCCGACGCCCATCACCGCGAGCACGAAGAAGATGCCCGCGTCGACGACCGCGCCGACCGCGCCGTCGCCGGGGCCGACCGGGATCGCGAGGAGGACGAGGAGGTACGGGAGGAGGGCGACGGCCGGGGCGAGCTGGAAGACGCGGCGGTCGGCGTCGGCCGGGACCACGTCCTCCTTCTGCGCGAACTTGACGCCGTCGGCGACGAGTTGGGCCCAGCCGTGGAAACCGCCCGCGTACATCGGTCCGAGCCGGCCCTGCATATGGGCCATGACCTTGTGCTCGGTCTGGCCCACGACCAGGGGCAGCACCAGGAAGGCGACGAAGACGAGGACGAGGCGCAGGGCGACGTCGAGCGCGTCGTTCACTGCGTGCCTCCGTCGGTCGTCTCGGGGTCTTCGGGGGTATCGGACTCGGCGGGCGCGGGCGCGGACTCCTGCTTCGGCTCCCGCTCCGGCTCCGGCTCCGACGCCGGTTTCGCGTTCTCGTCGAACGCGGGCTTGGCGTGGTGCCAAGGTGCGTCACTGGTCCGGGGTTTCGGCGCGGGCTGCTCCGCCTCCGGCCGGACCGGCTGCTCCGCCTCCGGCCGCGCGGGCGGTGCCGCCTGCTGGCTCGCCGAGCCCTCCGAGACGCTGCGCATGCGGCGCGCCGGACGGGCCGGTCGCTCCGCGGCGGGGGCCGCGTCCGGAGCGGCAGGGGACGCGGCGGGAGCCGCGGCCGCAGCCTGACTCGCCGAGCCTTCGCTCACCGACCGCGTGCGCCGAGCCGGCCGCTCCCCCGGAGCACCCGCACCCGCGGCCCGCCCCGCGGCACCGGCGCCCGCACCGGCACCCGCAGCCCGTGCCCCCCGCGCCGGCCGGGCCGGAGCGGGCGGGAGCTGGCCCTTCATGGGGCCCCAGTCGTTCGGGTCGGGGACGCCGGGCGGCAGCATCTGGCGCCGCTTGGGTCCGCCGTGCTCGGACTCGCCCGGCTCCTTCGCGCCCGGCCACGCCTTCGCGACGCGCGCCGCGAGCACGAAGTCCTTGCGCAGCGGGTGGCCTTCGAAGCCGTCGGGCAGCAGGAGCGGGTCGAGGCCGGGGTGGTCCGTGAAGTCCACGCCGAACATCTCGTGGGTCTCGCGCTCGTGCCAGGCCGCGCCCGCGTACACGCCGACCGCCGACGCGAGGACCGGTGCCTCGTGCGGCACCGTCGTGCGCAGCAGCAGCCGGTGCACGGTGCCGGGGCCCACGACGGCGACGTGCGCGCAGACGCGGAAGCCGGTCCCGGGTTCGTCGACCGCGCTCAGCCAGTCGAAATACGTGCAGCCCAGCGTCGTACGGGCCGTCTCCAGGGCGGTGGTCCACGCGGCGGCGGGGACGTCGACCGTCAGCAGGTCGTACGCCTCCTCGCTCGTGGCCGCGTCGCCGAACACCTCCTCGACGGGGGCAGGAAGCCAGCTCATGCCGCACCCCCGGGCTTCGGCGGCTGCACGAGTCCGCTGCTCAGCGCCGCCGCCGAGGGCCGTCCCGCCGCCGCGTCGGCGGAGGCGTACCGGTCGCCGAGCGACTCGCGCGCGATCTTCTCCTGGAGCTTGAGGATGCCCTGGAGCAGCGCCTCGGGACGGGGCGGGCACCCGGGCACGTACACGTCCACGGGGATGATCTGGTCGACGCCCTTGGTCACCGAGTACGAGTCCCAGTACGGGCCGCCGCAGTTGGAGCAGGCGCCGAACGAGATGACGTACTTGGGCTCGGGCATCTGCTCGTACAGGCGCTTCACGGCCGGGGCCATCTTGTCCGTGACCGTGCCCGAGACGACCATCAGGTCGGCCTGGCGCGGACCCGGGGCGAACGGGATGACGCCGAGCCGGATGAAGTCGTGGCGGGCCATCGACGCCGCGATGAACTCGATGGCGCAGCAGGCGAGGCCGAAGTTGAAGACCCACAGCGAGTACCGGCGGCCCCAGTTGAGGACCACCTTCATCGGTTCGGGGGCCAGGCGCGAGAGCACGCCGAGCCGCTTCGGCTCCGGGAGGAGAACGGGCACGGACTCGGACTCGGACACAGGCACGGGCTCGGGGGTCACGTCACTCACGCCCACGTCAGGACGCCCTTCTTGTATGCGTACAGCAGGCCCACGGTGAGGAAGCCGAGGAAGACGAACATCTCGACGAGGGTCGTCGCGCCGTATCCCGGCGCGGCGAAGACCGTGGCCCACGGGAAGAGGAAGATCGAGTCGACCGCGAAGATCACGTAGAGGAAGGCGTACACGTAGTAGCGGACCTGCGTGTGGGCCCAGCCCTCGCCGACGGGGTCGACGCCGCACTCGTACGTGAGGAGTTTCTCGGGGGTGGGGACCACCGGGCGCAGCAGTTTCCCCGCGCCGAAGGCGACGGCGACGAACAGCACGCCGACGACGGCGAGCAGGCCGACCACCGAGTACGACCGAAAGTAGTCCGCCGCGATGACGGTCACGTCCTAGCGCCCCTCGCGTGTTCGTTGTATCCGACAAGTTCCGGCAGGTTCCGAAACATTCCGACAAGTCAGGTACGCCGAGTGGTGTTCGACGATCTGTACGCACGGGAGTCTAGGGCCTGTTAAAGAGACGGTAAGCAGTCCGGTACCGCCCGGGTTCCCGGCCACCACCCGGGCGCGGCCCTCTGCGGGGTGGGGTTATCCCCCGTTCGTCCCCGGCAGTCCGCCTCATGGCGCCGCCCATCGTGCGCAGGGCACCCTTTCGATATGACCGAGCCTCTCGACGCCTCCGACGCGCAGCCCGTACTGCCGCGGGCGCGTCTCGCCTACGACGCCCACACCTGGAAGGAGATCGCGTATCTCCTGTCCAACTTCCCGCTCGCCCTCCTCGGCTTCATCTACGCCGTGACGGCGCTGGCCCTCGGCGCGGGCCTGACCGTGACCGTGGTCGGCCTGCCGTTGATCGCGGCCGCGCTGATGGGCGCGCGGCTGATCGGCCGGGTCGAGCGGGGGCGGGCGCGGGCGCTGCTCGGGGTGCGGATCGACGAGCCGAGCCCGTTGCCGACGCGGCCCGGGGACGGTTTCTTCGGCCGGCTGTGGAACGCCCTGAAGGACCCGGTGGGCTGGCGGGCCATGCTCTACGCGGTGATGCGGCTGCCCTGGGGCATCCTCACGTTCGTCGTGACGCTGGTCGGCCTCTTCGTGCTGTGGCCGGTGCTGCCGTTCGTGGTGCGCGGGCTGAGCAACGCGGACCGGGCGATGGCGCGGGCCCTGCTCTCGCCGTCCGACGAGCTGGAGCGCCGGATCGAGGAGCTGGAGTCGGACCGGGGCGTCGTGGTCGACACGGCCGCCGCCGACCTGCGCCGCATCGAGCGCGACCTGCACGACGGCGCGCAGGCCCGCCTGGTCAACCTGGCCATGGGCCTCGGCCTCGCCAAGGAGAAGCTCCTCGAGGGGCAGGTCGACGACACGGTCGCGGCGATGGTCGACGAGGCGCACGGCGAGGTGAAGCTCGCGCTGCAGGAGCTGCGCGATCTGGCCCGCGGCATCCACCCGGCGGTCCTCACCGACCGCGGCCTCGACGCCGCCCTCTCCTCCGTCGCCTCCCGCTGCACGGTCCCGGTGAAGGTCACGGCCGATCTGCCCGCACGGCCCGCCGAGGCCATCGAGGGCATCGCGTACTTCACGGTCTCCGAGCTGCTCCAGAACGTCAGCAAGCACAGCGGCGCGCGGTCGGCGTCGGTCGAGGTGTGGCGCTCGGGCGAGCGGCTCCTGATCCAGGTCAAGGACGACGGGCAGGGCGGCGCGAGCCTCGACAAGGGCACCGGTATGGCCGGTCTCGCGGAGCGGCTCGGCGCGGTCGACGGCCTGTTCGTCGTCGACTCCCCCGAGGGCGAGGGGACGACGGTCACCGCCGAGCTGCCCTGGCGCGACCGCACGCCCCAGCAGCCATAGCGGTAACAGGGGCAGCAGGGGTGGGGAAAACCCCCGGTCGAAGACGCCGACCCGCCGCATGGCCCGTACGCCCGCCGGCGAGGACGCTGGAACCAGAGCCCAGAAGCAGCCCCCTTTGACAAGCCTGAGCAGAAACGGACGACGCCGATGGCCACGCAGCAGTACGGATACCGCAGCGAGTACTCGTACGACGACGAGCCGCGACCCAAGCGCGGTCTGAACCGGCTGCCCGCCGGACTGCGGGCCCCGGTCGAGGGCCGCACCTGGCGGGAGTTCGGCTACCTCCTGCTGAGCTTCCCGATCGCCGTCGTCGGGTTCGTGTGGACCGTGACGATGATGTCGCTCGGCGCGGGCCTGCTCATCACCTTCATCGGCGTTCCGGTGCTGGCGGCGGGCCTGGCCGGGGCGCGCGGCCTCGGCGCCCTGGAGCGGGTGCGGGCGCGGACGCTGCTCGGCCTCGACGTCGACGCGCCGCAGCCGCTGCGCCCGCGCAAGAACGGTCCGCTGGCGTGGATCGGCGCGACGCTCAAGAGCGGCGCCTCCTGGCGGCACCTCGTCTACACGGTGCTGCACTTCCCGTGGGCGACGTTCGCGTTCTCGGTGGCGATCGCCTTCTGGACGACGGGCTGGACGCTGTTCACGTATCCGCTGTGGCAGTGGGTCTTCCCGATGTACGCGGGCCAGGCCGGTCTTCAGCTCTACGGCGACGAGTCGCACTCCGTCTACCTGAACAACCCCTTCGAGATCGCCCTGACCTCGGCGGTCGGCCTGCTCTTCGTGCTGGCGACGCCGTGGGTGCTGCGGGCCCTGACGACGGTGGACCGGGTGATGGTCGCCGGGCTGCTCGGCCCGTCGCGGCTGGACTCGCGTGTGGTGGAGCTGGAGTCGGACCGGGGCGTCGTGGTCGACACGGCCGCCGCCGACCTGCGCCGCATCGAGCGCGACCTGCACGACGGCGCGCAGGCCCGCCTGGTCAACCTCGCCATGGACCTCGGCCTCGCCAAGGAGAAGCTGGCCGAGGACCCGGAGTCGGCGGCGCGCATGGTGGGCGAGGCGCACGGCGAGGTGAAGACGGCCCTCCAGGAGCTGCGCGATCTGGCCCGCGGCATCCACCCGGCGGTCCTCACCGACCGCGGCCTCGACGCCGCCCTCTCCTCCGTCGCCTCCCGCTGCACGGTCCCGGTGACGGTCGAGGTCGACCTCACCGAGCGCCCGGCCCCCGCCATCGAGGGCATCGCGTACTTCACCGTCTCCGAGCTGCTCCAGAACGTCAGCAAGCACAGCCGGGCGACGCGGGCGAGCGTCGATGTGTGGCGCACCCGGGACCGCCTGATGCTCCAGGTGCACGACAACGGGGTCGGCGGCGCGGACGCCTCCGCCGGCAGCGGTCTCGCGGGCCTGGCCGAGCGTCTGGACGCGGTCGACGGCATCCTCGTGGTCGACTCCCCCGCGGCGGGCCCGACCCGGGTGACGGCGGAGCTGCCGTGGCGACGGGCGTGAGCGAGCACCGACGTACGACATAGTCGGACCCGGGACAGGGCGGGGCGGCCGGAGACGGCGGCCCCGCCCGCATGTGCGCGCGGGGTCGGGTTCCGGCCAGACACACGGTGTCCGGCCAGGGTTCGGCCCCGTACCGGATGGATCCACCACGATTACCTACGCGCGGGCGCACCCCGGACGTGATGCTGGAATGCTGGCCCTGTCAGAACCGACCCCCGTGAACACGTACGCGGGGGCGCTGGGGGGCCGAGAAACATGGAGGACAGGGTGCGGGTCGTCATCGCCGAGGATTCAGTGCTGCTCAGGGAGGGGCTGACCCGGCTGCTGACCGACCGCGGGCACGAGGTCGTCGCGGGCGTCGGGGACGGGGACGCGCTGGTCAAGACGATCACCGACCTGGGGGCGCAGGATCAGCTCCCGGACGTGGTCGTCGCGGACGTACGGATGCCGCCCACGCACACCGACGAGGGCGTGCGCGCGGCGGTGCAGCTGCGCGGCCGGTTCCCCGGCCTCGGGGTCCTCGTCCTTTCGCAGTACGTGGAGGAGCAGTACGCCACCGAACTGCTCGCGGGGTCGAGCCACGGCGTCGGCTATCTGCTCAAGGACAGGGTCGCCGAGGTGCGGGAGTTCGTGGACGCGGTGGTGCGGGTCGCCGAGGGCGGCACGGCGCTCGACCCGGAGGTCGTCGCCCAGCTCCTCGGCCGCAGCCGCAAGCAGGACGTCCTCGCGAACCTCACGCCGCGCGAGCGCGAGGTCCTCGGCCTGATGGCGGAGGGCCGGACGAACTCGGCGATCGCGCGTCAACTCGTGGTCAGCGACGGCGCGGTGGAGAAGCACGTGAGCAACATCTTCCTGAAGCTGGGGCTCTCCCCCAGCGACGGGGACCACCGCCGCGTCCTGGCGGTCCTGACCTACCTGAACTCCTGATCTACCTGAACTCCCGAAAAACTGACACCCTGTCAGATGCAGTGGGCCGGACCGAGGCGGAACCGAGCCCGCCCAGAACTGAAGGACGGCACGGAGCGTCTTCAAGGAGAGGCCCAGGGGGGCGAGCAAAACATGGCAAACCAGGACGACAGATCATCTCATTTCCTCGTCCATCATGTGAATGCTCGGAGGAAGGCGACCCTTACAGACGTAGGGTGGGCCGTGGGAAGGCCGGCGGTACAGGCCTGCCCGAACAGCCGCCTCGAGGGAGGTCCAGTTCAGTGACCAGCCAGGTCAGTAGCCCGGCCGAGCAGGCCGACGGAGCAGACGGGGCCGACGGCGTCGTCGTGGGAGAACAGCGCACAGCCGCGGGTGGATCGAGCAAGGACGTGCGGCGCCTGGACCGGGTGATCATCCGGTTCGCGGGCGACTCCGGTGACGGGATGCAGCTCACCGGCGACCGCTTCACCTCGGAGACGGCGTCCTTCGGCAACGACCTCTCCACTCTGCCGAACTTCCCGGCCGAGATCCGCGCCCCCGCCGGCACGCTGCCCGGCGTCTCCTCCTTCCAGCTCCACTTCGCCGACCACGACATCCTCACGCCCGGCGACGCGCCCAACGTGCTGGTGGCGATGAACCCGGCCGCGCTGAAGGCGAACATCGGGGACGTGCCGCGCGGCGCCGAAGTCATCGTCAACACGGACGAGTTCACCAAACGGGCGATGGCGAAGGTCGGCTACGAGACGTCCCCCCTTGAGGACGGTTCGCTCGACGGCTACCACGTGCACCCGGTGCCGCTGACGACGCTGACGGTGGAGGCGCTCAAGGAGTTCGACCTCTCCCGCAAGGAGGCCGAGCGCTCCAAGAACATGTTCGCGCTCGGACTCCTGTCCTGGATGTACCACCGGCCCACCGAGGGCACGGAGAAGTTCCTCCAGCAGAAGTTCGCCCGCAAGCCCGAGATCATGAAGGCCAACTTGACGGCTTTCCACGCGGGTTGGAACTTCGGCGAGACGACCGAGGACTTCGCGGTCTCCTACGAGGTCGCGCCCGCGGCCACCGCGTTCCCGACGGGCACCTACCGCAACATCTCCGGGAACCTGGCCCTGTCGTACGGGCTGATCGCGGCCTCGAAGCAGGCGGACCTGCCGCTGTACCTGGGCTCGTACCCGATCACGCCGGCCTCGGACATCCTGCACGAGCTGTCCAAGCACAAGAACTTCGGCGTACGGACCTTCCAGGCGGAGGACGAGATCGCCGGGATCGGCGCGGCGCTCGGCGCGGCGTTCGGCGGGTCGCTGGCCGTCACCACCACCTCCGGGCCCGGTGTGGCGCTGAAGTCCGAGACGATCGGCCTTGCCGTCTCCCTGGAGCTGCCGCTGCTGGTCGTCGACATCCAGCGCGGCGGCCCGTCCACCGGTCTGCCGACCAAGACCGAGCAGGCCGACCTGTTGCAGGCGATGTACGGGCGCAACGGCGAGGCCCCGGTGCCGGTCGTCGCACCGTGCACCCCGGCGGACTGCTTCGACGCGGCGATGGAAGCGGCCCGTATCGCGGTCACGTACCGCACCCCGGTGCTGCTGCTCTCCGACGGCTACCTGGCCAACGGCAGCGAGCCCTGGCGCATCCCCGAGATCGACGAACTCCCGGACCTGCGCACCCAGTTCGCCCAGGGCCCCAACCACACGCTGGACGACGGCACCGAGGTCTTCTGGCCGTACAAGCGCGATCCGCAGACCCTCGCGCGGCCGTGGGCCATCCCCGGCACCCCGGGCCTGGAGCACCGGATCGGCGGCATCGAGAAGCAGGACGGCACGGGCAACATCTCCTACGACCCGGCCAACCACGACTTCATGGTCCGCACCCGCCAGGCCAAGATCGACGGCATCGCCGTCCCGGACGTGGAGGTCGACGACCCGTCCGGCGCCGCCGGCACCCTTGTTCTCGGCTGGGGTTCGACGTACGGGCCGATCACGGCGGCCGTGCGTCGACTGCGCGGCGCGGGGGACTCGATCGCGCAGGCGCATCTGCGTCACCTCAACCCGTTCCCGCGGAATCTGGGCGAGGTCCTGAAGCGTTACGACAAGGTGGTGATCCCCGAGATGAACCTCGGCCAGCTCGCCACCCTCATCCGTGCCACGTACCTGGTGGACGCCCACAGTTACAACCAGGTCAACGGAATGCCGTTCAAGGCTGAGCAGCTCGCCACGGCTCTCAAGGAGGCCATCGATGGCTGACACGACGACCACGGAAGGAAGCGGGGGCGGCGGCGCGGAGGCGCTTCTCTCACTCGTCCCCAAGGCCGAGGCCAAGCAGTCCATGAAGGACTTCAAGTCCGACCAGGAGGTGCGCTGGTGCCCCGGCTGCGGTGACTACGCGATCCTGGCCGCCGTGCAGGGCTTCATGCCCGAACTCGGCCTGGCGAAGGAGAACATCGTCTTCGTCTCCGGCATCGGCTGCTCGTCCCGCTTCCCGTACTACATGAA
>NZ_JBFAVD010000036.1:0-66869 GCF_040679615.1 Streptomyces sp. NPDC052225 | reverse complement strand
CCCCGCGCCCCTGAGGAAGCTGCGCGCAGCGCATGCTTCAGGGGCGCGGGGAACTGCGCGACCAGCCCCCACCGGGCCGCAGACGACGGGGAACCCCCTAGTCCTTGATCTCCGGCGGCGAGATCTGGGACCGGTTGATCGCCGAGGGGCCCGTGCCCCATTTGGCCAGGATCCTGGCGTACGTGCCATCGGCGATCAACCTGTTCACCGCGGAGCGAAACGCGGCAGCGTACGGCGTGCCCTTCTTGAACGCGAAGCCGACGTCCAGGCGGTGGAACTCGTTGAGGAACTTCAGGCCCTCCTGGTGCGCCACCGCGTACCGGAGGCCGTTGATCGTGCTCATCACGACGTCGCTGCGGCCCTGTTGCAGGGACGACCAGATCGCGCTCGGCTCGGCGTACGTCTTCACCTCGTACGCCGGCTTGCCCGCCCGCTCGCAGACCTTCTTGTTCTCCTCCAGCGTCGCCTCGAACGTCGTGCCGGCGCCGGTCGCCACGTTCAGGCCGCACAGCTGCTTCAGGTCCGTGACCTTCTTCAGGTCGCTGTCCTTGCGGACGGCGAAGCCCTGGCCGTCGTTGATGTAGGTGACGAAGTCGATGGTCCTGCGGCGCTCGTCGGTGACGCCGAAGTTGCCGGTGCCGAGGTCGTACTTGCCGCTGTCCAGGGCCGGCAGGATCGCCTCGAAACTGGCGACCTCCTGGTCGAGCTTGATGCCGAGGACCTTGGCGACCGCGCGCGCGAAGTCGATGTCCTGGCCGACGACCGTCTTGCCGTCCGGCAGGTAGAGCGAGTTCGGCGGGTTGCCGCCGACGCTCACCGCGATCTTGAGGGTGCCGTTCTCGCGGACGCCGGCCGGCAGCAGCTTCGCCGAGGCGGGGTCCTCGGTGACGGCCGACACCACGTCCTTCGTGGGGATCTTGTCGTTGCGGGCGGCGGCGGGCGCCGCGGCGTTCGTCGCGGCGTCACCGGAGCCGCACGCGGTCAGGCCGAGCGTGGCCACGGTGATCAGCGCGAACGCGGAAGTCAGGGAAACAGGGCGCATGGCGGAGAGGTCTGTCCTTCGACTGAGCGCGGAAAGGAGGCATGGCGAGGGGAGGGTGCGGCAGGGTGAAGGCGCGGGAGGGTACGCGGACGGGCGCGTACCGGGACGCGTGAGGAAGAGCGACGGAGAAGAGTGAAGAAGGCGAGCGAAGAAGGCGAGCGAAGAAGGCGAGCGAAGAAGGCTCAGGCAGAAGCGACGCGCTCAGAGGCGTCGAAAGGGCATCAACAAGACGCGGACCACACTCGACCGAAGTCGATGTGGGAGCGCGTGACCAGCCACTGCTGCGGATGCATGGGAGCAAGTGGAACAGGCATCCGGTTCGGCGTCAACTCACTTGAGACGCACGGCTCATAGTGTGGACAGCCTTGACAGCGGACGTGAACAGCCCCTTACTCTCGGTGCGATACCGCTGCTGAGGGGCTGCGGTACCAGGTGTGAAGGCAAGACCGTGCCGCCCGTGCGGCACTCGGAGCCTTCTCATGTCCTCAGACACGCTTTCCCAGATGGCCGCCCCGGCTCCGCCCGTGGCCGCGGCCGTTCCCCGGATCGTTCCGCGCCGCCGCGTCGGCCAGTGGATCGCCGCCGGTGTGCTGCTCGTCCTGCTCGGCCTCGTCGTCAACTCCGTCCTGCGCAACGACGCGTTCCAGTGGGACGTCGTCGCCGAGTACTTCACGACGACGTCCGTGCTGCGCGGGCTCGGGCTCACCCTGTGGCTGACCGCGCTCGTCATGGCACTCGGCTTCGCCCTCGGCACCCTGCTCGCCGTCATGCGCCTGTCCGCCAACCCCGTGCTGCGCGCGGTGAGTTGGGGGTACGTGTGGCTGTTCCGGTCGATGCCGATCCTGGTGCAGCTGCTGTTCTGGTTCAACATCGGCGCCCTGTACCCGCAGCTGTTCGGCGTGAAGACCGTCGACCTGTTCGGACCGGTCACCGTCGCGATCATCGGGCTGACCCTGCACGAGGCCGCGTACGCCGCCGAGGTCGTGCGCGGCGGAATCCTCTCGGTCGACCGCGGCCAGATCGAGGCCGCCCAGGCGCTCGGCCTGTCCCGCTCCCGGCGCTGGCGCAGGATCGTGCTGCCGCAGGCCATGCGCTCCATCGTGCCGCCGGCCGGGAACATGCTGATCGGCACCCTCAAGGGCACCTCCATCGTCAGCGTCATCGCCGTACAGGACCTGCTGTACTCGGTGCAGCTCGTCTACCACCGCACGTACCAGGTCATCCCGCTGCTGCTCGTCGCCACCCTCTGGTACGTCGTCGTCACCTCGCTGCTCAGCGTCGCGCAGCACCACATCGAGCGGCACTACGCGCGCGGGACGCAGCGATGAGCACCGGGCTGCCCGCGCGGCAGTCGCTCGTCATCGTCGGAGCCGGGCCGCGGGGGACCGGCATCCTGGAACGCATCGCCGCCAACACCCGTGAGCAGAGCGGTGAGTTGGCGCTCGACGTCCATCTCGTCGATCCGTACCCGCCCGGCGGCGGACGCATCTGGCGGCAGGAGCAGTCGCCGCTGCTGTGGATGAACTCCGAGGCGCAGGACGTCACCATGTTCACCGACGACACCGTGCGGCTCGCCGGGCCCGTGCTGCCCGGACCCGCGCTGCACGAGTGGGCCGGCATCCACGGCCGGGTCTTCGCCGACCGGCGCCGCCAGGGCGGCTATCTGCGCTGGGTGTACGAGAAGGCCGTCGCCGAGCTGCCCGCCGGGGTCGTCGTGCACCACCACGCGCGGCGCGCCGTGCGGGTCAGCGGACCGCGCGACGGGCGTCAGCAGGTGTGGCTGGAGGATGTGGCGCGGCCGCTCGCCGCCGACGCCGTGGTGCTCGCACAGGGTCACCTCGACGCCGAACTGGACGATGAGCAGCGGGAGTTGTCCGCGTACGCCGCCCGGCACCGGCTCGTGCACCTGCCGCCGGACTTCACCGCGGACTCCGACCTGTCCGCCCTCGGGCCCGGCCAGGACGTCCTCGTCCGCGGCTTCGGGCTCGCCTTCGTCGACCTGATGGTGCTGCTCACCGAAGGGCGCGGAGGCCGGTACGAAGGTGACCAGTACATCCCGTCGGGGCGCGAACCCGTGCTGTACGTCGGGTCGCGGCGCGGGGTGCCGTACCACTCCAAGATCGGCTACGACTGGGACGCCGGCGCGGGGGAGCGGCCGCCGCTGCCGCGCTTCCTGGGGCCCGCCCAGATCGACGAACTCCTCGCCAGGGAGGGCGGGTTCGACTTCCGGCGCGACGTGTGGCCGCTCATCGACAAGGAGCTCGGCTACGCGCACTACCACCGCCTGTTCACCGCGCACCCCGAGCGGACCGCCGTCGCCTGGACGGACTTCGAGGAGAAGTACGCCGCCGCCGCGCCGCTCAGCGCGGAACTCCAGGCGCTCGTCGCCTCCGCCGTCCCCGACCCGGCCGACCGGCTCGACCTCGCCGCACTCGACCGGCCGCTCGACGGCGTACGGCACGCCTCGCACGAGGAGTTCCAGGACGCCCTGCGCGGCTACGTCACCGCCGACCTGGAGCGCCGCCACGACCCGGAGCACAGCCCCGACCTGGCCGTCTTCCTCGGGCTGCTCTCCGTGTACGGCCAGCTCGTCCGGCTCGGCGACGTCGGCTCCTGGTGGCACGGCTTCTTCAGCTACCTGGCGTCCGGGCCGCCCGGGCCCCGGCTGCGCCAACTGCTCGCGCTGTCCCGCGCCGGAGTGGTCCGCTTCGTCGGCGCCGGCATGCGGGTCAGCGCCGAGGGCGGTGTGTTCCGCGCCACCAGCGCCACCGTGCCCGGCGCGGTGATCGAGGCCCGGGCGCTCGTCGAGGCGCGGCTGCCGCAGCCCACCCTCGCCCGCACCCGCGACCAGCTGCTGCGCACGCTGCACGCCGAGGGCGCCGTCTCGACTCCGGCCGGGCTGCTGGCCGTCGACCCGGACGACGGGCGGATCCTCTACGGCGACGGCGGCGCCCACCCGCGCCGGTTCGCCCTCGGCGCGCACACGAACGCGCGCGGCGCCGGCGCGTTCACCCGGCCCCGCACCAACAGCCCGTCGTTCCGGCAGAACGACGCCACGGCCCGGGCCCTCCTCGGCCTCCTGCGCGAGCTGTCCTGTCGCGCCACCGCCGCCTGAGCACCCTCCTTCGCCACCCCGCCCTTTGAGCAACCTGAGGACCGTCATGTCTCTGACCGCCGATCCACCCCTCGGCAAGACCGCCGAGAAGCCCGTCGCCGCCGACGACTACGCACAGCTGAAAGTCGTCCCCGTGCGCCACCCCTGGCGCTGGCTCGCCATCGCCGCGACCGCCGTACTGCTCGCCCAGTTCGCCCACGGCCTTGTCACCAACGCCGGCTGGGAGTGGCGGGTGTTCGGCGAGTTCTTCACCGCCGACGTCATCCTCAAGGCCGTCTGGACCACCCTCCAGCTCACCTTCTACGGAACCGCGTTGGGCTTCGCCCTCGGGATCGTGCTGGCTTTCATGCGGCTGTCGCAGAGCCGGTTCCTGAAGACGGTGGCGTTCGGCTACATCTGGGCGTTCCGGTCCATCCCGCTGATCGTGCAACTGCTGTTCTGGTTCAACCTGGCCTACCTGTACAAGGAGTTGCAGTTCGGCATCCCCTTCGGGCCCGGCTTCTTCTCCTTCGACACGATGGGCCTCGTCGGCGCGATGAGCGCGGCCGTCCTCGGCCTGGCGCTGCACCAGGCCGCGTACGCCGCCGAGATCGTGCGCGGCGGTGTACTCGCCGTCGACAGCGGCCAGTTGGAGGCAGCGGCCGCCCTCGGCATCCCGCGGCTTCGGCAGATCCGCCGGATCGTGCTGCCCCAGGCGATGCGCTCGATCCTGCCGAACGCCGCCAACGAGGTCATCTCCCTCTTCAAGGGCACGTCGATCGTCTCCGTCATGGCGATCGGCGAACTCTTCTACCAGGTGCAGGTCATCTACGGCCGCAACGGCCGCGTCGTGCCCCTGCTCATGGTCGCCACCGCCTGGTACGTCCTGCTGACCAGCGCGCTCTCCGTGGTCCAGTACTACGTGGAGCGCCACTTCTCGAAAGGTGCCACCCGATGAGCGCCCCGGCCCCCGCCTCCGCCCCCGCCATGGTCGACATCAAGTCCGTGCACAAGAGCTTCGGTTCGCTGGAGGTGCTGCGCGGCATCGACCTCGAAGTACGGGCCGGCGAGGTGACCGTCGTGCTCGGCCCGTCCGGCTCCGGCAAGTCCACCCTGCTGCGCACCATCAACCACCTGGAGAAGGTCGACAGCGGCTGGATCAGCGTCGACGGCTCGCTCGTCGGCTACCGCCGCTCCGGAGACAAGCTGTACGAGCTGCGCGAGCGCGAGGTCCTGAAGCAGCGCACCCACATCGGCTTCGTCTTCCAGAACTTCAACCTCTTCCCGCACCTCACCGTCCTGGAGAACGTCATCGAGGCGCCCGTCTCCGCGCTCAAGCGGCCACGCGCCCAGGCCGCCGAGGCGGCGCGCACCCTGCTCGACCGGGTCGGGCTCGGCGACAAGGCCGACGCCTACCCCAAGCAGCTCTCCGGCGGCCAGCAGCAGCGCGTCGCCATCGCCCGCGCGCTCGCCCTGGAGCCGAAGCTGCTCCTGTTCGACGAGCCGACGTCCGCGCTCGACCCCGAGCTCGTCGGTGAAGTCCTCGACGTCATCAAGGACTTGGCGCACCAGGGCACCACGATGATCGTCGTCACGCACGAGATCGGCTTCGCCCGCGAGGTCGCGGACACCGTCGTCTTCATGGACGAGGGCCGCATCGTCGAACAGGGCGCCCCCGGCGACGTACTGGACGCTCCGCGCGAGGAGCGCACGAAGGCGTTCCTCTCCAAGGTCCTCTGAAACCAGTCAACCTCACCCCTTCAGGAGTACGACCATGCTGTCCCGCCGCACCCTCGCCGCCTCCGTCGCCGCCCTCGCCCTGGCCCCGCTGCTCACCGCCTGCGGAGGTGACAGCGACGCGGCCACGACCACCACGAACCGCACCAAGAAGGTCGGCAACATCAACATCGGGCCCGACCAGCACCGGATCCGCGGCAAGAAGGTCGACAAGATCGCCGCGCTGCTGCCGGAGGCGATCCGCGAGCGCGGCACGCTCCGGCTCGGCGGCAGCGCCGACGCCTCGCCACCGCTCGGCTTCTTCGCCACCGACGACAAGACCCGGATCGGCTCCGAGCTCGACATCGCGACCCTCGTCGCCGACACCCTCGGACTCAAGGTCCGTCAGGAGCTGGTGAGTTGGGAGAACCTCTTCGTCGGTCTCGACAGCGGGAAGTTCGACGCCGTCTTCTCGAACGTGACGGTGACCGAGGAGCGAAAGGAGAAGTACGACTTCGCGACGTACCGGCTCGACAACATCGCCTTCGAGGCAAAAAAGGGGACGGACTGGCAGGTCAAGGGGCCCAAGGACGTCGCGGGCAAAACCATCGCCGTCTCCTCCGGCACCAACCAGGAGAAGATCCTCGTCGACTGGAGCAAGCAGGACGAGAAGGCCGGCCTGAAGCCCGTCACCATCAAGTACTTCCAGAAGGACACGGACTACTACCTCGCCCTCCAGTCGGGCCGCATCGACGGCTACCTGGGCCCGAGCCCCGCCGTCGCCTACCACGTCGCGTCCGCCGGGCAGTCGCGGATCGCCGGCACCATCTCCGGCGGCGGCGACCTGGTCCAGGGCAAGATCGCGGCCACCACGAAGAAGGGCAGCGGGCTCGTCGACGCGTACGCCGCCGCGCTGAACCACGTCATCGAGGACGGCTCGTACGCGAAGGTCCTCAAGCGGTGGGGCCTGTCCAGCGAGGCCGTCCCGGAGTCCGAGGTCAACCCGAAGGGCCTGCCCAAGCCCTGACGGCCGCGCGGCCTCAACTCGCCCTGCCCACCGAAAGGTTCACCCTCATGACCAGCCACCCTGGCCGGCGGCCCCTGCACCTCGCCGCGGCCGTCGACCTCCCCGGCACCCACACCGCCGAGCCCTACCTCCGGCTCGCCCGGCTCGCCGAGCGCGGCGCCCTGGACTTCGTCACCCTCCACGACGCGTTCGGCGCGGCCGGGCTCGACGCGCTCGCCGTGCTCTCCCGGATCGCCCCGCGGACCTCGCGCATCGGGCTCGTGCCGACCGTCACCACCACCCACACCGAGCCCTTCCACGTCCAGGCCGCCGTCGCCACCCTCGACTGGGTCAGCCGGGGCCGGGCCGGCTGGCGCCCCGACGTCTCCCCCGGCGAGGCGGAGGCGGCCCTGACCGGTCGGCGGGCGCAGGTGCCCCCGCCCGCCGACCTGTGGCACGAGGCCGGTGAAGTCGCCGACGTGGCGCGCAAGCTGTGGGACAGCTGGGAGGACGACGCCGAGATCAGGGACGTCGCCACCGGCCGTTTCGTCGACCGCGAGAAGCTGCACCACGTCGACTTCGAAGGCCGTACGTTCTCCGTGCGCGGCCCCTCCATCGTGCCGCGCCCGCCACAGGGCAACCCCGTCACCGTCGTCGACGCCACCCGCCCGTACGCGTACGACGTCGCCGCACGGCACGCCGACGTCGCGCTCGTCGGCGTCTCCGACCCCGATCAACTCGCCGCCGTGCGCACCGGGTTGCGGCGCCGGGCCGCCGAGCACGGCCGCGACCCCGACGACCTGCGCGTCCTCGCCGCCCTGCGGATCGACCTCGGCGAGGGGGAGAGCGCCGCCCTGCCCGGGCACGGCGGCGGCCCGCTGCCCACGGGGGAAGGGCCGCTGTACCGCGGCGGGCCCGTCGATCTCGCCGACCTGATCGCCGACTGGCACCGCTCCGGCGCCGCCGACGGCTTCCACCTGACGCCCGTCGACCCGCGCCGCGACCTGGAGCGCCTCGTCAACGGCACGGTGCCGTTGCTCCAGCACCGCGCCCTGTTCCGCACCTTCTATCCGGGCAGCACGCTCAGGGAGCACCTGGGGCTCGCCCGGCCCGTCAGCCAGTACGCGACCGCGGGGGACCCCCGATGACCTCAACAGGCAAGCAGCGCAAGCAGATTCACCTCGCCGCACACTTCCCGGGCGTCAACAACACCACCGTCTGGGCCGACCCCCGCTCGAAGTCGCAGATCGACTTCTCCTCCTTCGAGCACCTCGCCCGCACCGCCGAACGCGGCCTCTTCGACTTCTTCTTCCTCGCCGAAGGGCTGCGGCTGCGCGAGCACAAGGGCCGCATCCACGACCTCGACGTGGTGGGCAGGCCCGAGTCGATCACGGTCCTGAACGCGCTCGCCGCCGTCACCGACCGGCTCGGGCTCGCCGCCACGGTCAACGCGACCTTCAACGAGCCGTACGAGATCGCGCGCCGCTTCGCCTCCCTCGACCACCTCAGCGGGGGCCGCGCCGCCTGGAACGTGGTGACGTCCTCCGACGCGTTCACCGGAGAGAACTTCCGCCGCGGCGGCTTCCTCGACCGCGCCGACCGCTACACCCGCGCCGCCGAATTCGTCGAAGCCGCGAGGGAGTTGTGGGACGCGGGGACCGAGCGGCCCTTCGCCCACCACGGACGGCACTTCTCGATCGACGGCGACTTCGGAGTGCCCCGCCCGCCGCAGGGACACCCCGTCGTCATCCAGGCCGGCGACTCCGCCGAAGGCCGCGAGTTCGCCGCGTCCGCCGCCGACGTCATCTTCACCCGGCACGGCACCCTGGAGGCCGGACGCGACTTCTACGCCGATGTGAAGGCGCGGCTCGCGGCATACGGCCGTGAGCCCGACGACCTCAAGATCATGCCGGGTGTCACCTTCGTCCTCGGCGACACCGCCGCCGAAGCGCAGGAGAAGGCCGCCGAGATCCGCCGGCAGCAGGTCTCCCCGCAGAACGCGCTGCTCGCCCTGGAGCAGATCTGGGGCGTCGACCTGTCCTCGTACGATCCGGACGGACCGTTGCCCGACATCGACCCGGTCGTCGGCAGCGGCCTCTCCCAGGGGCGCACCCACCGCGGCGACGTGCTCGAAGTCGCTGAGAAATGGCGGGAGTTGTCCCGTGCCAAGGGACTGTCCATCCGGCAGACCGTCATCGAGACGACCAGCCGCCAGTCGTTCATCGGGACGCCCGGGACGGTGGCCGCCGAGCTCGACGCGTTCGTGCAGGGCGGCGCCGCCGACGGGTTCATCCTCGTACCGCATCTGACACCCGGCGGCCTCGACGAGTTCGTCGACCGGGTCGTGCCGCTGCTCCAGGAGCGCGGCGCCTTCCGCACGGAATACACCGGCACCACGCTCCGCTCCCACCTGGGACTGCGCACGCCCGAAAGGACGCTCACGGCATGACGACGGACGCACCGGACTTCCCCGAGGCCGCTCGGAAGCAGTGGCACGAGGAGCGGGTCGCCGCTGTCTCGGCCCCGCACGGCGTGCTCTCCCTCGTGGGCACGCACTGGCTCGACGACTATCCGGACGGACGACTTCCGGCCATCCCCGGCACCTGGTCGGCCGACGGTGACGCGCTCGTGCACACCGTGGACGGGCGGCGGACCCGGCTCGGCGCCGACGCCACCGAGACGCTCGGCGAGCGCCGGCTCGTCGTCATCGTGCGCGAAGGGCTGTGGGCCGTACGGGACTTCGACCCGGCGGCGCCCGCCCGCACCGCCTTCGCGGGCATCGACGCCACCCCGTACGACGCGCGCTGGTCCGTGGAGGGCCGCCACACGCCGTACGGGACCGGGCGCGAGATCCGCGTCGAGAACGCCGACGGCAAGGAGCGCGGACTCGGCCTCGCCGGCGAGCTGACCTTCCCGCTCGACGGACAGGAGCACACGCTCAAGGTGGCCCGGCTCGGCGACGGGCGCCTGTGGGCCGTCTTCGCCGACGCCACCAGCGGGGCGGGCAGCTACCGGTTCCGCTTCCTGTACGCAGAGGCCCCCGACGCGGACGGCCGCACCACCGTCGACCTCAACCGCGCGGTCCTGCCGAACTGCGCCTTCGCCGACCACTTCATCTGCCCGTTCCCGCCCCCGGGCAACACCCTTCCCGTGGCGGTCGAGGCGGGGGAGCGGAACCTGACGGCGCCGCCGTCCGTCTGACGGGACGGAGCCCAGCCCCGACGGCCGGCAGACGCGTACGAGACGTACGGGTGACGCCGTCGGGGCATGCCGTCGTGTTTGCGGAGATCCGGCGGAAGTCTGAAAGGTGCTCTTGTGCCGGGTAGTTGAGAGCCCGAATACTCCCGAGCAGCGCTTGTCAGGAGCACGGCGTGTCCGGAATCCGGAGCACCGTCGTCGCCCTGGCTGCGCCTCACGGGCCCCGACCCCACGCGGGCCCCCGACTTCCCTACGGGAGGAACGACCAGTGAGGATCAAGCGCACCACCCCCCGCAGCGGTATAGCGAGACGGACCCGGCTGATCGCCGCGGGTTCCGGTTTCCTTGCCGCGGCAGCGTTCGCCGTACCCTCCGCCCACGCCGCCGACGCGCCCCAGACGTTCAGCGCCGCCGAACTCACGCAGACCAGTGACGCGGTGCGCGGCGCCGACGTCGCCGGTACCGCGTGGGCCGTCGACGCCAAGACCAAGCAGGTCGTCGTCACCGTCGACAGCACGGTCTCGCAGGCCGAGATCAACCAGATCAAGAAGGAGGCCGGCGCGAACGCGGGCGCCCTCAAGATCGAGCGCACGGCCGGCACCTTCAAGAAGCTGATCTCCGGCGGCGACGCCATCTATGCGAGTAGCTGGCGCTGCTCGCTCGGCTTCAACGTCCAGGACAACAGCGGGAACTACTACTTCCTGACGGCCGGTCACTGCACCGACGGCGCGGGCACCTGGTGGTCGAACTCGTCGCACTCGACGACGCTCGGCACCACGGCAGGATCCAGCTTCCCGGGCAACGACTACGGCCTGGTCCGCTACACCAACAGCTCCGTGACCAAGTCCGGGACCGTCGGCAGCCAGGACATCACCAGCGCGGCCACGCCCTCCGTGGGCACGACCGTGTACCGGCGCGGCTCCACCACCGGCACGCACAGCGGCCGGGTCACCGCACTCAACGCCACGGTCAACTACGGGGGCGGCGACATCGTCTCCGGCCTGATCCAGACCACCGTGTGCGCGGAGCCCGGCGACTCGGGCGGCCCGCTGTACGGCGGGACGAAGGCCTACGGCCTGACCTCCGGCGGCAGCGGCAACTGCTCCTCCGGCGGCACGACCTTCTTCCAGCCGGTGACCGAAGCGCTCAGCGCGTACGGGGTGCACGTCTACTGACCCCGGGTCCGACCTCTTCGCACGTCGTACGTCAGTGAACCGCAGCCAGCAGTAGGGGCCCTCGTCCGGGATTGTGCCGGGCGGGGGCCCTCCCCTTGGGTGAGGGGCGGGGATACCGTCGAAGCACAAGCCTGATGCGCCCGCTTCGGACCCTGGGGGGCCGTGAGATGGTCGAGGAACTGGTGGCGGCGGGAGTGACCGCCGTGTGTGCCGGCGCGGTGTACGGGATGGCGGCGGCACGCGTCGTCAAGCAGTACGAGCGCGGGGTGGTGTTCCGGCTCGGCCGGCTCACATCGACGGTGCGCGGGCCGGGGTTCACCATGATCGTGCCGTTCGTGGACCGGCTCCGTAAGGTCAACATGCAGATCGTCACGATGCCGGTGCCCGCGCAGGACGGCATCACGCGGGACAACGTGACGGTGCGGGTGGACGCCGTCATCTACTTCAAGGTGGTCGACGCGGCCGAGGCCGTGGTGCAGGTGGAGGACTACCGGTTCGCCGTCTCCCAGATGGCGCAGACCTCGCTGCGCTCCATCATCGGCAAGAGCGATCTCGACGATCTGCTGTCCAACCGCGAGAAGCTCAACCAGGGCCTGGAGTTGATGATCGACAGCCCCGCCATCGGGTGGGGTGTGCAGATCGACCGCGTCGAGATCAAGGACGTCTCGCTGCCCGAGTCGATGAAGCGGTCGATGGCCCGGCAGGCCGAGGCGGACCGGGAGCGGCGGGCCCGGGTCATCAACGCCGACGCCGAACTCCAGGCGTCGAAGAAGCTCGCCGAGGCGGCCCAGCAGATGGAGGACACTCCGGCCGCGCTGCAACTCCGGCTTCTCCAGACGGTGGTGGCGGTCGCCGCGGAGAAGAACTCGACGCTGGTGCTGCCGTTCCCGGTGGAGCTGCTGCGGTTCCTGGAGCGGGCGACCCCCGAGCAAGCCCGTCCCGCGGTGGAGGAGTCGAGCCCCGGCAGCCCGTCGCGGGGCACCATTTCAGGACAGGACTAGTCCTCACCCCCTGCGGTCCGGCCTGTGCACTGGGTGTTTGCAAAGGGGATCGACGTGCGTGGCCAGGGGCGTGCGCAAGGGACGGAGGGCGCAGGGGGGTTGGCGTACGCGCGTCCTGAAGTCGACCTTGTGTGCCCCCTGTGACGGTCGGGATAGTGGGCAGGCCCTCACGGACACGGCCCACCCCCCACATCCGGGCCGTTCCCAACCCCCCACAGGAGGACGTGAGTTGAAGCACCGACGCATACCCAAGCGGCGCGCTGCCGTGGCCGGAGCGGGAATCGCCGCCCTGGTCGCCGCGGGCATCACCTTCCAGACTGCGAACGCCAGCACCGAAACCCCGGACGTGGAGCTGAAGACGCTCTCCGTCGCCACGGCCGGAAATCTCGCCTCGACCCTGCACAGGGACCTCGGCGCGGACGCGGCGGGCAGCTACTACGACGCCTCGGCGAGGAACCTCGTCGTCAACGTCCTCAGCGAGGACGCGGCGCGGACCGTCGAGGCGGCCGGCGCCAAGGCCAGAGTCGTCCGGAACTCCCTCGCCGCCCTCAAGAGCGCCCGTACGACGCTGAAGAGCGACGCCACCATCCCCGGCACGTCCTGGGCCACCGACCCCGCCACCAACAAGGTCGTCGTCACAGCCGACCGCACGGTCAAGGGTGCCGCCTGGGACAAGCTGAACCAGGTCGTCGACGGGCTCGGCGGCAAGGTCGAACTCAAGCGCAGCCAGGGCGAGTTCAAGCCCCTGATCGCGGGCGGCGACGCCATCACCGGGGGCGGCGGCCGCTGCTCCCTCGGCTTCAACGTGGTCAAGGACGGCCAGCCGTACTTCATCACCGCGGGCCACTGCACCGAGGCGATCTCCAGCTGGTCCGACTCCAGCGGGCAGCAGATCGGCACGAACGAGCAGTCCAGCTTCCCGGACAACGACTTCGGCCTCGTGAAGTACACCGCCGAGGTCGACCACCCGAGCGAGGTGAACCTCTACAACGGCTCCGCGCAGGCCATCACCAAGGCCGGTGAGGCGACCGTCGGCATGAAGGTCACGCGGTCCGGCTCCACGACCCAGGTCCACGACGGCACGGTGACCGGCCTGGACGCGACCGTGAACTACGGCAACGGCGACATCGTCAACGGCCTCATCCAGACCGACGTGTGCGCCGAGCCCGGCGACAGCGGCGGCTCCCTCTTCTCCGGCGACACGGCGATCGGCCTCACCTCGGGCGGCAGCGGCGACTGCACGTCCGGCGGGGAGACGTTCTTCCAGCCGGTGACGGAAGCGCTCTCCGCCACGGGCGCACAGATCGGCTGAGCCCGCTCCTTCGTGTCCCGCCCCGCTTTCCCAGGGGGCGGGACATTTTCCCGAAATTCTTGTGAAAACTTTCACAAGCGCGCAAGGGTCCAAAGTCCTGCCATGTTCTCGCAGGTGAGATGCCATCTATCGGTTCGAGATCGAGCCCTTTAGGGACCTTCGGCCCTCGGGTCGGGGCCCTTCTCCGCCCCCTGCGCGGAGCGTAAAGGTGTGGAATCGAGGCATCACGAAAAGGCCGCAGAAAAAGAGGGAGCCTGCCATGGATGCCGAGGGCACGGTCGAGGGACTGGTCGAGGGGGCGCTGACGGCGCTGGCCGCGTTCGAGACGTACGACCAGGAGCAGGTCGACCACATCGTCAAGAAGGCGTCGCTGGCAGCCCTCAGCCACCACGGTGATCTCGCGCGGGCCGCCGTCGAGGAGACCGGACGCGGCCTCTTCGAGGACAAGGCCGTCAAGAACCTCTTCGCCTCCGAGCACGTCGTCAACTCGATGCGCGGCCTGAGGACGGCCGGCGTCGTCTCGCGCGACGAGATCAACGGCATCACCGAGATCGCCGAACCGGTCGGCGTCATCTGCGCGATGACCCCCGTCACCAACCCCACGTCGACGACCGTTTTCAAGGCGCTGATCGCCCTGAAGACCCGCAACCCGATCGTCTTCGCCTTCCACCCCAGCGCCCAGAAGTGCTCCGCCGAGGCCGCCCGGATCGTGCGCGACGCCGCGATCGAGGCCGGGGCCCCGGAGCACTGCGTGCAGTGGATCGAGGAGCCCTCCATGGAGGCGACCGGCCTCCTCATGAACCACCCCGGCGTCTCCACCATCCTCGCCACCGGCGGCAACGCCATGGTCAAGGCCGCCTACTCGTGCGGCAAGCCCGCCCTCGGCGTCGGCGCAGGAAACGTCCCCGCGTACGTGGCCAAGGACGCCAAGCTGGGCCGCGCCGTCCACGACATCGTCCTGTCCAAGGCCTTCGACAACGGCATGATCTGCGCCTCCGAACAGGCCGTCATCTTCGACCAGGAGGTCTACGAGGACGGGATCGCCGAGATGGAACGGCTCGGCGCGCACGTCGTGACGGCCGCCGAGAAGACCAAGCTGGAGGAGTTCGTCTTCGGTACCACGGCGTACGGGAACGACTGCTCGGGCGCGAAGCTCAACGCCTCCGTCGTCGGCAAGCCGGCCGCCTGGATCGCCGAGCAGGCCGGGTTCGAGGTGCCGGCCGACACCTCGATCCTCGTCGCCGAGTGCGCCGAGGTCGGGCCAGGTGAGCCGCTGACCCGCGAGAAGCTGTCGCCGGTCCTCGCCGCGCTCAAGGCACGCGACACCGCGCACGGGATCGAACTCGCCGCGCAGATGGTCGAGTTCAACGGCCTCGGGCACTCCGCCGCCATCCACACCGAGGACGAGGAGCTGGCCGAGCGGTTCGGCCGCCGCGTCAAGGCCGTCCGCGTCATCGTCAACTCGCCCTCCACCTTCGGCGGGATCGGCGACGTCTACAACGCCTTCCTGCCCTCGCTGACCCTCGGCTGCGGCTCCTACGGCCACAACTCCGTCTCCAACAACGTCTCGGCCGTCAACCTCGTCAACATCAAGCGGATCGGGCGGCGCAACACCAACATGCAGTGGTACAAGATCCCGCCGAAGATCTACTTCGAGCGCAACGCCGTGAAGTACCTCGCGGAGATGGACGGCGTCAGCCGCGTCACCCTCGTCACGGACCGCACGATGAGCGACATCGGCTTCGTCCGGCGGATCACCGACATCCTCGACTCCCGTCCGCAGCCGGTCACTGTGCAGGTCATCGACAACGTCGAGCCGAACCCGGAGCTGGCCACCGTGCAGGCGGGCGCGGCCGCGATGCGCGACTTCGAGCCGGACACGATCGTCGCGCTCGGCGGCGGCTCGCCGATGGACGCCGCGAAGATCATGTGGCTGATGTACGAGCACCCGGAGATCGAGTTCGCGGACACGAAGGAGAAGTTCTTCGACATCCGCAAGAGGGCTTACAAGTTCCCGCAGTTGGGCGAGAAGGCCAAGCTGGTCGCGATCCCGACCACGTCCGGCACGGGATCGGAGGTCACCCCCTTCGCGGTCATCTCGGACCCGGCCGCCGCCCAGAAGTACCCCCTCGCCGACTACGCGCTGACCCCGAACGTCGCGATCATCGACCCGATGCTGCCGATGAACCTGCCGCCGACCGTGACGGCTGACTCCGGCTTCGACGCGCTGACCCACGCCACCGAGGCGTACGTCTCCGTCTACGCCAACGACTTCACCGACGGCCAGTGCCTCCAGGCCGTCAAGCTCATCTTCGAGAACCTGGAAGCCTGTGTGACGCAGGGCGCCAAGAACCCCGAGGCGCGCGAGAAGATGCACAACGCCTCGACCATCGCGGGCATGGCCTTCGCCAACGCCTTCCTCGGCCTCGTCCACGCGATGGCGCACACGCTGGGCAACACCTTCCACGTCGCCCACGGCCGCACCAACGCGCTGCTCCTGCCGCACGTCATCCGGCACAACGGCACCGTCTCCCACAAGGCGACCCCGTGGCCGAAGGCCGAGACGTACCGGGCGCCCGAGCGGCTCCAGGAGATCGCGAAGATGCTGGGCCTGCCGGCCGCGACCCCGGAAGAGGGCGTGGAGTCGTACGCGAAGGCCGTCGAGGAACTGCGCGAGCGCTGCGGCATCCCGGCCTCCTTCAAGGAGGAGGGCGTGGACGAGGCCGCCTTCATGGAGGCGCTGCCGCAGCAGGCCATGAACGCCTACGCCGACCAGTGCGCGCCCGCCAACCCGCGGATGCCGATGATCGACGACATGAAGCGGCTGATGCGGCAGGCGTACTACGGGCACCCGGCGGTGTAGTCACCGCTCGGGTCACCGTCTGGGCCAGTGCCAGAGCGGCTCGTCGAGCAGGCCCCCGCGCCCCGCCACCGTCGTCCGCCCCGACTCCTTGAGCAGTTCCACGGAGTTGAGGTCGACGCGGTGGCGGGGCGCTTCGCGTGCCAGGGTGTCGGCCAGTGGGCGGGCATGGGTGACCACGACGACCTGGGACTCCCTGGTCGCGGCGAGGATCAAGTGCGCCAGCGGGGCGAGGAGTTCGGGGTGCAGGCTCGTCTCGGGCTCGTTGAGGACCATGAGGGACGGCGGGCGCGGGGTGAGCAGCGCGGCCGTCCACAGAAGGTAGCGCAGGGTGCCGTCGGAGAGCTCGGCCGGACCGAGCGGACGCTTCAACCCGCGCTGATCCAGCTGGAGTTCGAACCGGCCGCCGCTGTCGACGACCCGGATCCGGCTGCCGGGGAACGCGTCCGCGACGGCCGCGTCCAGCGCCTCGTGGTCGCCGATCTCCCGGATCGTCTGGAGGGCGGCGGCCAGGTCCGCGCCGTCGGCGGCGAGCACGGGCGTACGGGTGCCGATGCGGGCGGCGCGGGCGGGCGCCTCGGCGTCGGTGCGTACATGGTCGTAGAACCGCCAGGAGCGGATCAGCTCCCGCAACGTGAGGATGTCCGGGGCGAGCTGGGGGTCGGCGAGCTCGCTGAGCATGCTGTCGTACGGGCGCAGGCCCTGCGTGCGGTGCCAGCCGCCGTCGGCGGTGCGGGTACGGACGGCGGGGCCCGCGCGGTCGCAGAGCAGGGCCGCGGGGCGCAGGACGGGACCGGCCCAGGTGGACTCGCGCTTGATCTCCGGGTCGAGCTGGAACATCGAGGGTGAGCCCGGGTCGTACGGGGGGAGCCCGAAGTCGACGGCGTAGCCGAACTCGTCGCCCGCGAAGCCCAGTCTGAGGCCGACCGGGCCCGTGTCCCGTTCGCCCGCCCACAGCACCGACGGCAGGCCGCCCTCCTGCGCGAGCGCGGCGACGGCGCCGCCGCGGGCCGACGCGGCGAGCAGCCGCAGGGAGCGGTAGAGGCTGGACTTGCCGGTGCCGTTCGCGCCGGTGATCACGTTCAGCCGGTCGAGGGGGACGATCAGGCGGCGCAGGGAGCGGTAGTTCTCGACGGCCAGGGTGGTGATCATGTCTCGGAGGGCTCGGGCGGGGCGAGGAAGCGGCCCATCGGCAGGACCGCGCGGCCCCACGTCGACGCCATCACCTGGCCGGCGAGCAGGTAGAGCGCGCCCGCCGTCGCGCCGAGGCCGAACCAGCCCGCGACCCGGTTCCAGCCGACCAGGCCCGTGAAGCCGTGGCAGGTCATCGCGACGAAGACGACGAGGACGCAGCTGAACGTGAGCAGCAGGACCAGGTGGATCCGCCAGCTCGCCAGCCACAGGACGAAGACCACGAACACCCAGGGCAGCGTGAACAGGCCCATCGCGTCGCCGCGCAGCGACGGGTCGAGGCCGGGGACCACCCACTGGAGCATCAGGGCCTTCGCCATCCAGAACAGGCCGAAGCCGCCGAAGACCGTGGCGTGCCAGGTGTCGCCGCGCTGGGCCTGGAAGAGGCCCGCGAGGAGCTGGGCGAGGCCGCCGATGAAGAAGCCGACCGCCGGGACGTCGGCGGCGGCCAGCTTCTCGGGGAAGACGCCCGCGTCGATGCCGGTGGCGATCATGGTGACGACGATGAAGCCGGTGAGGCCGAGAGGGCCGAGCTGGGCCTGGGCGGTCGGCTCCATGCGTTTGACGGAGCTGGCCTGGGCGGCAGGGCCGGAGCGGTGGGGGAGGTTCATGGGGCGCCTCTTCGTCTGCCGGGCTGGTCAGTGTCGGGCGGGTGCGGGCCGTGGGTGGCTGGTCCCGCAGTTCCCCGCGCCTGCCTTCACACGGCAGCGGCGGTCCGCTTCTTCTCCCGTACGCCCGCCACCAGCAGCGTCACCACTACGCCGACCACCGCCCACGCGGAGAGGACGAGCAGGGACTTCGTGACGTCGTTGCCCTGGAAGTAGGCGATGGAGCGGGCGACCCACGTGCCCGCGCCCGGCGGCAGCCAGGGGCCGATCGCCTGCCAGAACGGCGGCAGCATCGGCAGCGGGAACGCGCCGCCCGCGCTCGGGTTGCCCGCGACGACGATCAGCAGGACCGCGAGGCCGATGCCGACGACACCGGTGAGCTCCTCCAGGGCCAGCGTGATCGCGCCGACCGAGAACGTGACCAGGGCGCCGAGCCCCGCGAGAGCCCAGAACGAGCCGGGCAGCGCGCCCAGGATCGAGTCGCCGATGATCAGCGAACCGCCGATGCCGCCCGCGATCGCGACCAGCGCCATCGTGCCGAGCCTGATCGCCGCGCGCTGCGGGCTCGCGGGCTTGGACCCGGCGCTGATCGACATGATCGAGGCGCACAGGTAGCCGCCGACGCACCAGCCGACGACCAGGTAGAAGGACGACAGGCCGTCGAAGTCCTGGGACGAGGCGGGGGCCACGTCGACCGTCTTCACCGTGCGCTGCTGCGCGGCGCCGACCTCGGTGGCCAGGGTCTCCAGGGCGCTCGCGAGGACGGTGCCGCCGCCGGACGCGACGAGCAGCGTGTCCGAGGTGCCCCGCGGGTCGACGACCAGGGCGCCGTCGATCTTCCGGTCCATGATCTGCTGCCGCGCCGTCCTCTCGTCGGCGACCACCCGCGGGTCCACCGGCGAACCGGGCAGCTTGTCCAGCTTCTGCGCGGTCTGCTGTGCCACGGCGGGCACCGGCGCGACGACACCGAACGCCACGTCCTTCGGCTTCGGATTGTGCAGCGCCCCCACGTACGAGGCGATGAAGAGCAGCTGGAGGGCGAGGACGCCGATGACCAGCAGCGCGGCTCTCGGAGTGACGGCATTCCTGAACTCATCGGCGAACTTCATGCCCCCACCGTCCGGTGGGGCCCCTGATCGTGCAGGTGGGGTGGCCCGAACGGGTGCCCTTCGCACGGTGTCGTACACGCGTTCGAAACTTGGTCTATGGTGGAGGTGGGGGAGGTGAGATCCGATTGGCTCGAGGTGTGCTGGAGGTGCGTGTGCCGGGCTTCACGCATCTGCACACCGTGTCCGGGTTCTCCGTGCGCTACGGCGCCACGCACCCGGAGCGGCTGGCCGAGCGCGCCGCCGAGCGGGGCATGGACGCCCTCGCGCTCACCGACCGCGACACCGTCGCCGGTGCCGTGCGGTTCGCGAAGGCGTGCGCGAAGCACGGGGTGCGGCCGCTGTTCGGGACCGAGCTCGCCGTCGGCACCCCCGTACGGGGCGACCGGCGCCGGCCGCCCGTGCGCGGCGGCGCCTTCATCGACGAGTCGACACCCCGCGTGACCTTCCTCGCCCGGGACGGCGCCCGCGGCTGGGCCGAGCTGTGCCGCATGATCACCGCCGCGCACGCCGACGGCTCGCAGGACGTCCGGCTGCCGTGGGAGGAGAACCACGGCGAAGGGCTGACCGTGCTGCTCGGGCCCGCCTCCGACGTGGGCCGCGCGCTCGCCGCCGGACGCCCCGACAAGGCCGCCACACTGCTGGCGCCCTGGCGCGAGATCTACGGTGACGCCCTGCGCCTCGAAGCCGTCCACCACGGACGCATGGGCACGGGCCACGGCTCGCTGCGGCTCGCCGCCCGCACCGTCGGGTTCGCCGCCGAGCAGGGGGTGCGCCCCGTCCTGAGCAACGACGTCCGGTACGCCGACCGGGGCGCGGGCCCCGTCGCCGACGTGCTGGACGCCGCGCGCCGCCTCGTACCCGTCGACCCGACCAAGGAACTCGACAGCGGGGAGCGGTGGTTGAAGGACGCCGACGCCATGCTGCGCGAGGCCGAGAAGGTCGTGGAGGCCGCCGGGTTCCGCCGCGAGAGCGCGTACCGGCTGCTCGACCAGACGCGGGCGACCGCCGACGCGTGCCTCGTCGACCCCGAGGACGACCTCGGCATCGGCTCCGTGCGCTTTCCCGAACCCCGGCTCGTCGGCGCCGGCCGCCGCACCGCGCAGCGCGTCCTCGCCTCCCGGGCGGCGGCCGGCATGGTCCGCCTCGGGCACGGCGGCGAGCACGCGTACTGGGAGCGGCTCCACCGCGAGCTGGACATCATCGGTCACTACGACTTCGCCTCCTACTTCCTGACGGTCGCTCAGGTCGTCGACGACGTGAAGGGGATGGGCATCCGCGTCGCCGCCCGCGGCTCGGGCGCGGGATCGCTCGTCAACTACCTGCTGGGCATCGCCAACGCCGACCCCGTCGAGCACGGCCTGCTCATGGAGCGCTTCCTGTCCAAGCGCCGCTCCGTGCTGCCCGACATCGACATCGACGTCGAGTCCGCGCGCCGCCTGGAGGTCTACCGCGCGATCCTCGACCGCTTCGGCACCGAGCGCGTCGCGACCGTCGCGATGCCGGAGACGTACCGGGTGCGTCATGCGATACGGGACGTCGGCGCGGCCCTGTCCATGGACCCCGCCGACATCGACCGGATCGCCAAGGCGTTCCCGCACATCCGTGCCCGCGACGCCCGCTCGGCGATGGAGGAACTGCCCGAACTGCGGCAGATCGCGGGCGAGTTCGGGGACAAGAAGCGGCTGTGGGAACTCGTCGAGGCACTCGACGCGCTGCCGCGCGGCGTCGCCATGCACCCGTGCGGCGTGCTGCTCTCCGACGCCTCGCTGCTCGCCCGTACGCCCGTCGTGCCGACCAGCGGCGAGGGCTTCCCCATGTCCCAGTTCGACAAGGAGGACGTGGAGGACCTCGGGCTGCTCAAGCTCGACGTGCTCGGGGTGCGGATGCAGTCGGCGATGGCGCACGCGGTCACCGAGATCGAGCGGGCGACGGGCGAGACGGTGGACCTCGACGACCCGGCGCAGGTGCCGCCGGGCGACCCGAAGACGTACCAACTCGTCAAGTCCGCCGAGACGTTGGGGTGCTTCCAGATCGAGTCCCCGGGCCAGCGCGACCTCGTGGGCAGGCTCCAGCCGGAGAACTTCCACGATCTGGTCGTCGACATCTCGCTGTTCCGGCCGGGACCGGTCGCCGCCGACATGGTGCGGCCGTTCATCGAGGCGCGGCACGGGCGCGCGCCGATCCGTTACCCGCACCCCGACCTGGCCGACGCGCTCAAGGAGACGTACGGCGTCGTCGTCTTCCACGAGCAGATCATCAAGATCGTCGACATCATGACGGGCTGCGGGCGCGACGAGGCCGACCGGGTGCGGCGCGGCCTGTCCGACCCCGAGTCGCAGGGCCGCATCCGCTTCTGGTTCGCACAGGCCGCGGCCGCGCGCGGCTACGACGCCGACACCATCGGGCGGACCTGGGAGATCGTCGAGGCGTTCGGCAGCTACGGGTTCTGCAAGGCGCACGCCGTGGCCTTCGCGGTGCCCACCTACCAGTCGGCATGGCTCAAGGCCCACCATCCGGCGGCGTTCTACGCGGGGCTGCTCACGCACGATCCCGGCATGTACCCGAAGCGGCTGCTGCTCGCGGACGCGCGGCGACGGGGGGTGCCGGTGCTTCCGCTGGATGTGAACCGGTCCGCGGTCGCCCATCGGATCGAACTGGTGTCCGATCCCGAACCGGCCCGGTGGGGTGTGCGGCTCGCGCTCTCCGACGTGTACGGGATCAGCGAGGCGGAGGCCGCGCGGATCGAGGCCGGGCAGCCGTACGCCTCGCTGCTCGACTTCTGGCAGCGGGCCCGGCCGAGCCGCCCGCTCGCGACCCGGCTCGCGCAAGTCGGCGGGCTCGACGCGTTCGGCGCCAACCGGCGTGATCTGCAACTGCATCTGACGGAGCTTCAGCGCTCGGGGCGGGGGGCGGGAGGCTCGGGCGGTGAGCAGCTGCCGCTGGCCGGCGGGCGGCGGACGGCCTCGGCCGGGCTGCCCGACCTCGGCGACGCGGAGCGGCTCAGCGCCGAACTCGGCGTGCTCGGCATGGACGCGTCCCGCCATCTCATGGGCGACCACGAGGAGTTCCTGCGGGAGCTGGGCGTCGTCTCCGCGCGGCGGCTGCGCGACGCCGAGCACGGGCGGACGGTCCTGGTGGCCGGGGCGAAGGCGGCCACGCAGACCCCGCCGATCCGCTCGGGCAAGCGGGTCGTCTTCACGACCCTGGACGACGGCACGGGCCTGGTGGACCTCGCGTTCTTCGACGAGGCGCACGCGGCGTGCGCGCACACCGTCTTCCACTCGTGGCTGCTGCTCGTACGGGGCGAGGTCCAGCGGCGCGGACCGCGCAGCCTCAGCGTGGTGGGCCAGGCCGCCTGGAATCTGGCCGAGTTGGTGGAGGTGTACCGCGAGAAGGGGCTCGACGAAGTGGCGCGGCGGCTGGCCGGGCCCGCGCCGGACGACCCCGGTGAGGGCTCCGGTGCGGGCGCGGACAACGGGCGCCGGATCAAGCTGCCCACCGGGTACGAGATGAACCCGTGGGCCGACCTCAAGCCTGCCGGGGACGGAGTGCCGGGCGGGCGGCGGAAGTTGTGGCATCAGAGCCAAGGGAGTGCGGGGTGAGTGCGATGGATGCGGTGAGTTCGGTGAATGCGGTGAGTTCGGTGAACGCGGTGAGTGCGAGGGAGCCGGGTGCCGTGGCGGAGCCGGTCGTGCTGTGCGTGCGTTTTCTGCTTGAGCCCGCCCGGGAGGCCGAGCTGCCCCGGCTCCTGGAACTGCTCGGCGAGTTCAGCCCCGTCGTCGAGGCGCTGCCGCCCGACACCGCCCTGGTCGAACTGCGCGGCGCCGTACGGTACTTCGGGTGGGACGCACGCAAGATCGCCTCGGTCGTCCGGGTGCGGGCCGTCGCCCTGTACGGGGTCGAGTGCGTCATCGGCGCAGGCCCCGGGCCGATGATCGCGCGGATGGCGGCGCGCCGCGCCCGCACCGGAGTGACCGAAGTGGTCGACGACGTGCGGGAGTTCCTCGACACGCAGCCCGTCGCCGCGCTGCCCGGGGTGGGCGCCGCGACCGCCCGCACCCTGTGCGAGTACGGGCTCGACACGGTCGGCCGGGTGGCCGCCGCGCCGCTGTCCACGCTGCAACGGCTGACCACGGCGCGGGCCGGACGGGAACTGCACGAGAAGGCCCGCGGCGTGGACCGCGCACGGGTCGTGCCGAACGCCGCCGCACGGTCCGCCGCCGCCGAACGTACCTTCGTACGCGATGAGTTGGACCCCTTCCGGCACCGGCGCGCCCTGCTCGCCGTCGCCGACGAACTGGGCGCCCGAATGCGGGACGAAGGGCAGGTGTGCCGGTCGCTGAGCCTCACCGTGCGCTATGCCGACCGGTCCTCGACGGTGCGCAGCCGGGTGCTCGCGGAACCCTCCGCGCATTCCGCCGTGCTGGCCTCGGCGGTGTACCGGATGTACGAGGCGCTGGGGTTGCAGCGGGCTCGTGTGCGGGGGGTTTCCCTGCGGGCGGAAGGGCTCGGGCCTGCCGAAGGGGCGGCCCGGCAGTTGACCTTCGACCCGGTGGATGAGCGGGGGCGGGTGCTCGAGGCGGTGGCCGACCGGGCTCGGGCGCGGTTCGGGGCCGGGGTGATCGTGCCGGGGGCGCTCGCGGCGTAGCTCCTCGCCGTAGGGGGTGCGGTGCGCTGGCGGGTGCCGCGCCGTGGGGGTGCTCGCGCAGTTCCCCGCGCCCCTTGCGGGGCGCTGTCAGGCGTTCGCCCACGGCGGCGTGATGCGGGTGCCGTCCGCCAGTTCGGCCTGGAGGCCCACCGATGTCGTGACCCACATCGTCGCCCGCTCGGACGTCGGGTTCTCGACCGAGAGGGTCGTGCCCGCGTTCACGATCGCCGTGTCGCCCGCCGTGAGCGTGTGGGTCTCGCCGTCGAGCGTGAGGCGCAGGGAGCCGGTGAGCAGGTGGAGGATCTCCTCGTGGGTCACCGTGTGGGCGGGCGCCCTGGTGCCCGCCGGGATCTCGCCCCGCCAGGCCGCCAGCTCCTTGCTGCCGGTGCGGGGTGCGGCGTACGAGATGAAGCGGGCGCCGTGCAGGTCGTGGACGACGGCTTCGGATGCGCGGACTACGGGCATGGGAGCTCCTTCGAGAGATGGTCAAGTTGCTTGTCTATATAGTCAGGCGGCTTGACCATATCGTCAAGGGTGTTTCAATGTCCGCGTGCAGAATTCCGAAGCCCTGGCCCTGTCCGCCGCCCTGCTCGCCGCCGCCGGCGAGCTGACGCAACGCATCCACGAAGGCGTCGTGGCCAGGGGTTTCGAGGGGGTGCGGCCCGCTCATGGCTTCGCCTTCTCGCGGCTGTCCTTCGGGGACGCGACCACGACGGATCTCGCCGCGCATCTCGGGGTGACCAAGCAGGCCGCGAGTCAGCTCGTCGACGAGCTGGTGCGCAAGGGGTACGTCGAGCGGCGGCCGCATCCGAGCGACGCGCGGGCCCGGCTCGTCCTGCTGACCGAGCGCGGCTGGGCCTGCACCCGGGCCGCCGAGGAGGCCGCGGCGGATGCCGTGCGGCCCTGGGTGGAGCGGATCGGGGAGCGCGAGGCGCGCGCGCTGGGGGAGCGACTGCTGACCCTCGCGCCCAACGGGCCGCTCCGGCCCACCTGGTGACATCTCGTCAGGCGCACCCCGCGCAACCGCGTACGGAAGTTTTTACCGACGCGTAACTTCACGTCTCTACTACTCGCGCGTAACTTCTCCTGGGCACACCGCACGCCACGGCACACTCCTGCAACTCCCTTGAGCCGCAAGGAGATACACGATGCTGCCCAGAAACAAGCTGCCCGGACGCAGATGGCTGCGCGCCGCGGCCGTCGCCGCCGCTCTGTTCACCGCCACCGCGCTGCCGGCCGGCGCGGCCCACGCGGAGACCGCGTCCGCAAGCAGCGGCTGGAACGACTACTCCTGCAAGCCGTCCGCCGCGCATCCGCGGCCCGTCGTCCTCGTCCACGGCACGTTCGGGAACTCCGTCGACAACTGGCTCGTCCTCGCGCCCTACTTGGTGAAGCGCGGCTACTGCGTCTTCTCGCTGGACTACGGGCAACTGCCCGGCGTCCCCCTCTTCAACGGGCTCGGCCCCATCGCGAAGTCCGCCGGACAGCTCGGCGCCTTCGTCGACAAGGTGCGGGGCGCCACCGGCGCCGCCAAGGTCGACCTCGTCGGGCACTCGCAGGGCGGCATGATGCCGCGCTACTACCTGAAGTTCCTCGGCGGTGCCGCCGAGGTGAACGCGCTCATCGGCATCGCGCCCGACAATCACGGCACCACCCTGAGCGGGCTCACCAGGCTGCTGCCCTACTTCCCGGGCATCGGTGACCTGCTCACCCTCGCCACGCCGGCGCTCGCCGACCAGGTCGCGGGATCGGACTTCATCACCAGGCTGAACGCGGGCGGGGACACCGTGCCGGGTGTCCACTACACCGTCATCGCCACCAAGTACGACGAGGTCGTCACCCCGTACCGCACCCAGTTCCTCGACGGGGCCGACGTGCGCAACGTCGTGGTGCAGGACCTGTGCCCCGCCGATCTCTCCGAGCACGTGACGATCGGGACCGTCGACCTCGTCGCCTACCACGAGGTCGCCAACGCCCTCGATCCCGCACACGCCACCCGGACCGACTGCTTCAACTGACCTTCGCAGCCGGTCCGTTCAGGCGGGGCGGGTCAGCGGCCGTGCCGGCCGCCCGTCATCGCACGGCGGCGCACCGACGCGAACAGGCCCGCCGCGCCGATCGCCAGGGCGGCCGCGCCGCCGATCGCGATGTACGGGGTGGCGGAGTCGCCGCCGGTCTCCGCCAGGTTCTCCGAACCACCCTGTGCGGCGGGGGAGTTGGCATCGGCAGCGGCCGGGGCCGGGGGCTGCGACTCGGCGGGCTCGTGCGTCGCGTCACCGCCCATGTCCATGCCGCTGTGGTCGACCGTCGACTTGTCGGCGTCCTCGGCGATCTGCTCGTCGGACGGCGCGGAGGGCTCGGCCGACGCGGCGGGGGCGGACGACCCCGCCGCGGAACCGCCGTACGTCACGTCCGAGCAGGAGTAGAACGCCTCCGGGCTGTCCGAGCGCTGCCAGATCCCGTAGATCAGCTGGCGGCCCGAGCGGTCCGGGAGCGTGCCGGAGAACGTGTAGTAGCCGCCCTCGGCGGCCGGGTCCGTCTTCGTCGCGACCGGGTGCTCCAGGTCCAGGTCGGACCAGGCGAGCGGCTTCGACGGGTCGTAGCCCTGCTTCGTCATGTAGAGGTTGAAGGTGCCCTTGTGCGGGGCGGTCACCTTGTACTTGAACGTGTACGAGCCCGCCGAGACCTTCGTCGCGGGCCAGTCGTCACGGGCCAGGTCCATGCCCTTGAACTCGTCCGCGCCTCCCGAGCAGAGCTTGCCGTCGGGGATGTTCTCCTGGTGCTTGCCGGCCGCCTCGCCGTCGCGGATGCCGTTCCAGTCGTACAGGGCCTGCGGGCCGCCCGCGGCGACCGCCGCCTTGCACGCCGCCGACGTGGGGCTCTCGGCGCCCTCGGCGTAGCAGGCCGCGACCCGGCTGACCGGGTCGCCGAGCGTGCCGTGCGCCGCGGCGGGCGTGCCGGAAAGGACGGTCAGGGCGAGCGGGGCGACGCCGGTCGCGGCGAGAGCGGTGAGCTTGCGGCTGCGGCGTGCGGGCATGGGAGTACTCCTCGATCGGTGGCACAGGGGTGGGGGGAGGCCTCGTCCGCTGCGGCGAACGAGCCCCGATGACAAGGAAGTTAGCCCGCGACATCGCGCCGGTCCGCCCCTGTGAGGGGTCTGAGTCGATCTTTATGGCGCCCTTAAGGCCGGGCTCAGACTCCGATCAGAGAGACCGGCTGACCCACCGGTAGCGGCGCTCGGGACGCCCCGTCCCGCCGTACCGCAGCGACACCCGCGCCCGCCCCGTCTCCGCGAAGAACTCCAGGTAGCGGCGCGCGCTCACCCGGGACAGCGAGCCCGCCTCCTGGGCGCACTCCGCCGCCGACAAGCCCTGCGGGTGGGCCCGCAGCGTGCGCTCGACCAGGTCCGCCGTGTGCGCCGCGAGGCCCTTCGGCAGTTCGCGGGAGCCGGGCGGACGGGCGCCGAAGATCTGGTCGACGTCCTCCTGGCGCGCCTCGTCCAGATCGTCGAGCCGGGCCCGCAGCGCCGCCACATGTGTCAACTGCTCATGCAGCGCTGCCTTGTTGAACGGCTTGATGAGGTAGTGCAGGGCGCCCGCGCGCAGTGCGGCCCGGACGATCTCCGCGTCCCGCGCCGCCGTGATGAACAGCGCGTCCACCGGCGTACGGGAAGGATCGCGCTCCTCGGCGGCCCGCAGCTCCCGCAGGACGTCGATGCCGTCCATGTCGGGCAGGTACACGTCCAGGAGCACCAGATCGGGGCGCGACTCCTCCGCCGCCCGCAGCGCCTGCGCGCCGCTGTGCGCCACCCCGGCCACCACGAACCCGTCCATCGCGGACACATAGCGGCTGTGCAGCTTGGCGACCATGAAGTCGTCGTCCACGACCAGCACCTTCGTCACGGGCGCAGGGTAGGCGCGCGACCACAAGGACCACAACGTCCGTTGCTTGCGGAAGAGAGACAGCCGGTTCACGCGTAGGCAACATGTGGGCCACCTCACACGGCCGTACCCCCGTCCGAGAGCCCTTTCCGAGAACCCAGAACAAGGTGGTGGCCCACGTGCGCCTGCGCACACCCCTCGCCCTGCTCGGGGCCGCGCTGCTCGTCCTGGTCGGGCCGCCGCTGCTCACCGCGGGCAGCGGCGCCGACACCGGCACGCAGATCCCCGGCCTGCGCCTCATGGTCCCCAACACGCCCGGCGGCGGCTACGACATCACGGCGCGCACCGCCGCCAAGAACGCCGAGGACGCCGAACTCACCCACAACATCGAGGTGTTCAACCTGCCGGGCGCCGGCGGCACCGTCGGCCTCGCCCGGCTCGTCGGCGAGCACGGCAACGGCAGGCTCGCGATGTCCATGGGCCTCGGTGTCGTCGGCGCCGCCCGCTCCAACCACTCCCCGAAGACGCTCGCCGACACCACCCCCATCGCCCGCCTCACCGAGGAGGCCGATGTCGTCGTGGTCGCGAAGGACTCCCCGTACAAGGACATCGGCCGGCTCATCGACGCCTGGAAGGAGAACCCCGGGAAGCTGCCCGTCGGCGGCGGTTCCTCGCCCGGCGGGCCCGACCACCTCGCGCCGATGCTGATGGCGCGCGCCGCCGGGATCGAACCGAGGAAGGTCAACTACATCCCGTTCGACGGCGGCGGCGAACTCCTCGCCTCCATCCTCGGCGGCAAGGTCGCCTTCGGTGTCTCCGGCGTCGGCGAGTACCTGGACCAGATCAGGAGCGGCGAACTGCGGCTCCTCGCCGTCACCGGACCCGAACGCGTCCCCGGCCTCGACGGTCCGACGCTGAAGGAGTCCGGCTACGACGTCGACTTCACCAACTGGCGCGGCATCGTCGCCCCGCCGGGACTCAGCGACACCCAGCGCGCCAAACTCACCAACCTCGTACGGAAGTTGCACGCCTCCGAGCAGTGGAAGCGGTCGCTGAAGAAGAACGGCTGGGCCGACGCCTTCCTGACCGGCGACGACTTCGGCGACTTCCTCGACGCCCAGGACAAGCGCGTCGTCTCCGTACTGAAGGAGCTGGGCCTGTGAACCCCGTCCCCGAGGCGCGCCGCTCCTGGCTGCGCGAGCACTCCGAACTCGGCGTCTGCGCCATGCTGTTGGCGCTCGGCGTCCTCGTCCTCACCGACGCCCTCACCATGAACGTCGAGATCACCCAGCGCGGCCCCGTCGGACCGAAGACCGTGCCCGTCGTCGTCGGCGTCGGCTTGCTCGTCGTCGCCCTTCTGCTCGCCGTCGACGTCCTGCGCGGCGGACGCGGCGAGGCGGAGGGCGGCGAGGACGTCGACCTCACCGAACCCGCCGACTGGCGCACGGTGCTGCTGCTCGCCGGTGTCTTCCTCGGCGCCGCCGTCCTCATCGAACCGATCGGCTTCCCGGTCGCGGGCGCACTGCTGTTCTGGGGCGCGGCCTACGCGCTCGGCAGCCGCCGGCTCGACCGCGACCCGCTGATCGCCGCCGTCCTCTCCCTGCTCACGTACGTCGTCTTCGACCAACTGCTCGGCGTTCCGCTGCCGGGCGGCCCCCTGATGGGAGTGCTGTGACGTCATGAATGCCCTCAACTCCCTGATGGACGGCTTCGGTACGGCCCTCACCCCGGTCAACCTGCTGTGGGCGGCGATCGGCGTCCTGCTCGGCACGGCCATCGGCGTGCTCCCCGGCATCGGCCCCGCCATGGCCGTCGCGCTGCTCCTGCCGGTGACGTACGGACTCGAACCCACCGGCGCGTTCATCATGTTCGCCGGCATCTACTACGGCGCCATGTTCGGCGGCTCGACGACCTCCATCCTGCTCAACACCCCCGGGGAGAGCGCCGCCGTGGTCGCCGCCATGGAGGGCAACCCCATGGCCAAGTCCGGGCGTGGTGCGCAGGCCCTCGCGGCCGCCGCCATCGGCCACTTCGCGGGCGGCATGATCGGCACGATCCTGCTCGTCGCCCTCGCGCCCAAGGTCGCCTCGCTCGCCGTCGACATCGGCGCGCCCGACTACTTCGCCATCATGGTCCTCGCGTTCATCGCGGTGACCTCGGTGCTCGGCTCCTCCCGCGTCCGCGGACTCGCCTCGCTGCTCATCGGACTCACCATCGGCCTGGTCGGCTTGGACCAGATGACGGGCCAACAGCGGCTCACCTTCGGCTCGTTGCAGCTCGCCGACGGCATCGACGTCGTCATCGTCGCGGTCGGCCTCTTCGCGATCGGCGAGGCGCTGTGGGTCGCCGCGCACCTGCGCCGCACGAGCGGCGAGGCCATCCCCGTCGGCCGCCCCTGGCTCGGCCGCGCCGACGTCAAGCGCACCTGGAAGTCCTGGCTGCGCGGCCCGCTCATCGGCTTCCCGTTCGGCGCGATCCCCGCGGGCGGCGCCGAGATCCCCACGTTCCTGTCGTACGTGACCGAGAAGCGCCTCTCCAAGCACAAGGACGAGTGGGGCAAGGGCGCCATCGAAGGCGTCGCCGGACCCGAGTCGGCCTCGTCCGCGTCGGCGGCGGGCACCCTCGTCTCCATGCTCACCCTCGGCCTGCCCACGACCGCCGTCGCCGCCGTCATGCTGGCCGCCTTCCAGCAGTACGGGATCCAGCCGGGACCGCTGCTCTTCGAACGCGAGCCGGAACTGGTCTGGGGCCTGATCGCCTCGCTGTTCGTCGGCATGGTGCTGCTCCTGGCCCTGAACCTGCCGCTCGCCCCGGTCTGGGCGAAGCTGCTGCGCATCCCGCGCCCGTACCTGTACGCGGGCATCCTCTTCTTCGCGGCGGTCGGCGCGTACGCGGTCGGCGGCGAGGCCCTCGACCTCGTCATCCTGCTGGTCATCGGCCTGATCGGCTTCGGCATGCGCCGCTACGGACTGCCCGTCCTGCCCGCCGTCATCGGCGTCATCCTCGGCCCGAACGCCGAACAGCAGCTGCGCCGCGCCCTCCAGATCAGCGACGGCCACGTCAGCGGCCTCGTCGACACCCCGTTCTCCGTGACGGTCTACGGGATCGTGCTGGTCGTCGTGGCCTGGCCGCTGGTACGGAAGCTGGTGGTGCGGGGGAGCGGCAGTGACGTAGAAAAGGCGGCATGAGCAGCGAGAACGCAGGATTCGAGGTCCGCCGGGCGAGCGCCGCCGACGTGCCGGCCGTCAAGGCCGTCACCGACGCGGCGTACGGGCACTACATCGACCGCATCGGGGTGGTGCCCCAGCCCATGGAGGCGGACCACGCCGCGAACGTGGCGGCGGGTCTCGTGTACGTCACAGGAGGTGAGGGGGACGCCACGGTGAGCGGCCTGGTCGTCGTGGAGGCGTACGAGGACCATCTCTTCCTCGACAGCATCGCGGTCCACCCCGACGCCCACGGGCGAGGGGTGGGCCGCCGCCTGCTCGGCTTCGTCGACGAGCACGCGCGCGCCCTCGGACTGCCCGAAGTCCGGCTCTACACCAACGCGTTGATGTGGGAGAACCAGAAGATCTATCCGCGGTACGGGTACGAGGTCGTGGAACGCCGGGTCGACGGGCCCTACGACCGCATCCACTACCGCAAGCGGCTGGGTCTGGACGTCATGTGACCGGTCCTCCTACTCGTCCGGCCACCACGTCTTGCGCACGTCCTTGCGCACTTCCGGCCGTTCGCGCCCGCGCTCGGCCGCTTCCTCCTGCACGTCCCGCAGCCGGCGCGTGAGGGCGCTGGCTCCGGTCCGCTTGTGCGTGGTCACTCGGCGCATGGTGCCTCCTGTACCTACACGGTTTTCAACGTGGTGCCGTTGTAGACCTGTTCCCGGAGGGTTGCTCATCGAAGCGCAATTGTCAGTGGCGGTTGTCACGACGGGGAAATGCGTGGCACGGCGGTTCATGCGAGCAGAGCGGCGAAACCGCCCTGCCGCGCCAGGCGCTCGAGCTCGTCCAGGGCCCGCGTCGCCGCCCGTGCGGCGGCCGGGTCACGCCCGGCGAGACCGCTCTCGGCGAACTCGTCCTCGTCCAGGCGGATCACCTGCGAGCCGTCCGCGGACACCCACAGGTCGAGATCGAGGTCCTCGGAGCGCAGATCGCCCTCGGCGTCGCGCACCACCGGGCGCGTGATGTCGCAGTACCAGCCCTTGAGCGTGCCGTCCCCCGCCCGCACCTCCTTGATCGCGTACCAGCGGTCGCGCCAGTAGTGCTCGGTGAACACGTCGCCCGGCTCGAAGCGGACGAAGCCGAAGTCGCGCACGCCCTCGCCCGCCCACTCGGCGCGCACCGTGACCCGCTCGCCGTCGTCGTGCAGCAGCAGCGCCGGGTAACTGATCTTCGTGCGCCCCGCCTTGACCAGGCGGACCTGGAGAGAGGTGTCAGGCATCGAGGGTGCGGACATGGCGGACCTCCGTCGCGTCGAGCGTGTAACCGAACCACTTGTTGATCGCGAGCATCGGCGCGTTGTCCGCGTCGTTGCCCGTGTACGCCACCGAGACGCCCGCCGCGCGGGCCCGGTGCAGCGAGTCGTTCTTGGCGAGCTTCGCCAGGCCCCAGCCGCGAAACGCGCGGGCCGTGCCCGTCATGCCCGACCAGTAGCGGCCGTCTCCGTCCGTCTGCGCGACGGAGAACGCGACGGGCCGGCCGTCCCTGACGACGACCGACGTCAGTTCGTGGTGGAACAGGGGATGCCGCCAGACCTGCTCCGTCCAGGCGGCGTAGTCCGTCAGCTCGGCCGCGATGTCGCCCGGCTCGTCCGCCACCGTCTGCGCGTACACCGCGAACAGCGGCCGCGGATCGGCAGCGAAGTCCGCCGCCGTGCACAACTCCACCCCGCTGGGCGGGGGTTGGAGCGGCGGCAGTGCGTCATCCGTCAGCTCCAGGCGCAGGAAGTGCGCGGTGCGGCTCGGCCGGTAGCCGCGGGCCGCCGCCCACGCCAGGTTCCGCGGCCCGTCCAGGGCCCAGCAGAACACCTCCGTCGCACCGTGCTGGGCGAGATGCGCCTCGGCCGTGCGCAGCAGGAGTGTGCCCGCGCCCTGCCCGACATGCTCCGGGTGCACATACACGTTGGCGTAGCCCTGGCCCGGCTCCGGACTCTCGTACGCGATGCCCACCTGCGCCGTACCGATGACGGTGCCCGCGCCGTCCACCGCGAGCAACTGGCGGTAGTGGGCGTCGGGATGGGCCCGCGCCGCTTCGTACGCGACGGACGCCGGGGTCGCGAGCATCGCCGGGAGACAGGCCCGGCGCACCCGTGCGAAGCCGGCCGTGTCCGCGGGGTCGGACGGGTTCAGGGTGCGGACGATCACGGTCATGTCGCCGCACGCTACGCGCCGTCCGCGCCCGGGTGCCTCCCATTTTCCGCGGCTGCGGGACAATCGTCCGCGTGACCTTGAAGATCCGCATTGCAGACAGTGCCGACAGCGCCGCCCCCTACGAGCAGGTGCGGGCGCAGATCTCCGAGCAGGCCCGGGGCGGGGCCCTGCCGGTCGGCTACAAGCTCCCCACGGTGCGGGGCCTCGCGGAGGAACTCGGGCTCGCCGCGAACACGGTGGCCAAGGCGTACCGGGCGCTGGAGGCGGACGGGGTGATCGAGACGCGGGGCCGCAACGGAACGTTCGTCGCGTCCGCTCGGGACGCGGCTTCTCGGGAGGCGGCTGCTGCGGCGCGGGTCTTTGCCGAGCGGGTTCGGCGGCTCGGTCTGTCGGAGGAAGCGGCGCTCGCGGCTGCCCGGGAGGCGGTGCGCGCCGCGTACCTGTAGGTGTGGTTGCCGGGTGCGCGTTTCGTCGTGGCTGGTCGCGCAGTTCCCCGCGCCCCTGAAGGCTTGCGGCTTCGCCGCTTGCCTTCATCGGGGAAATGCGACGCGAAGCGTCTGCATTTCAGGGGCGCGGGGAACTGCGCGACCAGCCCCCACCGGCCCGCACACGAACCCTTGACCACGGTCCCGTCACAGATACAACCCCGCCTCAGCCGAGCCCCGCTGATCCGGTACCGCCGTCGGAGACACCCCGCGACGCAGGGCGTACAGCTCGGCCAGCGACGCCCCCTCCCGCCCGACCCCTTCCTCCGTACCGAGCCAGCTCACCGACTCGGCGCGGGTCAGCGGCCCCACCTCGATACGGGCGAGGCACCGCCCGGGCCGGACCACCGCAGGGTGCAGCCGCTCCAGGTCCTCGTTGGTGGTCACGCCCACCAGAACGTTCCTGCCCTGCCCGAGCAGCCCGTCGGTCAGATTGAGCAGGCGCGAGAGCGCCTGACCCGCCGTGTGCTTGGCCTCGCCGCGGATCAGCTCGTCGCAGTCCTCCAGGAGCAGCAGCCGCCAGCGGCCCTTCGCGGAGCCGTCGTCCTCGCCGATCGCGATGTCCATGAGGTAGCCGACGTCGGAGAAGAGACGCTCCGGGTCGAGGACGCAGTCGACCTGGCACCAGTCCCGCCACGAGCGGGCCAGCGTGCGCAGCGCGGACGTCTTGCCGGTGCCGGGCGGCCCGTGCAGCAGCAGGAGGCGGCCCGCGATGTCCTCGGGCCGCGTCTTCATCAGCCGGTCCATCGCCTCGGCGACGGGCGCCGTGTAGTTGGGCCGCACCTCGTCCCACGTACCGGCCGAGATCTGCCGTGTCGTGCGGTGCGGGCCGCGCCGCGGCGACACGTACCAGAAGCCCATCGTCACGTTGTCCGGCTGGGGTTCGGGCTCGTCGGTCGCGCCGTCCGTCGCCGACTTGAGGATCCGCTCGGCGAGTTCGGCGGTCGTCGCCGTCACCGTGACGTCGGCGCCCCGGTTCCAGCGGGAGATCAGGACCGTCCATCCCTCGCCCTCGGCGAGCGTCGCGCTGCGGTCGTCGTCGCGCGCGGAGCGCAGGATGCGGGCGTCGGGCGGCAGCAGCGTGGCGCCGGAGCGGACCCGGTCGATGTTGACGGCGTGCGAGTGCGGCTGCTCGCCCGTGGCGAAGCGGCCGAGGAACAGCGCGTCGACGACATCGGCGGGCGAGTCGCTGTCGTCGACGCCCAGCCGGACCTGCAACGCGTCGAAAGGGTTCGCAGACATGCGGCCATGATCCGGCACGGAGGCCCCGCCCGCACGGGATTTCCCCAGGGCCCGTCGTGGCGCGTCCCGCCCGTACCACGCGACGACGCTCGCCCCGGAGCTCGTTACGAGGCTGTGGCAACGGAGCCTGTCCCTCCGCCAACTGCCCTCGTTACCCTTGTCCCTGATGGGACGTCATGGGTGGGATTCGGGGGCACGGCGATGGCGGCTCATCGCCCTGCTCGGCGTGGGGATGGCCGTACTGGCCCTGGTGCTGACCGTGATCAGCACGCTTCCGGACGACAGGACGAGAACCGCCGGCACGACGCCGGACGGTGACAAGGTGCACGGCACACCCGCCGAGCCCCCCAAGAAGCTGGGGCCGGAGGTGGGCTGGGGGTTCACGCACACCCAGTACTCGGCCGATGAGGGCGCGTCCGCCGCCGTCGAGCGCGCGGAGCAGCTCATCGGCAAGCGGCCGATGCCGCAGATCCAGCACGTCATGGGCTGGGGGGCGAACAACCCCGAGCCGGTGAAGGGGCGTTACCAGTTCGAGGAGATGGACCGCCGGATCGACTTCATCCGCAAGTCGGGCGGCACCCCGGTCGTCACGCTGTGCTGCGCGCCCGACTGGATGAAGGGCGGCAAGGCCGGTGTCGGCAACACGGACTGGAGCCAGCGGAACCTGGAGAAGGCGCCGGACCCCGAGCACTTCCAGGACTACGCGAACCTCGCGACGACGGTCGCCAAGCGGTACCCGTACGTACGCCACTTCATCGTCTGGAACGAGTTCAAGGGGTTCTGGAACGACGCGGAGGGCCGCTGGGACTACGAGGGCTACACGAAGCTCTACAACCTCGTCTACAAGGCCCTGAAGAAGGTCGACAAGGACATCATGGTCGGCGGCCCCTACCTGGTGATGGACAGCCTCGACCCGAAGCAGACCGACGGCGCCTCCGACACGGTCAAGGGCCCCTGGGGGCGCATGGACCAGCGGATCCTCGACGCCTTCACGTACTGGAACGAGAACAAGGCGGGCGCCGACTTCGTCGTCGTCGACGGCTCCAGCTACACGAACGACGACGAGATGCTGCCGAACGAGTTCAAGGCCACCGACAAGTTCACGGCCGTCGGCAAGTGGATCGAGCAGCAGACCGGTGATCTGCCGCTGTGGTGGTCCGAGTACTACGTCGAGCCCGCCGACAGCAAGGACGAGCGCGACGGCTGGAGCGAGCCGCACCGCGTCGCCGTGCAGGCCTCCGGGATGATCGCGATGTCGAAGGGCGGCGCCACGTCCGGGTTCTACTGGAACCCCATGGACGAGAAGGGCGACTCCTGCGCCGGCTGCCTGTGGCGGCCCACGGACGCGGCGTCCGGCGGCGGACCGCTGCCGATGTACGACCTGGTGTCGCGGTTCAACGAGGAGTTCGGGCCCGGGACGACGTTCGAGACGGTGCCGGTGGCCGCCGACGACGTGCCGAATGTCCGGGTCATCGCCGACGACAAGGCCGTCCTCGTCGTGAACACCCTCAACCGGCCGATCAGCGCGAAGATCGACGGCAAGCGGTTCGAGATGCAGGGTTACGAGGTGAAGTGGCTCAAGCGGTGAGACGGCGCCCCCGGTGCCCCCGGGCAGGGGGCACCGCACCCGGCCGCCGGACCCGCTATTGCAGGCCCATCGTGATGAACCGTTGGACCAGCGACGCGAGGACCACCGCGAGCAGCGGCAGCGAGAACCAGAACGTGCTCTGCAACCACCGCAGTTGACGCATGCTGGGCCGCGCCGCCACCCGCACCACCTCACGGGCGGTGAGCAGCACGATCAGGGCGAGCGCCGCGAGCGCGCCCACCACCGACCACGGCGTCCAGGTGACCTGCGGGCCGATCGGGCCCGGATCGGCCTTCGCCACCTTGCCGGACGGCTGCTTGCGCAGCTGGTACATGGTCACGTCCGCGTTGGCGTAGACCTTCTTCAGCTCCTGCCGTGCGTCGAGGTTCTGGACGAGCCGGGTCTTCCACGTCCTGGAGTAGCCGACGTCCATCTCCAGATAGACGACCTGGCTCTCGTTGATCATCAGGTACGAGTTCGGGCCCGCGTCCTTGAGCGCCTTGACGAGGCTGCCGACCAGGACCGGGTCGGGCGGCGCGAGCGTCGGCACGTACTGGACCTTCTCCATGTCGCGGGCGCCCCACGGCATGGCCGGCGTGACGTTGTCGAGGGTGTCGTTGCTCATCCACAGCAGGCGCACGGTCGGCTTGTCGTGCGCGTACACGTAGTCCATCGCGGCGACCTCGCCGGGCCGGATCCGCTCGAAGGGCTCGTTGCCCCAACGGGCCACCAGGAAGCCGCCCATGAGCAGCAGCCCGGCAAGGACCGCGGCCAGCGGAGCCAGGCTGATCCGGTCCCTGTCGCGCTCCTTCGCGGTGACCCCGGTGCGCGGGAACAGCGCGAGTCCGGCGAGCAGGGCGGCGCCCGGCAGGGCGAACATGAAGACGCGCAGCGCCATCTCACCGCCGTACGACTGCATGCCGAAACCGAGGAACGGCACGAAGGTCAGGACGACCAGGGAGCGCTCGCGGTACTTCCAGTCGCGCCGGCGCCACCAGCCCCAGCAGGCGAACGCCATGACGCCGCCGGCGAGCAGCACGCGGACGTAGAGCACGAGCTTGTGGGTCGAACTGCCGCCCTGGATACGGCCGGAGACCGAGGAGGAGACATTGCCGCCGACGCCGCCGACGCCGCCGAACAGGTCGTTGAAGTGACCCGACCAGTACGGCTCCGCGAGGAAGCCCAGCCAGACGGCGACGATCACACCGAACAGGAGCGGCAGGCCACGCAGTTCGGAGCGGCCGACCAGGACCAGGACGGCGAGCACGCCCAGCATCACGAACGGGGTCAGCTGGTGGGCCGGGACCGTCGCCGCGAACAGGCCGATCAGGACGACGAGGAGCACCGCCCGCTGCCGGCGGTCCGTCGGCTCGACCTCCGTCTCGCCGGGGCGCCGCTTGGTCCACAGCACGCGCGGCGCCCGGAACCAGACCAGCAGGATCGCCACGAAGACGAGATAGAGCAGATACGTGAATCCCTGCGGCGAGAAGTAGTCCTGCCCCACCCAGCCGCTGAGCACGAAGATCCACAGGCCGGTCCACTTGGCCTTCCAGCTCGCCCGCACCGAGCGAAGGAGCAGGAACATCGGTGCCAGGTAGAGGAGTTGGATGGTCATCGGCCACCAGCGGATGACCTCGGTGAGATCGCTGACACCGCAGGCCTTGGCGAGGAACGCGGCCGCGGCGAAGAAGCCCGGCCAGCTCCAGCGGGCGTCCAGGTCGGGCACCGCCGAGCCCGTGCGGTCGATGTAGTCCATGAAGCCCAGGTGCTGCCAGGCCGTCGCGAACCGGGGCTCCGTCTCGATGACGGCGGGCAGCGCGTGCAGCGAGACGACCGTGGCGAGCAGGGTGAGCAACAGCAGCCGCTTGTGCGGGCGTTCGAGCCAGAGCAGGGAGCCGAAGACGCCGATGAGGAGCGCGGCCCCGAGGAGCGTCATCGGCGGCAGGACGGAGATCAGGCCGAGCCCGCCCATGTCCGCCAGATCGGCGTCGCTCATCCCGAGAACCGGGCCCCAGTACAGGCCGAGTGCGGCGACGAGCAGCAGGGACAGGACGACGACGGCCGGGGTCAGGCGCGCGCGCTCCTTCGGCGGCGCGGTCGGCAGGCCCAACTCTCCTACGGACAGGGCCGGTTCGGGCTCGCGCACGGCGGTGCCGGTCTCGGCGGCGGGGGAGTCCGGCTCCTGCGCGGCGGCCGGGCCCGGCGACAGATCGACCGTGTCGCGCGCGCCGGGCACTCCGGAGCCGTCCTCGGCGTGTCCGTCGCTCGATGCCTGCGAGGCAGAGGCAGAGGCAGAGGCCGAGGCGGAGGCGGCGGCGGTCGTGGACGTCTCGGACCCCTCGGACCCCCCGGACGCCCCGGACCCCTCGGACCCCTCGGACCTTTCCGGGGCCTCGGAAGGGGCCTCCGGGTCCTTGGCGGGCGGCGCCGAACGCTGCCCCGGCAGCGGCGTCCTGAGCGCCCACGTCGGCAGGTGCTCGCCGCGCGGCGGCGTCACGGGGCCGAGCCGCAGATCGGGCCTGCGCTCCTGGTGGTCCAGGTTGAGCTGGACCGCGAGATGCAGCGTGTCGGAGTCCATCGCGTCGCGCAGCGCCCACTTCGGACCCTGCTTCTCCGCCGCGCCCACCTGCGCCTTCGGCGTGCCCAGATCGGCCAGGTCGCCGTCCGGGGCGGCCACCCCGTCCACCGGCGCCGCCGGGGGAACGGTGCGCACCACACGCCACAGCTTCGGCGCCGCGATCGCCACGATCACCGCGAGCGAGGAGATCTCGGCGACGCCCGCGCCGGTCAGCCCCATCCGGGGCAGCAGGAGCAGCGTGAGACCGAGCACCAGGACGCACAACAGCCCTTGCAGCCAGGCGAGTCCGGACGTACGGCTCTGGGCGCGCAGCACGGCGAAGTACGTCTCCATGACCACGCGCAGTGCCGCGCCGACCGCGAACCAGCGCAGCAGCGGCGTCGCCGCGTCCGCGTAGTCCTGCCCGAACACGTGCAGCACGTACGGCGCGAGGAGGAAGAGGAGCCCGCAGATCGGGATCATGATGCGGGCCATCCGGCGCAGCGCCGCACGGGTGTTGGCGGCGAGCTGGGCGGGGTCGTGCGAGCCCTCGACGGTCAGCGAGGCCCCCATGTTGATCGCCAGCAGGTTGACCGTGCCGCCGATCGTGGTGGTGATGTAGAAGTACGCGTTGTCGGCCGAGCTGACCTGCGAGGCGATGATCACCGGTACGAGGTAGACGACGGCCAGCGAGAACAGCGAGCCCGTGTAGTCGCCCGCCAGGAAGCGGCCCATCTCGCGCAGCGTCGGCGGCTCGGCCTTGTCGCCGGTGGCCGCGATGTGCCGCGGCACGAGGCGGCGGAAGACCAGCCAGCCCAGCGGCAGCACCGAGAACGCGATGGCGACGACCCACGACACGAAGACACCGGTCGTCGCGAGCGCCGTCGCGAACGCGACCAGGAGCCCCAGCTTCACCAGCGAGAACACGGTGTTGCCGACCGGCACCCACAGCGCGCTGCGCAGCCCGGTCAGGACGCCGTCCTGGAGCGTGAGCAGGGACCAGGCGACGACGGCGGCGATGAACCCGAGACCGTTCAGCGGCCCGTGCAGGAACCGGTACGAGGGCCCCCACACGTCGAGCGTGAGCAGGAACACCACCGCGGCGACCGCGACCGCGACCGAACTCCCCGCGTACGTACGGAAGATGAAGCGGCCCGTGGCGCGCCCGGCGATCGGGATGAAGCGGGCCAGCGCGCCGGTCAGCGTCACGGCGGTGAGCCCGGCGAGGAACTTCATCGCCGCGATCGCCGCCGAGCCCTGCCCGACCGCGTCCGCCGTGTAGTAGTGCGCGGCGGCGAGCCAGAAGCCGACGCCGAGGACGCCGGAGATACCGGTGTTCAGCATCAGGGCATAGGCGTTGCGGAACAGCTGATTCCGTCCCCCGGACCCCATGCCGTCTTTGCTGCCCTTCCTGCCGCGGCCCATGCCGGGCAGCCTGAGTCTGCGACCGGACGGCGCGCTCGCCTGCCCGCCCGCGGCGTCGGTCGGTGCGGCCTGAGGGGTGGTGGTCGTGTCAGACACGGGTACGGGTTGCCTTCCGGCGGGCCTGTCGGGCTCTGCGGACCACGGCGTACCCCTTGGACAGGGCACGGTCCCTGGCGAAATGACGGCCGATCGCACGGCCCTCGACGAGCCGCTCGAACTCGGCGATACCGGTCGAGCGGCGCACGGTGACCCGTCGCAGGGCGTAGGGGCCCTGGCGGCGGCGGGCGAGGTCGTTGCCTACGGCGAGCGACTGGGCGAACCCGGCCGCGCGCACCGCCCCGCGCACCCGTCGGTCGGAGTGACCGTACGGATACGCGAAGGAGACGGGCTGCGCGCCGAGCTCCTCGGTGACGATCTCCCGGCAGTGCAGCAGTTCGAACTCCAGGTCTCCGTCGTCGACCTGGTCGAGCTGCGGATGCGTATGACTGTGCCCGCCGATCTCGACGCCCTGGGCGGCGAGCGCCCGCACCTGCTCCCAGTCGAGCATCGTGTCGAGCCCGCCCCCGGTGTCGTACGGGCCGCGCAGCCATCCCGTCGAGACGAACAGGGTGGACGCGAACCCGTGCTTGGCGAGGGCGGGCAGGGCGTGCCGGTGCACGCCCTCGTAGCCGTCGTCGAACGTGATCAGCACCGGCCGGTCGGGCAGCACCCGGCCGCCGCCACGCCAGATCCCGGCGAGGGCGGCGGTGGTCAGCGGGGTGTATCCGAGCGCGCCGAGCAGTTCCATCTGCTCGGTGAACTGCCCGGGGGAGACGGAGAGTTCACGTGTCGCCGGGCTCGGCTCGTGGGCGACCGCGTGGTACATCAGGATGGGGACGGGCACCCCGTCGGACGTCCCTTGCCGCACGCTCATGCCGCCGCCCCCGTCTCCCCCTCGCTCCGGTCGATCTCCACCACGGAGAACGTCGCGGAGCCCCCGCTCCGCGCCCGGAAACTCCCGAGAACGTACCCACCGGCCGCCGCCGCCACTCCGGCCACGATGGCCCCGGCCCGCCCCGCGCCACCTGCCCGGCCGCGCACGAAGTCCCGGAGACCACGGGCCACGCCCGCCGGGAGCACCCGGCTCGTGTAGGCACGCTCGCTCTCAAGTCCCTTGCCCGCGCCGACACTTCGGGCGACGAGCGCCTTGGACAGGCCTTCCGCGTACGTCCGCGTACGGAAGTAGGCGAACCGCTCCCGCCCGGCCGGCACCCGGTGGTGGATCACCGCGCGGTCGTCGATGAGCAGCACCGCGTCCGGTCTGGCGCGGCTGAGGCGGATGCACAGCTCCGTCTCCTCGCAGCCCAGCGGACGCTTGTCGCCGTCCCGCCCGATGCCGGTGGCGAAGCCGCCCGCCGCGGCGAAGGCGGTGCGCCGGAACGAGGCGTTGCCCCCGAGCACGTTGCGCACCCGCACCTTGCCGCGCGGCAGCCCCTTGTACGTGCAGCCCACCACCCAGTCGAACTCCTCGGGGAACCAGACGGGCCGGCGCCCCGACGCCCAGATGGGCTCGGTGCGCCCGCCGACGGCCATCACCTTCGGATCGGCGTACCCGTCGGCGAAGTGCCGCAGCCAGTCCCGCTCCGCGACGGCGTCGTCGTCGAGGAACGCGATGATCTCCCCGCGCGAGGCGGCGATCCCGGTGTTCCGCCCGGCGGACAGGCCGCGTGGCCCGGCGTTGGCGAGCACCAGGACGTCGGCCACCTCCTTGAACTCCATGGCGAGCCGCCCGAGGAGCGCGGGGTTGTGATCCACGACGAGCAGGGTCTCCAGGGCAGGACACGACTGCGCACGCACAGAGGCGACGGCGTCGAGAATGTCGCCCCAGCGGTCTTCCGTGTACACACAGATGACGACGGAGACGCTTGGTGTTCCCAGCCCCTCCGGCACATCCAGCCCCTCCGGCGCTTGAGGAGCGGGGTCCGGGGCAGAGCCCCGCGACCCGCGCGCATGACGCCCGGTCAAGACCCGTCCCCCCGTACCAGGTTGAGCCGCGAAGGGGTGGCCCGCCGCCGAGCCCGCCGATTGGACCGCTCGGCAAGGATCACCTTCAGCACCCGCAACCCGTCCCGCACGGCCCGAAGATTGCTGGCCCCGTGGATCCGGAGGTACTCGTGGCTCGGGATCTCCTGCACCTTCAGGCCCGCCTTGACGACCCGGATGTTCATCAGGGTCTCCACCTCGAACCCGGTGCAGTCGAGGTCGATCTCGTCGAGGCAGTGCCGCCAGAACGCGTTGTACCCGTAGCACAGGTCGGTGTAGCGGGCGCCGAACTTGGCGTTGACGACCGAGCACAGCGCCCAGTTGCCGAGTTTGCGGATCGGCGTCATGTCGTCCGTGCCGCCGCCGTTCGCGAAGCGTGATCCCTTGGCGAAATCGGCGCCGGAGACGAGTGCGGAGACATAACTGACGATCTCCTGGCCGTCGGCCGAACCGTCCGCGTCGACCATCACGATGATGTCGCCGGAGCACGCCTCGAAACCGGTGATCAGGGCATCCCCCTTGCCCTTTCCGTGCTGCGGTACGACCACGACTTCCGGCCACAATTCACGGGCCACTTCCACGGTGTTGTCGGTCGAATTCCCGTCGACCAGGACGACCTCGTGGATCCATTCCGGCAGTGTTTTGAAGACGTACGGAAGATTCTCCGCCTCGTTCATGGCGGGAATGACCACGCTCACCCGTGGCGCGATGGCCAGGTGCGTGGAGATCGCCCGGTAGTGGGCGGGTATGCGCGCCGGCTGATCCTCGTCATCGGGGATCACCGGTCGCACAGCAGAGCTGCTCATGAGTCTGGTCCCTCTCGTCCGGTGGACCGCCCGCCCCCGGGCGGTCCGGCTGGATATCCGGTTCGAAAGGGGGGTTCTCACTTACGGCATGACAGAATTGATCTCCGTACAGGCCGGGTGAGCTGGCAATACACACCGGTTGTTCGGACCGGCCGCGCGGCACGCGACTCGGCGACCCAGACTTGAGAAACTCGCGGCTCACCGAGCACGGCACCCCCCTACCGCGCCCCGCCCCGATCCGTCGCGATCTTGAGCCCTCCCCTAGATCGCATTGCGTGATGGACCGATGCGGGTGGATGTACGACGGTATTGATGATTGTGACTGTATGGCAAGACCTGGAACGAGGCCTCACGTTTTTGTTGTTTTGGGCTTTACCTGAACTGGCGTCCCGCTAGCGGATTTTGCGCATCCGTTTAACGGATCGGATCGCCCACTGGAGAAGAAAGGCGAGGGCGCTGAGCGCGCCCACCGCGATGACCCCGCCGTTCACCGACCAGCGGTGGGTGGCGAGCATGCCCTGGGCCACGAGCATCACCACGGCGACCGCGCCGGCCGCCGAGGTGAGGAGTCGGGCCCATGGGTCGAGGCCGCGCAGGGCCGCGGCGAACGCGGCACCGGGCGCGGCGAGCAGGAAGAAGAGCGCGAGCGGGCCGCGCAGCGGCGATTCGGCGCCCGAGAGCGCGAGGATCAGGCCCGCCGCCCCCGCGACGACGCCCGCCCCCGCGAGCAGGTACCACGCGTCAGTGCCCGGCGGTCCGTCCGCCGGGCCCGCGCCCGAACCGCCGGATGACGACGGCTTGATGCCTATGGTCTGCATTGGCGACTTTGCCCCCCGACGCGCCGGATGCCGGGCTTCAATGTCGCGCAGCGGCGGGGGCGGCGTCAAGATGCGGCGGGGATGGGATGGGTTCTGTGGTAACTGCGTTTTCCTGTCGGACACTTGACGGATGATCAGCTTCCGGGGGCGGCTCGCTTCCCGCCGTCTCTACGGGCGTAGAGCGCGGGAGTTGAGGGTATGTCGGACAAGAACCTGTTCTGACATGCACCTGTAATGAACGGCGGGCGAATGTCGGGCTCCGGTACTTCCCGGTAACTCTGTGGCGTGCTACCACAGTTGTGGCAGAGATCCTGCTAAGGGAGGTTCCATGAGACGTTTCCGACTTGCGGCATACGTGACCTCGTTCCTCTTCGCCACGACGGCCGCCCTCACCGGGGCGGGCGCCGCTCAGGCAGCAGACACCCCCACAACTCTGGCCGCCACGGGCTATGTGGCCCTCGGTGACTCGTACTCCTCGGGGGTCGGCGCCGGCAGCTACGACAGCACCAGCGGCGACTGCAAGCGCTCGACCAAGGCGTACCCGGCCCTGTGGGCAGCGGCCCACTCACCCTCCAGCTTCAACTTCAAGGCGTGCTCGGGTGCTCGTACGGGTGATGTCCTGGCCAATCAGCTCGGCCCGCTCGGCTCGGGAACCGGGCTGGTCTCCATCAGCGTCGGAGGCAATGACGCCGGCTTCGCCGACGTCATGACCACCTGCGTCCTCTACTCCGAGTCCACGTGCCTGTCCCGGATCAACGAGGCGCGTGCCTACGTCACTTCGACCCTGCCCGGCAAGCTCGGCCAGGTGTACTCGGCGATCAGCGCGAAGGCCCCGGCCGCCCACGTGGTGGTCCTCGGCTACCCCCGCTTCTACAAGATCGGCGGGTCCTGCCTCGCGGGGCTCTCCGACACCGAGCGGTCCGCCATCAACAGCGCGGCCGACCTGCTCAACTCCACCACCGCCAAGCGCGCCGCCGACTACGGCTTCACCTTCGGCGACGTGACGACCACGTTCAGCGGGCACGAGATCTGCTCGGGCTCGTCCTGGCTGCACAGCGTCAACTGGACCAACATCGGCGAGTCCTACCACCCGACCGCCACCGGACAGGCGAGCGGCTACCTGCCCGTCTTCACGTCCGCCGCCTGATCGGCGCCTCAGTACGTCGGTGAACCGGTGGTGGCCCCCGTCGTCGGGGTCACCACCTCGCACGTGACGGAGTACGCCACATAGTTGGAGGTCACGGCGACCGGGCTGCGCACCTCAACCGCGATCTGGTTGTGCAGCGTCCCGCCCGCCTCGTACGCCGTCTGTGTCGTGTTGACCGTACGGCTCTTCGCGCCGCCCGAGCCGAAGCTCAGGGTCTTCCACCCCGGGTCCGACGGCTCCCCGCTCCGCGTCACCCAGCGGTACTCGACCTCGGCCGGAGTGCGGCCCACCGTGATCGTCGCCGCGAACGAGGGTGCCTCGGCCGCGGGCGGCGGACACGCCCCCGAGTAACTTCCGCGCACCGCCTGGACGCTGACCCGCACGGACTGGGCAGGGGTGGTGGTGTGACCGCCGCTGTTGCCGCCGGACCCGCCGCTCCCGTTCCCGTTTCCGTTGCTCCCGCCGTTGTCGCCGTTCCCGTCCGTGCTGCCGTTGCTGTTGCCGCCGCCGTCGGTGGAGGCGGAGTTGCCGCCGGACGAGCCGCCCGCGCCCGAGCTGCCGCCACCGCTCGAACCACCACTGCCGGAACCGCTGTTGGTGCCCCCGCTGGAGCCGCCGCCGTCGTCGCGGTTGAGCAGCGCGTACGTGAGGCCTCCGATGGCCAGGAGCAGGACGACGATGCCCGCCATCAGCGCGAGCGAGGCGCGCCGGGCCTGGCGCTCCCCGGATCCGGCACCGCCCGGGACGGTCGTCGCCGTGCCGGCGGGAGCGGAGCCGAACGAGGCCGGGGCGGGCAGCGGCGGCGTGGGCGTGGCCGGCTGCCGCGACGTGACCGTCGGCCGCGCGGCGAGCGGAGCGCCCTGGACGCCATCCCCGCGCAACGTGCCGCCCGCGCCGATGATCCGCAGATCGCGCTCGGCGTCCGCCGCGGGCGTGCGCTCGGCCGGGTCCTTGCGCAGCACCCCCTCGATGACCGGGGCGAGCGGGCCTGCCCGGTGCGGCGCCGGCAATTCGTCGTCGACGACCGCCCGCAAGGTGCCGAGCGGGGTGTCCTGGCGGAACGGGGAGTGCCCCTCCACCGCCGCGTACAGCAGGACCCCGAGCGACCACAGGTCCGACTCGGGGCCCGGGGTGCGGCCCAACGCCCTCTCGGGGGCCAGGAATTCGGGCGATCCGATCACCTCGCCGGTCATCGTGAGCGCCTGCGTGCCCTCGACCATCGCGATGCCGAAGTCGGTGAGCACGACGCGGCCCTCGTTCGACAGGAGGACGTTGCCCGGCTTCACGTCGCGGTGCAGCACCCCCGCCTCGTGTGCCGCGCGCAGCGCCGCGAGGACCTCGGCGCCGATGTGCGCGGCGCGCTGCGGGTCCATCGGTCCCTCGGCGTCGAGCTGATCCGCGAGCGAGATGCCGCGGATCAACTCCATGACGACCCAGGGGCGTTGGTCCTCGGTGGCCACGTCGTACAACGTGATCACGTTCCGGTGCGCGATCCGGGCCGCGGCCCAGGCCTCCCGTTCGAGCCGCGCGTACATCCGCTCCACGTCGGCCGTCGGCAGCCCGGCAGGAGCCCGTACCTCCTTGACGGCGACCTCGCGGCCGAGCACCTCGTCGCGCGCCCGCCACACGGTGCCCATGCCGCCCTCGCCGAGCGGATCGAGGAGCCGGTACCGGCCCGCGACCAAACGCTCATTGCCCGGCCCTGTGCTCACGGTGCCCCCAAGACCCATGCCCTACAAGACAAGTCTGAACAAAAGTAGCTCAACCGAGCGCTGTTGCCGCCCCCTTGAACGCCAATCCGCACCCTCTGCGCGCGGCCGGGGAGCGAACTCACCGTCGGGCCATGGCAGTTGCTGTCATTGCGTCCGTCCCCCTGTACGTCGGTGCCCGCACCGCGCGAGCCGCTTGCCCCGCACTCGGGGGCCCGGGGCGCGACGGACGGGGTGCGGGCTCCATGAGGGCCGGCGCGCCCGCTCCGTCGACACCCTGCGGCTCGCGCGCGGCCTCGGTGCCGCCCCGCCCGGTCTGCGGGAGCGCGTCCTGAGCGCCGTACGCACGCTGGAGCAGGAGCCGCCCGAACCGACACGGCCCGCGCCCGCGCGCCGCCGGCCCGTGTTCGTGCCGCTCGCCGCGGGCGCCGCCGTGCTCGCGCTCGTCGCCCCCGTCCTGCTGGGCGTGGAGCTGATCCGTACTCAGGGCCGGGTTGACGCACAGAAGTCCGAGGCACGTGAGATCGCCCACGTTCTCGCCGCCCCGGACGCACGCGTCGCCCGGGGCGAGGGGCTGTCCGTGGTCGCCTCGCCGGCGCTGCGCAGCACCGTGATCACCGTCACGGGTCTGTCCGCCCCGCCGGGCGGCAAGGACCGCCAACTCTGGGTGATCTCCGGCTCGGAGCCGCCCCGTTCGCTCGCCGTACTGCCCGACCGGGGGTCCGACACGCCCGTACTGGCCTCCGGCTTGACGTCGGACGCATCTTCACTCGCTGTCACGGCCGAATCCGTCGGCGGCTCGAAGCGGCCCACGAGCGCCCCAGTTGTCCAACTCGCCCTGGAATCAGTCGTATTCGGAGAGTAACCACTGAGGTGCCGTCAACCTCCTTATGGGGGAGGTGAATCCTGCGACCGGGATACACGAGTGTCACGCGGGGGCGATAGGGTTAACCTGCCCGGGCCGGGTGCCCTCGTATGGGTGGGGAGTGACATGGAACAGATAACAGTGCGCAGCAGGCCTCGAGTGCCTGCGATCACGTGCGGGAGCAGCGCGACCAGCTCGCGTCTCGACCGCCATCTCTCGGTGCTCGGCGGTCCTGCCGTCCCGCAGCGCGAGGTGGCCGAGGCGACGACGCTGATGCGTGAGCTCACCGCGCGTGACACCGCGCACGAGCGCGGCGGAAGCCGTGCACGGATGCGGCGGGTCTCGCTCTTCGCACCCCTGCGGCGCCTGCGCCGCTCGTTGTTCGGCGGCCACTAACCCGGGCCGCCCGACCAGCAGGGCCGAGGCCCGCATCCACTCTCCGCGCCGTCCGGCGTACCGCTGCGCATTTCCGCGTCCGTCATCCCCACGGCATGCGGCGGTCGTCACGGCAGGAGAGCCGGATGCGGGCCTCTGTCGTGCCCGCACGCGCCGCACGCCGCCGTAACACCCTTGTCATGCACGGATGTTGACGGAGCAACTTCCGGGGTCCACTGTGTCGCTTGATGATCGTCGATGGCCGATACAGCTACACCAACCTCACCCCCGGAGGTGCGCGTGTGTGACCTGCACGACCAGCACGAGCACAACGAAGCCCTGATGGCCGCGGGCCCGCAGCTCAGCAGACGCCGCATCATGCAGCTGCTCGGCGCGGCCGGAGTGACCGCCGCCGCCATGACCGCCGAGGCCGACCCGGCGATGGCCGCGGCCGACGACGCCGTGGACACCGACCCCGCCGCCTACAAGGCCCCCGAGGGCCTCGCCGAGGACAGCCCCGCCAAGGCCTCCGCCCTCGACTGGATCGGCTCCAACGCCTCCCGGATCACCGGCCTGAACGCCGAGATCTGGGAACACGCCGAGCTCTCCCTGCGCGAGTGGAACTCCTCCCTCGCCGAGGCCGGATTCCTCGAACGGGCGGGATTCGACGTCCAGTTCGGCACGGCCGGCTTCCCGACCGCGTTCACCGCGACCTTCACGTACGGCAGCGGCGGCCCCGTCCTCGGCTTCAGCGGCGAGTACGACGCGCTGCCCGGCCTCTCCCAGAACAAGGGCGTCGGCCACCACGATCCGCGCGAGTACGTCCACGACCCGTTCGCCCCGAGCTACGGCCCGGGACACGGCTGCGGCCACAGCGCCCTCGGCACCGCCGCGGCGGCAGCGGCCGCCGCCGTCGCCCAGGCCGCCAAGAAGCACAGGCTGCCCGTCACCGTGAAGTTCTTCGGCTCGACAGCCGAGGAGACCCTGATCGGCAAGACGTACGCGGTGAGCAAGGGCGTGTACGAGGGCCTCGACGCCTTCCTCGACTGGCACCCCTCCACGGCGAACGCCACCGGCTGGGGCACCACCACCGCGATGACCGCCGTCACCTTCACGTTCCTCGGCGTCGCGGGCCACGGCGGCACCCCGCTCGGCAACAAGTCGGCGCTGGACGCCGCCGTGATGATGGCGACGATGTCGGAGTTCCTGCGCGAGGAGAACCTCGCGCCGTCCGGCCGCCTGCACTGGGTCATCAACAACGGCGGGGACATACCCAATGTCACTCCGGAGATCGCGGAGATCAGTTACTACGTACGCGAAGGCAGCCCGGCCCGCGTCCAGGTGCTCCTCGACAAGGTCATCGCCGTCTCCGAGGCCGCCGCCAAGGCCTCTCAGACCAAGGTGCGGCACCGGATCACCTCCGCCTGCTGGAACCAGCTGCCGTCCAAGTCCTTCGCGGAGCTGCTGCACGAGAACATGCGGCAGATCGGCCCGCCCGAGTTCACCGCCGAGGCCCACCGGCTCGCGAAGGAGCTTCAGGAGTCCCTCGGTCTGCCGCAGAAGGGTATGCACGACAAGGTCGCCGACCTCACCCCGCCCAACCCGGCTTTCCTGGGCGGCGGTTCGACCGATGTCGCGGACATCAGCTGGAACGTGCCGACCGTGTCGATGGGGGCGGCGCTCGCCCCGATCGGTACGAAGATGCACACCTGGTCGACCGCGTCCTGTGCGGCGGCGGCGCCCGGCCAGGCGGCGGTCGTGGCCGCCGCGAAGTATCTGGCGGCGACCGCGGTCGACCTGATCACCCAGCCCGCCCGACTGAAGGCCGTCAAGGACGAGTTCACGGAGCGGACCAAGGGCGTCGAGTGGAAGACGGCGCTGCCGGACGGCTACGAGCCCCCGATGTACGAGCCGCCGGCCTGGTTCCTGAAGAAGACCCGCCAGAAGTGGCCGCCGAACAACATCACCTGGCCGCCGCAGCGGATCGTCTCCCAGGAGAAGTTCTCCTCGCTCGGCCCCGAACTGGCGCCGCAGGTCTAGGAGTCGGCGCCCCGCTCGCCGTCAGCCGCGCGTGTAGCGGCGGACGGCGAGCGGCACGCACACCGCGAGAAGAACCGCGCACCAGGCCAGCGATCCGGCCACCGGGTGCGCCACGGGCCAGGCGGCCCCGTCCGGCACCGGCGCGTTGCCGCACAGGTCGCGCACGGCCGTGCACACGGCGCTGATCGGGTTCCACTCGGCGAGCGTGCGCACCCAGCCGGGCATGCCGTCGGTCGGGATGTACGCGTTCGACAGGAGCGGCAACATGAAGGTGGCGCCGCCCAGTTGACCGGCCGCCTCCTCGCTGCGCGACGCGAGGCCGAGCAGGATGCCGACCCACGTCGTCGCGAACCGGAAGAGCAGAAGCAGTCCGAACGCGGCCACGGCCGCCGCCGCCCCGCCTTCGATCCGCCACCCCATCGCGAGCCCGACGAGCACCAGCGGCACCAGGCCCACCGCCGTCGTCAGGAGGTCGGCGGCGGCCTGTCCGAGCGGCACCGCGGACCGGCTCATCGGCAGCGTGCGGAAGCGGTCCATCACGCCGCGGTGCGAGTCCTGCGCGGCGGTGAACATGCCGGTCATGATCCCGTTGGCCGCGGTCGCCACCAGCATCCCGGGCACCAGGAACGCCCGGTAGTCGGCGCCCGGCATCGCCAGCGCGCTGCCGAAGACGTAACCGAAGAACAGCAGGAAGACGATGGGCATCGTCTGCGTCATGATCAGGATCGCCGGGGCGTGCCGCAGGCGCTGGAGGTGACGGCCGAGGACGGCGCCGCCGTCGTACAGGATCGCGCTCATGCGGCGACCTCCTTGATGCTCGTGTCGGCGGTGAGGCGCAGGAACACCTCGTCGAGGGTCGGCGGGCGCAGGGTGGCGTCCACCAGCGGGACGCCGCACGCGTCGAGTTCGCGTACGACACGGGGCAGGGTGACGGCGGGGTCGAGGACGACCGCGCCGACCGTGCGCCGCTCCGGGTCGAGGACGGGCCGGGAGCCGGTGAGCTGGTCGAGGACGACGGCGGCGGCGTGCAGTCCGGACTCGCCGGCCTCCTCGGTGACCACGACCTCCGCGTAGCTGCCGAGCCGGCCCTTCAGTTCGGCGGGCGTGCCGGTGTGGGCGGCGCGGCCGCCGTCGATCAGCACGATCTCGTCGGCGAGCCGGTCGGCCTCGTCGAGGTACTGCGTGGTCAGCAGGACCGTGGTCCCCTCGCGGGCCAGCTCGCGCACCGCGTCCCAGATCTCGTTCCTGCTGTGCGGGTCGAGGCCGGTCGTCGGCTCGTCGAGGAAGAGCACGGCGGGCCGCGTGATCAGGCTCGCGGCGAGATCGAGGCGGCGGCGCATACCGCCCGAGTAGGTGCGCGCGGTGCGGTCGGCGGCCTCCGTGAGGTCGAACCGCTCCAGGAGCTCGTCGGTCCTGCCGCGCGGCGCCCGCAGCAGCCGCCCGAACAGGCGCAGGTTCTCGCGGCCCGTGAGGTCGCCGTCCACGGACGCGTACTGGCCGGTCACGCCGATGCGGCGGCGCACGGCGCCCGGGTCCTTCGCGAGGTCGTGCCCGGCGACCCGGGCGGTCCCGGCGTCCGGCCGCAGCAGCGTCGTCAACACCCGTACGGCCGTCGTCTTGCCCGCTCCGTTCGGCCCGAGCAGACCGCACACGGTGCCCTCCCGCACGGCCAGATCGAGCCCGCGCAGCGCGTGTACGGCGTTCGCGCCCGAGCCGAATCGCTTCTCCAGACCTTCACTAAGTACAGCGTACGTAGAAGTCATGGCGCCACCGTACCGCACTACGTACGGTGTACGTAACTAGGATGGTGCGCGAGGTGATGATCAATGGCGGGCCGAGCGGCCGAACCCCAAGTGATCTGGGCGCGCCCCGAGCGCGCCGGACGGGGCCCCAGGCCGGCCCACAGCAGGGCCGACATCGCGGCGACGGCCGTCCGCGTCGCCGACGCCGAGGGCATCGACGCGGTGTCCATGCGCAAGATCGCGGCCGAGCTCGGCATGGGCACGATGTCGCTGTACAACTACGTGCCGCGCAAGGAAGACCTGCACGAGCTGATGGTCGACGCGGTCAGCGGCGAGTACGAGTACCACGAGCCGACCGGCGACTGGCGCGCCGACGTCCTCGGGCTCGCCCGGCAGGCGCGGGCGCTGATGCACCGCCACCCCTGGATGCCCCGCCTCATGTCACCGGTGTACGGCTTCAGCCCGAACGCGCTGCGGTACCTGGAGCACTGCATGGCCTGCCTGGACCCGCTGGAGCGCCCGTACGGCACGAAGATGGAGCTCATCGCCGCCGTGACGAGCGTGGTCACGACGTACGTCGCCAACGAGATCGCCACCGCCGAACGCACCCGTTCCCTGCCGTGGAGCGCCGAACAGGAACAGGCCGTGCGGATCGCCTACCTGGGATCGCAGGTGGCGTCCGGCAAGTACCCCCGGCTCGCGGCGGCGTTCATGGAGGACTCGGGCCCGATCGACCTGGAAGCGGTCTTCGAGCGGGCGCTGCGCCGGACCCTGGAGGGCTTCGCCGCGGAGTGAGAGCGGTGCGGGTCAGAGGAACGCGAACTGCCCGCCCGGGCCCTCCTCCTGATGGTCGAGTACGGAGGCGGGCCGACGCGCGCCGTCCGGTACGGGGAGGATGCCCGCGCGCCGCAACGCTTCCCCGGTGACCTCGGCGCCGAGCTCGCCCCGCAACGCGTCCTGAAGCGGGGCGAGTTCGGCGAGCAGCGCCAGCACGGTCACGATCTCAAGCAGCTCCGACGTCCAGGCCTGCGGCCAGGCGGACGGGCGCAGCGCCGCCAGCGTGCCCGGCTCGGCGGGGGCGGTCCTGCGCGCGAACCACTGCTCAAGGACGCGGACCCCGCTGACGTGGAAGTCCCACGCCGCCCCCGGGACCGGAGAGATGCGGCCGTCGCCGATGAGCAGGGCCGCCTCCTCGCGGTCGTAGAGCAGCTCGGTGGGGCGGGCCGGCAGCGGGGCCCGCACATACGGGCGACGCCCGCCGGGCAGCTTCGGCCGCTCGTCGCCGGGCGCGCGCCGCTGCAACCACGCGGCGCGGCGGCCGAGTTCGAGCCCGCGCGCCCAGACTCCGGGATCGTCGGGCAGGGGCACGCGGACGTCCTTGCCCGCGCGCACGGCCATGGCCGTGATCCAGGCGAACAGGTCGTCGGCGGTGACCTCGTGGCCGTAGCGGCCGGAGAGGTGGGTGAGCAGGCCGGGCGCGACGTTCGGCTCGGCGCCGTTCGGGCGGCGGTACAGCGGGCGGATGCGGCCGGGGCGGCCCGCGGGGGAGCGGCCCTCGGGCAGGACGGCGCTCGCGAGGACGACGGGGCCGCCGGCGTCGGGCACGTACCCCTGCTCCACCAGGTACGACTGCCGCGCGTCGGCGACCCGCCACAGCTCGGGCCGGGCCGCGTCGAGCAGCCGCTGGTCGGGGATGAGCCACTGCTCGTCGAACGGCCCGTGCAGCACGCGCACCGGCTCGGGGCACGGGCCGTCGGCGTGCGCGAGCGGTTCCGTTCCCGTGCGCCGGCCGGGGAGTTGGGCGGCCGCCGTGTGCAGGGTGCGGGTCCGCGAAGCTTCGAGCAGGGCCTCGCGCTCGCTCGCGTCCGCACGGACGAATGCCGCCCAACGGGCCTTGAGCGATGCGGGATCGGGCGCCACGGGCCAGCCGCGGCCGAGCCGCAGCGGGGCGACGGACCACGGCATGAGGTCCGCGAGCAGCGGAGCGTCGGTGTCGGGCGTCACCCGGGCATCGTACTCAGACACTGTCGCTGTGCCGCCCGCCTCAGGGTGCCTCCCGCCTCAGTGCGCGTCCAGCGTCACCGTGAACGAGAAGCGGTCGCCGCGGTAGTGGATGACCGCCACGTCGAGCACCTGGCCCTCCTCGTCGTACGTGATCCCCGTGTAGTGCAGGATCGGGCTGAGCAGCGGCACGTCGAGCAGCCGGGCCGTCTCGGGGTCGGCGAGGCGGGCCTCCACCGAGTCGGTGATCCGGCTGATCTTCACCCCGACCACGTCGCGCAGCACCTTCGTCATCGGCCAGCGCGCGAGATCGGCGACATCGACCAGCTCACCGAGGTCCGGCCGCAGATAGTTGCGGGCGTGGTTGGTCGGCTCGCCGGTCTTCTCGTCGCTGCGCAGCCGGTGGTACGTGGGGGTGGTCGCCGCCCCGGGGAACAGGTCGGCGTACGCCGCGGGCACCGGCGCCGGGCCGTGCTCCAGCAACTCGGTCGTCATGCCGGACTGCTGCGCGACGATGGCGTCGACGGAGCCGAGCAGCCGCACGGGGGCGCCGCGCCGGGCGTCCGGTTCGATGAAGGTGCCCCGGCGGCGGTGCCGGGTGATCAGCCCCTCGTCCTCCAGCTCCTTCAGCGCCTGCCGCATCGTGAGGACGGAGACGCCGTAGTGGGCCGCGAGTTGTTCCTCGGTGGGCAGGCGCAGCGGGTCCTGCGGGGAGCGGCCCAGTATGGAGGCGCGCAGGGACTGCGACACCTGATACCAGAGCGGCAGTTTGCGGTTCAGGACGATCGAGTCCGGGGCGAATGACGTCACGGGTTATCCGTATCGGTCGTTGGGCGGGGATGCAATCTCGTGTGCCGGGTTCTGCTGATCGGGCGGGTGCGGGGTGCGTCGTGGCTGGTCGCGCAGTTCCCCGCGCCCCTGAGATGCGCACCTTCGGTGCGGCATCTCCCCGAGGCGCGGGGAGCTGCGCGACCGGCCCCCCACCGGCCCGCAGCCCGCGACGAACCGGGACTACCCCCGAAAATGCCGCTCCAGACCCCGCCACACCTCGTCATAGCCGCGCTGCAAGTGCCCCGCCCCAGAGGCCTGCGCAGCCAGCGTCACCGGCCACCGCGTCTCGAACATGAAGGCGAGACCGTCATCGACCCGCTGCGGCTTCAGCTCGGCCGCGCTGGCCCGGTCGAACGTCTCCCGGTCGGGCCCGTGCGCCGACATCATGTTGTGCAGCGAGCCCCCACCGGGCACGAAGCCGGCGGCCTTGGCGTCGTAGGCGCCCTCGATCAGGCCCATGTACTCGCTCATCACGTTCCGGTGGAAGTACGGCGGCCGGAACGTGTCCTCGCCCACCAGCCAGCGCGGCGCGAAGACGACGAAGTCGACCCCGGCGAGACCGGGAGTGTCCGACGGCGACGTCAGGACCGTGAAGATCGACGGGTCCGGGTGGTCGTACGAGATGGACCCGATGACGTTGAAGCGCCGCAGGTCGTACACGTACGGGACATGGTTGCCGTGCCAGGCGACGACGTCGAGCGGCGAGTGGTCGTACGTCGCCGTCCAGAGGTTGCCGCAGAACTTGTTGAGCACCTGCACCGGCCCGTCGGCATCCTCGTACGCGGCGACCGGCGCCCTGAAGTCCCGGGCGTTCGCCAGGCCGTTGGCCCCGATCGGGCCGAGGTCGGGCAGCTGGAACGGGGCGCCGTAGTTCTCGCAGACGTATCCGCGGGCGGACGCGTCGAGGAGCTCCACCCGGAAGCGGACGCCGCGCGGGATCAGCGCGACCTCGCCGGGAGCCGCCGCGAGCAGCCCGAACTCGGTGCGCAGGAGCAGTCCGCCGCGCTCGGGGACGATCAGGAGTTCACCGTCGGCGTCGCTGAACACCCGGTCCTTCATGGGGGAGTTGGCGTGGTACAGGTGCACGGCCATACCGGTGCGCTGCGTCGCGTCGCCGTTGCCGCCGAGCGTCCACAGGCCCGCCAGCCAGTCCGTGCCCGGCGCCGGGTCGGGCAGCGGGTCCCAGCGCAGCCGGTTGGGGTCGGGGACGGACTCCGTGAAGGGGGCGGTACGGACCGCGCCGTTGTCGACGCGCGTGAACCGCGGGTGCGCCGCCGACGGACGGATCCGGTACAGCCACGAGCGGCGGTTGTGCGCGCGGGGCTCGGTGAACGCCGAGCCGCTCAGCTGTTCCGCGTAGAGGCCGAGCGGGGCGCGCTGCGGCGAGTTGCGGCCCTGGGGCAGGGCGCCGGGCACCGCCTCCGAGCCGTGCTCGTTCCCGAACCCCGACAGATAGGTGAGACCCTCTGCCGTCTTGCGTACGTCCCCGCTCATCATCGCTCCCTCGTCAATGATTCCTATGGACAACCGTAGGATTCGGCCGCACCCCGCGCAAGAGGGCCGGAGATCTCCGTACGGCCTCCCTCCTGAGGCCCCCGCGGCCTCCTCCCCGAGGCGGATCCGGGAACGTGAGCGGTCCTCTACTGTCGCGTGCATGTCGAGGTCGTCACGGTTCCGCACAGCCGCCGCCACCCTCCTGACGTGTGCCCTCCTCGTGGGCCCGGTCGGGTGCGGTGACGACGACGGCGGTCCGCGCCAGGTCGGCACGGTCCTCGACACCACCGATGACGAGGGCCGGCGCTACCGCCAGATCCCCGAGGAAGGCGCCCCCGAGGCCGGCATCGTCGTCGAGCCCGACGCCGACCCCGGCGCCGGCTGGGACATCCGGATCCGCCTGAAGCACTTCCGCCTCAGCCCGCCCGGCACCGAGTCCCGCGCCGTCCACGGCCGCGGCTACGCCCAGCTCTTCCTCGACGGCCGGCGCCTGGCCCTGCTGCGCACCCTCGACCACCGGCTGCCCGCCGCCCGCGTCGGCCGCGGCACCCATCACGTCACCGTGCGCCTGTACGCCGACGATCACACCGTCTGGGCCGTCGACGGCAAACCCGTCGAGGCGACCGCCGACCTCACCGCGTCGGGAGCCGAGACCGCCTCACCCACGTCGTCCACGGACGCCCCTTAGGCTGGGCGCCATGCCCCACCCGACGTCCTTGCGCCGCGCCCCTGTTCAGCGGCGCAGCGCCGAACGCCTGACGCGGATCCTCGACGCCTGCGCCGAGCTTCTCGACGAGGGCGGCTACGAGGAGCTGAGCACCCGGTCCGTCGCGAGCCGCGCCGACGTCCCCATCGGCTCCGTCTACCGCTTCTTCGGCAACAAGCGCGCCATGGTCGACGCCCTCGCCCAGCGCAACCTGGAGAGCTACGCGGAGCGCGTCACCGTACGGCTCGACGCGATCCCCGCGGGCGACTGGCGCGCCGCGATGGACGCCGTCCTCGACGAGTACCTCGCCATGAAGCGCACCGCCCCCGGCTTCTCCCTCGTCGACTTCGGCACCCAGATCCCCGTGGGCGACCCCGACGCCGACCCCAACCACCGCGTCGCCGGCACCCTCACGGACCTCCTCGCCCCGCACCTCGGCCGCACCCCCGACGCCGCCCTGCGCCGCACCTTCCTCGTCGCCGTCGAGACGGCCGACGCCCTGGTCCGGCTCGCGTTCCGGCTCGACGCGGCGGGGGACGCGGCCATCATCGAGGAGACGCGGGAGCTGCTGCGGGCTTATCTGGCAAGGGTGTTGGACTGAAACGCTGTGAACAGCGCCCGGGCGGGCGCCCGTTGGTACATTGGTCGCGCCGGGCCACGGCCCGTCACTTCCTGTGAACCGGCCGGCGGGGGACGTCATGGTGCGAGTGGTGGGCGTGCACGGGATCGGCCACCAGTACGCGGGTGAGCGGCAGTTGCACGCGACGTGGTACCCCGCGCTGGCCGACGGCCTGACCCGCGCGGCCGCCCCCGGCCTCGATGAGGGCGACCTGCACTGCGCCTTCTACGGCGACCTCTTCCGCACTCCCGGCCGCACCCTCGCCGTGCAGGACCCGCCGCTCGACGCCTCGGACGTCGCCGAGGGCCTGGAGAGCGACCTGCTGCTCGCGCTGTGGGCGGAGGCAGCCCGCACCGACGACGCGGTCCTCGCACCCGACGCCCGCACCCTCGCCCGCACCCCGCGCACCGTCCAGCGCGCCCTCAACGCCCTCAGCCGCTCCCGCTTCTTCGCCGGCATCGCCCTGCGCGCCCTGGTCGCCGACCTCAAGCAGGTCCGCGCCTACCTCACCGACCCCGGCGTCCACGCCGCCGTACAGCAGCGCCTCGCCGACCGGATCTCGTCCGACACCCGGACCGTCGTCGCCCACTCCCTGGGCACGGTCGTCGCCTACGAGGCGCTGTGCGCCCACCCCGAGTGGCCGGTGCGCACCCTCGTCACCCTCGGTTCCCCGCTCGGCATCCACGGCCTCGTCTTCGAGCGGCTGCGGGTCCCGGGCGGCAAGCCGGGGGACTGGCCCGGCTCCGTCGAGCGGTGGACCAACATCGCCGACGAGGGAGACGTCGTCGCCCTCCAGAAGGACCTGCGCCCGCTGTTCGGCGACCGCGTCGAGGGCCATCTCGTACGCAACGGTGCGCGGGCGCACGACGCCACCAGGTATCTCAACACGCCCCAGGCGGGGCGGGCGGTGGCCGGTGGGCGGCAGAGCGACTGAGGGCCGCAGGTATCTGCTGAGCGGGGCCGTCACCCAGGTGGCGGCCCACCCCGAAGCTGCCCGCCCCGAACTCGCCGACGACGTCCACCGCGTCGACGCCCTCTTCCTCGGCGAACTCGGCCACACCCGCGGCGCCGACCTCGGCCTCGACCCCACCCGCGAGCAACTCACCAAGGCGCTGCGGACGTTCGCCACCGCGTCCGAGCGGCGCCCCGACGACCACGTCGTGCTCTACCTCGCGGCGCACGGCATCACCGCCGAGGACAGCGGCCGGCACTACCTGCTGCTCTCCGACAGCGACGCCCGCGACCCGCACGGCACCGCCCTGCCCACCGAGGAACTCGTCGCGCTCCTGTGGGAAGGCACCTCCATCGAGCGGCTCCTCGTCCTCGTCGACTGCTGCTACGCGGAGGAGGGCACCGACACCGCCCTGCGCACCGCCCTGAAAGCACGGCAGTTCAGGGAGCCCGTCACCGAACACGGCCCCACCGGCCTCGTCCTCGTCGCCTCCTCGCGACGCAAGGAGGAGTCCTACGTCGGCGCCCTGTCCGCCGCGTTCGACCGGGCCGTGCGCCGCCAGGCCACCGCCGGACACGCGCCCGCCCACATCAGCGTCGAACACGTCATGGCCGCCATCGCCGCCGACCCCGAGGTGCCGCCCGCCCAGCGCCCCGTCTGGTCCCTCTCGCACGCCACCGGCGGCATCCCCGCGTTCCTGCCCAACCCACGGCACGTCCCCGAGGCCACCGGCCGCAAGCTCGACGAGATCGACCGGATCGTCGCGCTCGGCAGCCGTGAACGGCTCGCACGGGAACAGGAGTTGACCGACTTCTTCCTCCCCAGGGCGCGCGGCACCGACGTACCCACCGACGAGGTGTGGGACTTCACCGGCCGGCACACCGCGCTCACCGACCTCACCGGCTGGCTCGCCCCGGCCCGCGCCGCCGACCGGCTCTGCGTCGTCACCGGCGACCCCGGCTCCGGCAAGTCGTCGCTGCTCGGCATGGTCGCCGTGCTCACCGACCCGGACCGCGGCGCCGCCGTGCCGCGCGCCGGACTGCCGTCGGCGCTGCCGGAGCCCGGCGCCGTGCACGTCGCGGTCAACGCGAGCCACAAGTCGACCCGGCAGCTCCTCGACGCGTTCGCCGCCGCCGCGGGCAGCGCGGCCGAGTCGCTCGGCGCGCTCACCGCCCACCTCCAGACCCGCACGGCACCCCTCGTCGTCCTCGTCGACGGACTGGACGAGACCCTCGCCCCGCACGAGGTCGTCGACGAGCTGATCACACCGCTCACCGACCCCGAACGCCAGCTCCCCCTGCGCCTGCTGGTGGGTGCGCGCCCGCACATCGCCCGCCGCCTGTCCGCCGACGCCACCGTCCTGAACCTCGACGACGAGCGGTACGGCGACCCGCCCGCGGTCCGTGCCTACGCCCGCACCCTGCTGACCGCGCCCGGCTCCCCGCTCCTGACCGCGCCGCCCGGCGTCGTCGACGCCGTGGCCGAGGCCATCGCCGGCGCGGCCGGGCGCTCCTTCCTCGTCGCCCGCATCACCGCCCGCACCACCGCCCGCGAACCCCGCGTCCCCCACCCCGGCGACCCCGGCTGGCACACCTGGTGCGAGCAACTGCCCCGGCTGCCCGGCGAAGCCATGGAGCGCGACCTCGACCAGCGCCTCGGCCCGCTCGCCGACCGCGCCCGCGACCTGCTGCGCCCGCTCGCCTACGCGCAGGGCGCCGGACTTCCGTGGGCCGGCGTCTGGCCCCGGGTCGCCTCGGCCCTCGCCGGCCGTGCGTACGGCGACGAGGACATCGTCTGGCTGCGTCAGGCCGCGGGCTCGTACGTCGTCGAAGGCGTCGAGGACGGCGGCTCCGTGTACCGGATCTACCACCGCGCCCTCATCGAGTACCTCCGCGAGAACCAGGACGCCGAGCACGTGCAGCGCACGGTGACCGGCGTGCTGCGCGACCTCGACCACCCGTACGTACGGCACTACCTGGCGCTGCACGCGGGCGAGGGCGGCGTGCTCGACCCGCTCGTGCGGGACGCCGCGTTCGTGCTCGCCGCCGACCCGGGCCAACTCCTCGCCGCGCTCCCGCAGTTGCGCACCGCCGAGGGCCGCAGGGCCGGGCGCGCCGTGCGGGACATCGAGGCGGTGCTGCGCGGCAGGACACCGGGCCCCGCCGACCCGGACGCCCGTGCCCGGCTGCGGCTCGCGGCGGTCTGCCGCACCGCGACGCGGCTCGCCGACTCCTGCGGCACGGCGGGGGAGGAGCCCCTGCCCTGGCGGGCCCGGTGGGCGGCGTGGAACCCGCACGGCGGCTCGCGCAGCTACGAGGGCCTGTGGTCCAGAGCCCGTCACGGGATTGTCGTGCCCGGCGAGGGAGGCCGGGCCTGGTTCCTGGAGAAGCGCCCGGGTCGCGCCACGGCCGCAGCCTGGGACCTGGACACCGGGGAGCGCGCCGAACTGCCGGCCCAGCAGGGCGCGCTGGACGCGGACACCTGGACGGCGACGCCCGAACTCCCCGGCTGGGGCGTGGCGTTGTCGCACTACACGCGCTACCAGTACCGGGCCGGCAAGGAGAGCTGGCTGCGCTGGCGCCTGCTGCACGCCTGGCACATCCCCACCGGCCGCTACCGGTGCTGGAAGCTGCCGCTGCACGAGGAGGCCGACGCCGGGCACGACCGCACCGGGGTGCGCTGGGCGGATCAGGTCGTGGTGGAGGGGAACGCCGCCATGCTGGGCACGGCCACCTTGCGCTTCTACGACGGCACGCTGCTCGCCTATGTCCTGACGGAGTGGAGCGCGACTCCACGGCTGTCGCGGCGGGCTCGGCGCGCGCTGGACGATGACGACCGGGATCTCCAGCAGGGACTGGACATTCAGCGTGGTGCGGAGTGCCTGACGTGGCAGCCGGGCGAGTCCGGAACCGGGCGTGTCACCGCGATCGCGGTCACACCGCTGTCCTTGTCGGTGCACGGCTTCGCTGGCGGGCACCTGGAATCCGGGAGGCCGGACGGCTGCTCCACCGGCCACGCCGCCCGCATCGACCTCCTCACGGTCGTCACCGGCCACCCCTCCGGCCCCCTCGCCGTCACCGCGAGCCGCGGCGACGACACCGTACGGCTCACCTCCCTGACCGCAGGAAAGCCGGTCCGTACGCTCCTCGCCGGTGAGGCCCCCGTCTCCCTGGCCGTGCACCGGGCGGGACGGCAGTGGATCGCCGCCGTGGCCACCGCCGAGGGCCGGCTGCACCGGATCGACCTCGACAGCGGCCGGCCCGTCGGGCTTCCCCTGCGCATCGACCGCAGCCCGGGCCTGCGTGTCGCGGCCTTCGATCTCGGCACGGTGCCGTGCGTGTCGGTGCAGGGCGACCTGTACGGGCTCCAGGTGTACGACCTCGTCACCGGCGACCGGGTCGGCGGACAGAGCGGGTACCACGAGGCGGCGGCCGTCTGCACCGTCGACGGCACGGTGTGCGTGGGCGGCAGCGACGGCGTCGTACGGATCTGGCCCACGCCGCGCGCCGCCGACTCCACGCAGGTGGCCGGCCACCAGGGCGCCAGGATCCTCGCGATGGGCCCGGTGCGCGGCCCGGACGGTCGCGGGGCCCTGGTCAGCGTGGGCGAGGACCACGCGGTGCGGTGCTGGGACGTCGCGGACTCGCGGGAGATCTGGCGGCGCACCGTTCCCCGCCCCCGGCCCTGGGACGTGCCGCTGCTGTCGTGCGCCGCGGTGGGGCGGCTCGCCGGGGAGCGCGACATGGTGGTGACCGCAGAGCACGGCGGCCGGGTGCGCGTCCTCGTGCTGGACCGTGGACTGCCTGTCGCGGAGCAGGAGTTCGGGGTCGCCGGCATCGTCACGGCGGTCACCACAGGACGGGTCCGCGGCCGTGACGTCGTGGCCGTCACCACCGGCCCCGGCCGGATCGTCTGCTGGGACGTGACGCACAACCGGATGCTCGCGCTGGGTCCCGACCTCGTCATGCCCGGCTGGGCGACGGCGCTCGGCCTCGCCCCGGACACCGGCCGGCTCTTCGTGGGCTTCGACAGCGGCGGCGTACAGGAGTGGACGCTGCCCACGTGCCGGCCGGTCGGAGTGCCGAGGCCCGTGCACCGCGGCGGCGTTCAGGCCATCCGCTTCCTCGACGGGCAGCCCTTCAGCGGCGGCAACGACCACCGGGTCGTCGACCTGGACGGCTCGTGGGAGGGCCGGCTGCCCGAGGCCGTCGCCTCGCTGGGGGACGGTGACGACGGGCTCCTGTGCGGCGCCGCGGCCGGCGAGGTGTGGCGGCTGACCCGGTCGGGCACCCGCCTCGAACTCACCGAGGCCCTCGACACGGTGGCGTCGGTGACGACCGTCGCCGTCTCCGTGCGCGAAAGCGGTGCGGACGTCGTCGTCGGCGCCACGAACGGGCTCGTCCAGGTGCGCGCGGGCGCGGACGGCGCGCTGCGGCACCGACTGCGGCCTCTGGCGGGCCACCCGGTCGAGCAGGTGATCGCCCTCGCCTGGCCGGTGCCGGGCCACCGGCCGCGCCCCTTGGTCATGGCCCGCAGCGGCACCGGCGTCCTGGAGTACTGGGACCTGGCGGAGCGGCCCGCTCCCCGCGTGAGCGGCCGCCCGCTGCGCACGCCGGTGCCGCACTGCGGCCGCGAGGGCGAACCGGTCTGGCTGCGGGCGCTGCCCGAACGGGAGCCGGGTGCCGGGCAGTCGGCGTACTCGCTCACGGTGTGGAACGAGCACGGCCGGGCCCGGCTCGCCGTGCACGACGTGGCGCGCGGCCCCGTCTTCGACGAGCCCTGTTTCGACCCGGGCACGGACCCCGCCTTCTACGAGGCGGAGGTCCTGCCGCACGGCGACCGCACCCTCTACGCGGTACCGACCCGGTGGCGGGGCCTGTTCCTGCTCGACGGGGCGACCGGTGCCAGGGTGCGGGTGCAGGCGGGCGGGGTGCGGGCGGTGGCCCTCGTGCAGGGAGCCGAGGAGGCGCAGCTCCTGCTCGTCGGTGTCGCGGAGACCCTCGTCCTCTCCCTCGACCCGTTGGTCGAGGCGCTGGACCGGCAGGCCGCGACCGGAGTTCGCCGCCGGCGGCGGGCGGCGAGCGCGACACCGCCGCCCGTGCACCGGCACCGGACTGCGCTCCCCGGAGTCCGGCACGCGACGGTCCTGGCCGGCGGGGACCGGTACGCCGTGGCCCTCGGGCGCACCCTGGCCGTCGTCGGCAGCCGGGACGGCAAGGTCCGTACGACGGTCGAGCTGCCCTCCGTGTGCACCGCCCTCGCCCCCGGCCCGGCCGGCGAACTCGCCGTCGGCACCCGCAACGGCGTCGTCCTCTTCGACCGTCTGTGACAAGCCCCGGCGACCCGGCCACCACCAAAGCTGTGACCTGGAGTTTTGCGCTTATTGCTCACGCGTCAACATCTTGTTAACGCAACAGAGCGGGCCCTAACGTCTCGCTGACCGCCACCCCCGGGCGGCAGTTCGAAGGCGAACGAACGTTAGGGACCCCCTCCATGTTGACCATCCTCGGCTTCACCATGATCGCGACCTTCCTGGTCCTGATCATGATGAAGAAGGTGTCGCCCATCGCGGCGCTCGTGCTCATCCCCGCGCTGTTCTGCGTCCTGGTGGGCAAGGGCGCCCACCTCGGTGACTACGTCATCGCCGGCATCGGCGACCTGGCGCCCACCGCCGCGATGCTGATGTTCGCGATCGTCTACTTCGGCGTGATGATCGATGTCGGCCTGTTCGACCCGATCGTGCGCGGCATCCTGAAGTTCGCGAAGGCCGACCCGGTCCGGATCGTCGTCGGCACCGCCGTGCTCGCCGCGATCGTGTCGCTGGACGGCGACGGCTCCACCACCTTCATGATCACCGTCTCGGCGATGTACCCGCTGTACAAGCGCCTGAAGATGAGCCTCGTCGTCATGACCGGTGTCGCCGCGACCGCCAACGGCGTCATGAACACGCTGCCCTGGGGCGGCCCCACCGCCCGCGCGGCCACGGCCCTCAAGCTCGACGCGTCCGACATCTTCGTACCGATGATCCCGGCGCTCGCCGTCGGACTCCTCTTCGTCTTCGCCCTCGCCTACGTCCTCGGCCGCCGGGAGCGCAAGCGCCTCGGATACCTGTCGATCGACGAGGTCGCCGAGACCGTCACCGAGACGGCCGACGAGAAGGTCCTGGTCGGCGCGGGCACCGGTGCGCGCAAGGGGACCGGCGGCGGCGACCACTCCGCCGCGGGCGCACCCTCGTACGAGAACGAGGACGGCGAGACGTTCGAGGGCCTCGACCCGCACCGCGCCACCCTGCGCCCCAAGCTGTACTGGTTCAACGCGCTGCTCACGGTCACCCTCCTCACCGCCATGATCATGGAGTGGCTGCCGATCCCGGTCCTCTTCATGCTCGGCGCCGCGCTCGCCCTCACCGTCAACTTCCCGCACATGCCCGACCAGCGGGCCCGCATCGGCGCCCACGCCGAGAACGTCCTCAACGTCGCCGGCATGGTCTTCGCCGCCGCCGTCTTCACCGGCGTCCTCCAGGGCACCGGCATGGTCGACCACATGGCCAAGTGGGTCGTCAGCGGCATCCCCGACTGGATGGGCCCGCACATGGCACTCGTCACGGGTGTCCTGTCCATCCCGTTCACGTACTTCATGTCGAACGACGGCTTCTACTTCGGCATCCTGCCGGTCCTGTCCGAGGCGGGCGCCGCGCACGGCGTCTCGTCCCTGGAGATCGCCCGCGCCTCGCTCGTCGGCCAGCCGCTGCACATGTCGAGCCCGCTCGTCCCGGCCGTGTACGTCCTCGTCGGCATGGCCAAGGTCGAGTTCGGCGACCACACCAAGTTCACCGTGAAATGGGCCGCGCTGACCGCACTCGTCGTCCTCGGCGCGGGCCTGCTCTTCGGGATCGTGTGACCGACCGGATGAGCCGCACCTGGTTGCTGCGCCTCGTCATCGCCTTCAGCTTCGCGCAGGGGGCGGTGTCGATGGCGCGTCCCGCCGTCTCGTACCGGGCGCTCGCGCTCGGTGCGGACGAGCGGGCCGTCGGCGTGATCGCCGGTGTCTACGCGCTGCTGCCGCTCTTCGCCGCCGTCCCGCTGGGCCGGCGGACGGACCACGGCCGGTGCGCTCCGCTCCTCCCCATCGGCGTGGTGCTGATCGCGGGCGGCTGCGCCTTGAGCGGCCTCGCCGACTCCCTGGTCCCGATGGCCGCCTGGAGCGGCGTGATGGGCCTCGGGCACCTGTGCTTCGTGATCGGCGCGCAGTCGATCGTGGCCCGGCAGTCCGCGCCCGACGAACAGGACCGCAACTTCGGCCACTTCACCATCGGCGCGTCCCTGGGCCAGCTCGTCGGCCCGATCGCCGCCGGCGCGGTGATCGGCGGCCCCGACATGGCCGGCACGAGCGCGCTCGCGCTGCTCGTCTCGGCGGGGGTGTGCGCCGTGGCCTTCACGTCGCTGTGGCGCATCGAGTTCCGTCGTACGCCGACGCGGTCCCGTACGAACGCCGCTGAGGCAGGCCGTCGTGTTCCCGTGCACCGGATCCTGCGCACCCGGGGCGTCCCCGGCGGCATCTTCATCAGCCTCGCCGTCCTGTCGGCCACGGACATCCTCACGGCGTACCTTCCGGTGGTCGGCGAGCACCGGGGGATCGCCCCGTCCGTCATCGGCGTGCTGCTCAGCCTCCGCGCCGGGGCGACGATCGCGTGCCGTCTGGTGATGACGCCGCTCATCAACTGGCTCGGCCGTTCCGCGCTGATCGCGACGACGTGCCTGTTGGCGGCGGTGCTCTGCGCGGGCATCGCGCTGCCCGTTCCCGTCTGGGCCCTCGGCGTGATGCTGGTGCTGCTCGGCTTCTGCCTGGGGGTCGGGCAGCCGCTGTCGATGACGACGGTCGTGCAGGCGGCGCCGCCGGAGGCCCGCTCCACCGCGCTTGCGCTCCGCTTGACCGGGAACCGGCTCGGGCAGGTTGCGGCGCCCGCGTCCGCGGGGCTGGTGGCCGGGCTGGTGGGTACGGCGGCCCCGTTCGTGATGCTGGGTGGGCTGTTGCTGGTCGCGGCCGGGTTGGGGGTTCGGGGTGGGTCTGCTCGCCGTGCGGGGTCGGTGGTCGGGCGCGCCGTGCGTCGTGGCTGGTCGCGCAGTTCCCCGCGCCCCTGAGATGCGCACTTCGTGCGCCATCTCAGGGGCGCCTCCGATGAAGGCTGGCGGCTTCGCCGCCTAGCCTGCAACGGGTAAATACGCCGAGAAGAGACTGCA
>NZ_JBFAVD010000035.1:0-67282 GCF_040679615.1 Streptomyces sp. NPDC052225 | reverse complement strand
CCCCTGGGGAGGCTGCGCGCAGCGCATGCCTCAGGGGCGCGGGGAACTGCGCGACCAGCCACGACGCACCCGCAGACGCCCGACAAGTAGCACCTGGCAGACGAGAGGCCCCGATGGACGACCTGGTCATCAAAGACGCCCGCGTGATCGACGGCACCGGCGGCGCCTCCTACCGGGCAGACGTGAGGCTCGCCGCAGGCCGCATCGCCGAGATCAGACCCGAGGGCGCAGGACCTCGCCCCACAGCGCCCCGCACGATCGACGGCACAGGCCTGGCCCTGGCCCCGGGTTTCATCGACATGCACGCCCACAGCGACCTCGCCCTGCTCCGCGACCCGGACCACAGCGCGAAGGCCGCCCAGGGCGTCACCCTGGAAGTCCTCGGCCAGGACGGCCTCTCGTACGCGCCGGTCGACGACCGCACCCTCGCCCAGGTCCGCCAGGCGATCACCGGCTGGAACGGCGACGGCTCCGACATCGACTTCGACTGGCGCACCGTCGGCGAGTACCTGGACCGCCTCGACCGCCAGGGCATCGCGGTCAACGCCGCCTACCTCATCCCCCAGGGCACCGTCCGCATGTACGCCGTCGGCTGGGACGACCGGGACGCGACCCCGGCCGAGCTCGACCACATGAAGCGGCTCGTCGCGGAGGGGATGGAGCAGGGCGCCGTCGGCATGTCCTCCGGGCTCACGTACACGCCCGGCATGTACGCCAAGGACGCCGAGCTGACCGAACTGTGCCGCACCGTCGCCGCGTACGACGGCTACTACTGCCCCCACCACCGCAGTTACGGCGCGGGCGCGCTCGACGCGTACAAGGAGATGGTCGAGCTGACGCGCACCGCGTCCTGCTCCCTCCATCTCGCCCACGCCACCATGAACTTCGGCGTGAACAAGGGGAAGGCCGGCGACCTGCTCGCACTCCTCGACGACGCCATCGCCGCCGGCGCCGACATCAGCCTGGACACGTACCCGTACACGCCCGGGTCCACAACTCTCGTCGCCATGCTGCCCAGTTGGGCCAATGAAGGCGGACCCGACGCGACCCTCGCCCGTCTCAAGGACGACGAGACCGCCGAGCGCGTCCGGCACCACGTCGAGGAGCTCGGCTCGGACGGCTGTCACGGCGTGCCGATCGAGTGGGACACCATCGAGGTGAGCGGGGTGACCGACCCGGGGCTCGTCTCCTGTGTCGGCAAGACGATCGCGCGGGCCGCCGCCGAGCGCGGCGAGGCACCGTGGGTCACCGCCCGCCGGCTGCTGATCAACGACAAGCTCGGTTCGACGATCCTTCAGCACGTCGGCCATGAGGACAACGTCCGCGCGATCATGCAGCACCCCGTGCACACGGGGGGCAGCGACGGCATCCTCCAGGGCTTCAAGCCGCACCCGCGCGCGTACGGGACGTTCCCGCACTACCTCGGCCACTACGCCCGCGACCTGGGCGTGATGTCCCTGGAGGAGACGGTCGCGCACCTCACGTCGCGGCCCGCCGCCCGGCTGCGACTGCCCGACCGCGGCCTGGTCCGCGAGGGCTACCGCGCCGACCTCGTCCTCTTCGACCCGGAGACGGTGGCGGCGGGCTCGACGTTCGAGGCGCCGCGCACCCTGCCCGTCGGCATCCCGCACGTCCTCATCGACGGGAAGTTCGTGATGAAGGACGGCCGGCGCACCGACACCCTCGCGGGGAAGTCGGTGCGCCGGAACGTCAACTCGTAGTCACCACACGGCTGTTACGGCATCGCCGCCTGCCGGGTGCCGCGCCCGATCCGGCCGCGCCAGCCTGAGTCAGGAATTCCCCGCCTTTGCGCGGGGAGCTTTCAATTCGGCCCCTTGGTCGTACCCGACCCCGGTGAGCCATTGCCTCGCCCGGGCTTGTTGTCGGAGTTCCCCCGGGACGGCGATGCGCTGGTGGCGGGTGCCGTGGTCGTCGGCGCCCTGGGGGTGCTCGTGGACGGTGAGCCGGCCGGGCTCGCGTCCTTGCCGGTCGACGCGCTCGGGTGCGCCGAGGGCTTCACCGACGGGCTCGCGTCGGGCGTGGCGCCCTCGGTCGCCTCCGGGTCGGGGCTCGCCGACGGCGGCGCGGAGTGCTCGGCGCGCGGCTGCTTGCTGCCGTCGTCGCCGTCGCCCCAGGGCAGCGGGCCGCCCGAGGGGCTCGACCCGAAGAGGCCGGTGACGACGACGCCGAGGAAGACGACGCAGGCCGCGCCGAGCGCGATGCCGCCGCGGCGCATCAGGCGGCCCCTGCGGCCCGAGCCGTCGACGAAGACGGCGTTGTCGCCGCGCACGTCGGGTACCGCCGCGAGCGGCGCCGGGTCGGGCACGGCGGCCGGGGCGGCGGTGGCCGATTCCTGCCAGCCGTGGACGGTGGCCGGATCGGCGTAGCCGTCGTACGCGCCGACGGCCTGCTGAGGGTCGTAGACGACCTCGGGAACCACCGGGTCGTGGCCTTGGTGGGGGTGCTGCCGGGACATGAGGGCGGATTGTAAGGACTGAGGGGGTCCCGGGGACAGCCGTCGGCGAAACCCCGTCAGACCGGCCATTCCCTCCTCAACGCACCCCATGTGGCCGGAATTGCACGCTGATCCGTGGGCCGGTCGCACGCGTCGACTTGGGGATCGCGTGCTCCCACGTGCGCTGGCAGGAGCCGCCCATGACGATGAGGTCGCCGTGCCCGAGCGGCCTGCGGACGGTCTCGCCGCTGCCGCCGCCGAGCGGGCGGAGCACCAGGTCGCGCGGCGCCCCCACGGACAGAATGGCGACCATCGTGTCCTCGCGGGCCCCGCGCCCGATCCGGTCCCCGTGCCAGGCCACGCTGTCCCGGCCGTCCCGGTAGTGGCAGAGCCCCGCGGTGGTGAACGGCTCGCCCAGTTCCTCGCCGTAGTGGGCGGACAGCGCGTCGCGCGCCTCGGCGAGCACGGGGTGCGGCAGCGGCTCCCCGTCCCCGTAGAACTTCAGGAGCCGCGGCACGTCGACGACCCGCTCGTACATCTGCCGCCGCTCGGCCTTCCACGGGACGCCGTCGGCGAGGTGCTCGTACAGCGCGTCGGCGCCGCTCAGCCACCCCGGCAGTACGTCGATCCAGGCGCCGGCACCGAGCACGGTGCGACGCACGCCGCCGAGCGGGCCGAGCGCCATGTCCCGCCCCTGATCGAAGAGTGACCCCTGAAGCCCTTGGTGCATACGGCCAGCCTACTCCCCTTATCGAACATGCAATCGAATCCGCAGCTCAGGGGGCGGGTCGCGGCGCGGACAGCAGCCACCGCCACCGCCGGAACTCCGTGCCGACCGTGACGGCGGCCAGCAGGGTCACGGCGGTCGCGGCCCACGCCGGCCAGGCCGCCCACGAGGAGACGACCGCCGCGACGAGTTGGAGCAGCACGAGCAGGACCGTGACCCAGCCGGGTACGGCGACCATCACCTGGGCCTTGTCGCCCGGGGTGGCGAAGACCGTCGGGAGGCCGATGAGGACGACGACGGAGAGCGCCGCGAGCCACCACCCGTGGTCCGCCAGAGCCCAGGGCGTGGCCACCCAGGCGATGAGTTCCGTCGTGAACCGCAGCACGGACGCGGCCCGGTCGTCCGGGCGGGTGGACGCGAGCGCGGCATCCGTGCGCCCCGCAGGAGTGTCAGTCACCCGCGGACGGTCCCACACAGCGCGGCCCGCCACCAGAGGCCGGCCGCCACGTCGCGCGGCGTGGCCCACATCACCCGCACCCCGCCGAACCGCCCCATCCAAGCCGCACCCCACCCCCGTACCCGCCAATCCTGAGGCAGCGGGCACCGCGTGCCACCGCATCCGAAACCCCGGGCCGCCCACCCCGCCCATCAGGCGGTAAACCGGGCGCGCCGCCGTGAAACACGCCCGTAAAGTCGGAGCATGCAGCTCATCCAGTCGACCAAGCTCTCCAACGTCTGCTACGAGATCCGCGGCCCGGTTCTCGAGGAGGCGATGCGGCTGGAGGCGGCGGGCCACCGCATCCTCAAGCTGAACACCGGGAACCCGGCGGCGTTCGGCTTCGACTGCCCGCCCGAGATCCTCGAGGACATGCTCCGCAACCTCGGCGACGCCCACGGCTACGGCGACGCCAAGGGGCTCCTGGCAGCACGCCGCGCCGTGATGATGCACTACCAGACCCTCGGCGTGGAGACGGACGTCGAGCACGTCTTCATCGGCAACGGCGTCTCGGAACTGATCGTGATGGCGATGCAGGCCCTGCTCGACGACGGCGACGAGGTGCTGGTGCCCGCGCCCGACTATCCGCTGTGGACCGCCGCCGTCTCGCTCTCCGGCGGCACCGCCGTGCACTACCGCTGCGACGAGCAGGCGGACTGGATGCCGGACCTCGCGGACGTCGAGCGGAAGATCACCGACCGCACCAAGGCGCTCGTGATCATCAACCCGAACAACCCCACGGGCGCCGTCTACAGCGACGAGATGCTGCGCGGCCTCACCGACATCGCCCGCCGCCACAACCTCCTCGTCTGCTCCGACGAGATCTACGACAAGATCCTGTACGACGACACGACGCACACGCCGACCGCGGCCATCGCCCCGGACCTGATGACGCTCACCTTCAACGGCATGTCGAAGGCGTACCGGGTGGCCGGCTACCGGGTCGGCTGGATGGCCATCTCCGGACCGCGCGCGCACGCGGAGTCGTACATCGAGGGCCTGACGATCCTGGCGAACATGCGCCTGTGCGCGAACATGCCGGGCCAGCACGGTGTCGTCGCCGCGCTCAGCGGCCGCCAGACGATCAACGACCTGGTCCTGCCGGGCGGCCGGCTCAAGGAGCAGCGCGACGTGGCGTACGAGCTGCTCACGCAGATCCCCGGCGTGACCTGCGTGAAGCCGAAGGGGGCCCTGTACCTCTTCCCGCGCCTCGACCCGAAGGTGTTCAAGGTCAAGGACGACCGGCAGATGGTGCTCGACCTGCTGCGCAGCGAGAAGATCATGGTCGTCCACGGCACCGGCTTCAACTGGCCGGAGCCGGACCACTTCCGCGTCGTCACGCTCCCCGACACCCGCCAGCTCACGGAGGCCGTGACCCGGATCGGGAACTTCCTGGACGGCTACAGCCAGCCCTGACCGGGGCTCGGGCACGCCGCTACTTTGGACAGGTTCTAATTTAGACAGAATCCAATGTACGATGGAGGCCAAGCTGCCACGCCCGCCCTGGAGGCCTCCATGTACGAGCCGATCCGCACCAAGTCGGTCCACACCGTGGCGGCCGACAGCGGCACCGACTTCCCGCACCGCTCCCGCGAGGAGGAGCTGGACATCCAGCTCGCAGGCCATCTCGCTGCGCTCCTCGCGGTGACCGACGAGCTGCGCCAACTCCCGGCCGCCGACGGGGAGTTGGACGCGGCCTCCGACGAGCTGGCCGCACAGGTCGCCCGGCTGCGGGGCGGCCACACCCCCGCCCGCGCACCGGTCGCCGCCGGGATCCACCCCCATCCTTCGGGCGAGAGGCGCCCCCTGCCCCACGCGACCGCCCTGCACCAGCGCGCGCACGCCCTCGCGGGCCGCGCCCTGGTCGTCGCCGCGTCCCGCGCGGACACCGCCGCCGCGATCCTGGCGGCGCGCCGCATGGAGGCGCACGCGGCCGCCGGGCAGCTGGTATCCGCGTGACGCCCCTCCGGTTGGATACCGGGACGCGGCCTTAACCCTTCGTTCACCGTGGACGCCCGGGAATGTCGGCCTCCGCGAGCACGCTCCCCCTGTGAGACGAATCGCAGGAATGGCCCTGGCCGTCCTCCTGCTCGGCGGTGTGATCACCGCCGTGCTCGCCGGACGAGACGATGACGCCAGGGACGAGAAGAGCACGGCAACGAAGACCGTGCGCATGGTGATCGGTTCGGAGAAGGCCGACTTCTTCGCCGATGCCGCAGTGAAGCGGGCGCTGGCCGCCAAGGGCTTCACCGTGAAGGCCGAGACCTCCGGGTCCTGGGCCATGGAAGGCCTCGACCTCAAGGGGTACGACCTCGCCTTCCCCTCCAGCCAGGCACCGGCCGTCGAACTGGCGAAGCGGTACAAGGTGCGCGGCACGCTGCCGCGGCCCTTCTACTCGCCGCTCGTGGTCGTCGCCCACAAGGGCGCCGCCCAGGTGCTCGCGGCGAACGGCCTGGCCACGCTCGACACCGGCCACCGGGGCACGCTCAAGATGCGCCCCTATCTGGACGCGGCCCGCAAGGACCGCACCTGGCAGCAGCTCAAGGGGGCCGGAAAGTACGGGGAGTTGAGCGGCACGCTCTTCATCTCCTCCACCGACCCGGAGTCCTCCAGCTCGGGCGCCCTCTACCTCGCCGCCACCTCGTACGTGGCGAACGACGGCCGGGTCGTCGCCGACGAGAAGGACCTCGACCGCACCGCGCCGCTGCTGCGCACGCTCATCTCCGTCCAGGGCTCGCAGCAGTCCAGCTCCGACGCCGTCTTCCGTGACTTCGTCAGCGGGGCGGGCAATCCACTGGTGCTCGTCTACGAGTCCCAGGTCGCGGCGCTGCTCGCGGGCGGGCAGACCCCCGACGACCTGGTGGTGCTGTACCCGGACACGACGGTCAACAGCGACCACACGGCCGTCCCGCTCACCGAGAACGGCACGGCACTCGCCCAACTCCTGTCCACGGACACCACGTTGCGCGCGCTCGCGGTGCAGCACGGCTTCCGGCCGCAGGGCGGGGCCGCCGCGTTCGCGTCGGCGGGCACCTATCTGAAGCAGCAGCTGACCGGCGTCCGGCAGGCGCCCGTGCCCACCTCGTCGGTGCTGCACGAGATGGCCCGCCGGGCGCGCGGCTGACGGGGGGAAGCAGAGACATGACCCACACGACACCCGAACAGAACACGCTCACGCTGACCCCGCCCGAGGCGGTCGGCGCCGTCCCCCGAGCGAGCGCGGGCGGCCTGGTCCCCGTGGGCGACGAGGTCAGGGCGGACATGGCGGCGAAGGCCGCGGCGTACGTGGAGAACCTCGCCGCGCTCGACGCCCGCTCCCCCGAGTTCGCCGGCAAGGTCGGCGAGATCACGGCGCTCGGCACGGGCGACATGCGCGCGGCGGCCGCCCAGTCCAACCGGATGCTGGAGCGCACCCTGCGCAGCCTGCCCGACCAGGGCGGCGACGCACAGTCCCATGTCGCCGCGTCGCTGGTGGAACTGCGGCGCGTGGTCGACGACTTGGACCCGCGCGACCTTCCGGCCGCCAAGGGCCGCAAGTTCCTCTCGCGGCTGCCCGGCGGGAACAGGCTGCGCGACCATGTCGCCAAGTACGCCTCCGCGCAAAGCACGTTGAACAGGATCGTGGGCTCGCTGCGCGGCGGGCAGGACGAACTGCGCCGGGACAGCGCGGCGTTGCAGACCGAGCGGGTCAGGCTCTGGGAGACGATGGGCAAGCTCCAGGAGTACGTCGTGCTGACCGAGGCCCTGGACGCGGCCGTCGAGGGGCACATCACCGGTGTCACCGACCCGCAGGCCGCCGACTCGCTCCGCGCCGACGTCCTGTTCCCCGTACGGCAGAAGCATCAGGACCTCCTCACCCAGCTCGCGGTGTGCGCTCAGGGCTACCTGGCGATGGACGTCGTACGGCGCAACAACGAGGAGCTGATCAAGGGCGTCGACCGCGCCGCCACCACGACCGTCTCCGCGCTGCGGATCTCCGTGATGCTCGCGTCCGCGCTCGACCACCAGAGGAAGGTCATCGAGCAGGTCGACGCGTTGCGCGGGACGACCGAGGACCTGATCCGGGGCAACGCCGAGATGCTCGCCACGCAGAGCGGCGAGATCCAGCGCATCGCCGCGGACCCGGCGGTCGGCGCGGAGACGCTGCGCACGGCGTTCCAGCAGATCTACCGGACGCTCGACGCGATCGACACGTACAAGGTGCAGGCCACCGAGGCGATGGCGGCGACCGTGGAGAACCTGACGGCCGAACTCCGCGACGCCGGCGCCTACTTGGAGCGCAGCCGGTCGCGGGGCGCCCTGGACGGGGGGCTCGCGTGAAGCGTGCGCTCACCCTGGCCCTCGTGACGGCGGCCGTGCTGACCGGCTGCACGACGCCCGGGCCCGGGGAGCCCGGGCCCGAAGGGGCCGCGCGGAAGCCGTCGTCCGGCAACGTCCTGCGGATCCTCGCCTCCAGCGAGCTGTCCGACATGGCCCCGGCCCTGGACCGCACCCGGGACCTGACCGGTATCGACGTCGACCCCACCTACATGGGCACCCTGGACGCCGTACAACTCCTCGCCTCGGGGAAGGCCGACGGGAAGTTCGACGCGGTGTGGCTGTCGTCCAACGACTACCTGCGGCTCGTCCCCGGCGCGAAGAAGCGGATCGTCTCCGAGACGCCCGTCATGTCGAGCCCGGTCGCCATCGGCGTCCGCGAGGAGGCCCTCGGCAAGCTCGGCCGGCCGCCGTCCGACGTCACCTGGAAGCAGTTCGAACAGGCCGTCACGGAACGGAAGTTGACCTACGGGATGACGGACCCGGCGCGCTCCCACTCCGGGTTCGCCACGCTGGTCTCCGTCGCCTCCGCGCTCTCCGGCGCCCAGTCGGCGCTCACCGGCGAGGACATCGGCAAGGCCAGGGCCCGGCTGAAGGAGTTCTTCCGGGGGCAGCAGCTGACCTCCGGTTCCTCGGGCTTCCTGGCGCAGGCGTACGTGCGGCGCGGCGACGTCGACGCGCTGCTCAACTACGAGTCCGTGCTCGCCGGCATCCCCGGCCTGACCGTGATCCGCCCGAAGGACGGTGTCGTCACCGCCGACTACCCGCTCTCCTCGCTCGCCGCCGCACCGGCCGCGGCCCGCGAGAACGTGCGCCGGCTCGCCGAGACGCTGCGCACACCGGAGCTCCAGCAGGCGGTCACGTCGAGGACGCTGCGCCGCCCGGTGGTCTCCGGGGTGACCCCGGCGCCGGGGCTCGACACGGCGCGCCGCCGCGAACTGCCCTTCCCCGGCACCAGGTCCACCGCCGACGAGCTCCTCTCCTCGTACGAGAACGAACTGCGCCGCCCCTCGCGCACGGTGTACGTCCTCGACACCTCGGGGTCGATGAAGGGCGAGCGGCTCGCCGCGCTGAAGCGGGCGCTGCACGGGCTCACCGGGGGCTTCCGGGAGCGCGAGGAGGTGACGCTGATGCCGTTCGGAAACGGCGTGAAGTCGGTGCGCACCCACGTGGTCGACCCGGCGGCGCCCCGCAAGGGGCTCGACGCCGTCGAGCGGGACACGGCGGCGCTCACCGCGTCCGGCGGCACCGCCGTCTACACGTCGCTCGAAGCCGCGTACGGGCAGGTGGGCGGCGGGGGCCGGGACATGTTCACGTCGATCGTGCTGATGACGGACGGCGAGAACACGACGGGCGCGAAGGCGGCCGACTTCGACCGGTTCTACCGCACGCTGGGGCGGGCTGAACGGAACACCCCCGTCTTCCCGATCCTGTTCGGCGACGCGTCGCGCGCGGAGCTGAGCGGGATCGCCGAACTGACCGGCGGCCGGCTCTTCGACGCCGTGAACGGCTCGCTGGCCGGCGCCCTGGAGGAGATCCGTGGCTATCAGTGACGTTTCCGAGTTCCTGGCCTCCCGGAAGAACATCGCCGGGAGCGCGTGCGGGCTCGCCGGGCTCGCCCTGACCTTCACGGGCGTCGCGGGCCCATACTGGCCGGTCGTCGTGGCCGGTCTCTACGGGGCGGGCGCGCTGACCGCCCCGCCGGAGCGGCCCGCGCCGCCCGGCTTCCCCGACCCGTCGGCCCGACTCGGCGAGCTGCGCGCCGACTTCGAGCAGCTGCGCGGCTACCTCCGCGAGGTGGACGTGCCGCCGGTCGCGGCCGCCAGGATCGGGGAGATCGACGAGCTGCTCGGCGCCCTCCTCGACCCGGGGTGGGCCGCCGAGCTCCTCGCCCAGGACCCGGAGGCGCTGCACGCGCTGGGCCGGGCGGTGCGCCAGGACGTCCCGGAGGCCGTCGACACGTACGCCCGCACCCGCTGGTGGACCCGGATCACTCCGGGACAGGAACAGCCCGAGCGCCACCTCGACCGGCAACTCGCCCTCGTGCAAGAGGAGTTGACGTCCGTGGCGGCCGCGCTGCGGGAGACCGAGGCGCGCCGCCAGGAGTCCCACACGCGGTACCTGGAGGAGCGGGGCCGGTAGCCGACGGAAGCCACCGGCCCCGCGGTCAGCGCCTGACGGTGACGGTCGCCGAGGCGGTGGACGCCCCGTGCAGCTCGTCGCCCGGCCAACTCACCTTGTACGTCATGGACTTGGTCGTCCGCGGCAGATCACGGACCGTGAACGTGCCGTCCGCCCCGACCTCCACCGCGGGCAGCGCCTGTGTGCCGAGGCGGTCCGTGCGCTCCACGGACAGGGACGCGGCGGACGGCAGGGACGGGCCCGCCGCCGTGAACGTGCCGGTGATCTCGACTCCGCCGCTCCGGGTGGCGTCCGTGGGCGCGGTGAGCGCGATCGTGGTCGGCGCCTTGCCGACCTGCACCGTCCTGACCACGTCCGCGGCCGGCCGGTGGGTGAGGTCGCCCAGGTACGACACCGTGTACGTGGCCTCGCCGACCCGGTCGGGGGCGTCGAGGACGGTGAACGAGCCGTCGGCGGCGAGCTTGACCGGGGTCAGCTCGGTGGTCGTGCCGTCGGCGTCCCTGCGTACGGCGGTGATCTTCGACGGTGTCGCGGGCGCGCCCCCGTCGAACTCCACCTTGCCGCGCAGCGCGACCGGTTCGCCGACGACGGCGCTGCTCGGGCTCTGCGTCAGACCGCCCGTGAAGCGCGCGTCGTACTGCCTGGCGGGCGGCGTGATGACGTGCAGCCAGTACTCGTAGCTGCCGTGGTGGGTGACGGCGAAGAGGCGGGAGCCGTCCGCCGCGAAGGCGAGGCCGCGCGGGACGACCGCGTCACCGTCGAGGCTGCCCTCGAAAGCGAACTCCAGCGGCGCCGTCGTGTCGGCCGGGTCCGCCGGCTGGATCAGCAGGTCGGGCGTCGAGCCGGAGGCGCTCGCGCCCCGCGCCACGTACGTCCCGTCGCCACTGAACGCGACGGCCGAGCCCTTCGCCCCTTCGGGCAGCGCCTGGTACTGGCCGGCCGCGGTCGTGAGGTCGTCGGCGTTCAGCAGCCGTGTCCCGTACGCCGCGTCGGCCACGGCGACCTTGGTGCCGTCGGCGCTGGGCGCGAGGTCCTTGAAGTCGAGCGCGCCCTTGCCGTCGGCGTCGGCGAAGCGGCGCTCGGGGCCGCGCACCGGGTCGTCGGAGTCGGCGCTGAACGCGGTCACGAACGGGTTCGTCGAGGCGCTGGTCAGCTCCTGGGCGGCGTAGAAGCGGTCGGGCGCGGCCGGTCCGCCGCCGAACAGGTGGATCCGCCCGTAGTCGCCCCAGCCGGTGCGCGGCGACGAGCCGCTGGTCCGGTCGAGGTAGGTGTAGCCGGTCGCGCAGTAGCCCGACTGGTACTCGTACTTGGTGGTGTGCCAGACCCGGCCGCCCGCGACGGCGAGCGAGCGCCCGCAGGTGTCGTAGTTGGCGGTGACGTTGGCCGTCTGCTCCAGCGTCGTGGTGTCGAAGCTGAGGATGCCGCCCTTCTGCCCCACGTACAGGGTGGCGCCGTCGGCGCTGACACCGAGGCCCGACGCGAACGTGGGCACGGCGACCGTCGCGACCTTCTTGCCGTCGAAGTCGTAGACGTGCACGGCCGGGTTGGTCGGGTACTCCGCGTCGCCCTCGCTGACGTAGACCCGCTGGTGCGCCGAGTCGACGGCGAGCGCGGAGAAGTTGGTGACCGGCAGCTTCACGGCGGTGTCGGCGGGCGTCGCGGCGAGCGCCTGCGACGCGGTCCCCGTGACCAGTCCGGCGGCGCCGAGCACCCCTGCGACCAGGAGCGCCGCGGTACGTCTGATGTGCTGAGCCTTGCTCAACTATGCCCCCCACAGGCTGAATTGGCGTCTCATCCCCCTCGATGAGCGCACTTGTGAGGCCATTGAAACATGTGAGGAACCTGTGAAGGGCGTTCATGGGCGGGCGCATGCGAACGAGCCCCCGCACGCCGTTGTGCGGGGGCTCGTTCAGGTCCGGCTTCAGCCGAGGCGGGCCACCAGCTTGCGGTATTCGTCCCACAGCTCGGTCGGCGTGTGATCGCCGAACGTGTTGAGGTGCTCCGGTACCAGTGCGGCCTCCTCGCGCCAGACCTCCTTGTCGACGGTGAGCAGGAACTCCAGGTCCGCGTCGGCCAGTTGGAGGCCGTCCGTGTCCAGGGACTCCTTGGTCGGGAGAATGCCGATCGGGGTCTCGACACCGTCCGCCCGCCCGTCGAGGCGGTCGACGATCCACTTCAGGACGCGGCTGTTCTCACCGAACCCGGGCCACACGAAGCGCCCGTTCGCGTCCTTGCGGAACCAGTTGACGTAGTAGATCTTCGGGAGCTTGGCGGCGCCACCTTCTGTCCGCGCGGCGGCCTTGCCGACGCTCACCCAGTGCCCCATGTAGTCGCCCATGTTGTAGCCGCAGAACGGCAGCATGGCGAACGGGTCGCGGCGCAGTTCGCCGACCTTGCCCTCGGCGGCGGCGGTCTTCTCGGAGGCCACGTTCGCACCGAGGAAGACGCCGTGGTTCCAGTCGAAGGACTCGGTGACCAGCGGCACGGCCGAGGCGCGGCGCCCGCCGAACAGGATCGCCGAGATCGGCACGCCCTTGGGGTCCTCCCACTCCGGCGCGATGATCGGGCACTGAGCGGCGGGGGTGGTGAAGCGGGCGTTGGGGTGCGCGGCCGGGGTGCCCGACTCGGGCGTCCAGGAGTTGCCCTCCCAGTCGGTCAGATGGGCCGGGGTCTCCTCCGTCATGCCCTCCCACCACACGTCGTTGTCGTCGGTGAGCGCGACGTTCGTGAAGACGGAGTTGCCCCACAGGGTCTTCATGGCGTTGGCGTTGGTGTGCTCGCCGGTGCCGGGCGCGACACCGAAGAAGCCGGCCTCGGGGTTGATCGCGTAGAGCCGGCCGTCCTCGCCGAACCGCATCCAGGCGATGTCGTCGCCGATCGTCTCGACGGTCCAGCCGGAGATCGTGGGCTCCAGCATCGCGAGGTTCGTCTTGCCGCACGCGGACGGGAAGGCCGCGGCGACGTACTTCGACTCCCCGGCCGGCGGGGTCAGCTTGAGGATCAGCATGTGCTCGGCGAGCCAGCCCTCGTCGCGCGCCATGACGGACGCGATGCGCAGGGCGTAGCACTTCTTGCCGAGCAGGGCGTTGCCGCCGTACCCGGACCCGTACGACCAGATCTCCCGGTCCTCGGGGAAGTGCGAGATGTACTTCGTGGAGTTGCACGGCCACGGCACGTCCTGCTCGCCGTCGGCCAGCGGGGCGCCCAGCGTGTGCACGGCCTTCACGAAGAAGCCGTCGTCACCGAGTTCGTCCAGGACCGCCTGGCCCATCCGGGTCATCGTGCGCATGGAGACGGCGACGTACGCCGAATCGGTGATCTCGACGCCGATCGCGGACAGCGGCGAGCCGACCGGGCCCATGCAGAACGGGACGACGTACATCGTCCGGCCCTTCATCGAGCCGCGGAAGACGCCCTTCTCGCCCGCGAAGATCTCCCGCATCTCGGCGGGGTCCTTCCAGTGGTTCGTCGGCCCGGCGTCCTTCTCCTCCTTGGAGCAGATGAACGTGCGGTCCTCGACGCGCGCGACATCGGTCGGGTCCGAGGCGGCGTAGTACGAGTTGGGGCGCTTGATCGGGTCGAGCTTCTTGAACGTTCCCTTGGCGACGAGCTCCTCGGCGAGCCGCTCGTACTCGGCCTCGGAACCGTCGCACCAGACCACACGGTCCGGCTGCGTCAGTTCCGCGATCTCGTTGACCCACGAGATCAGTTCCTGGTGGTTGGTCGGGAGGGTGCCCAGGGCGGGAGCCGCGATGTCGCGCGCCACGATCGCTCCTAAATGAGGATGTTGAGTTGGGTGCCCCGTGGGGGCCGCGACCCGGACGCTGCGCCTCCCGTTCCACTGAAACGTCAGTGAGCGCTCATCCGGTGCCGACCACACTCATTTGATCATCCGACCGTTTCGCCCATCTGTCCAGGGGGCTTCACACCTGAGCGGAGTGAGGATCGCCACTCGTTTCCTGCGGATTAGGGATCAGAACGCCGCGCCCACCTGGGGTTAACCCCAGGTGAGATCTGACGCCCGCCATATCCAGGACCTACGGGGGCGTAGGTACGATGCCTGGATGAGCGTTGCCGCAGAGCAGACCGAAGTCGTCGCCACCGAGCCGCCGTTGCTGAAGCCGAGAATGCGGGGCTGGCTGCACGCCGGCATGTTCCCGGCCGTCCTGATCTCGGGCATCTTCCTCACTGCCCTCGCCGACTCCACGCGGGGCCGCATCGCCTGCGCCATCTTCTCGCTGACCGCCTGCCTCCTGTTCGGCGTGAGCGCGCTCTACCACCGGGGCAACTGGGGCCCGCGCGCGGACGGCGTACTGCGCAGGCTCGACCACGCGAACATCTTCCTGATCATCGCGGGAACGTATACGCCGCTGACGCTCCTGCTGCTGCCCGACTCCAAGGGCGACGCGCTGCTGTGGAGCATCTGGGCGGCGGCCGCGGCGGGCATCGCCTTCCGCGTCTTCTGGGTCGGCGCCCCGCGCTGGCTCTACACGCCGTGCTACATCGCGATGGGCTGGGCGGCCGTCTTCTTCCTGCCCGACTTCCTGCGCACGGGCGGCATCGCGGTGCTCGTCCTGGTCGTCGTGGGCGGGCTGCTGTACAGCGCGGGCGGCGTGATCTACGGCATCAAGCGCCCGAACCCGTCCCCGCGCTGGTTCGGCTTCCACGAGGTGTTCCACTCGCTCACGCTGGCCGCCTTCATCGTGCACTACGTCGGAATCTCCCTGGTGGCGTACCAGCACGCCTGACGCTCCCACCCCACTCCCCCGAGGCCGCGGCTCACGCCGCGGCCTTTTTCGCGTTCCCTGAGAGCGCCTCGTTATTGACAGACACACCGAACTGAGAGCTACTCTCATTTCATGGTTACTGTCACTCGGCAAGTGGAATCGCGCCTGGATCCCCGGCGCTGGTGGGCCCTGGGGGCCCTGGTCGCGAGCATGCTCGTGCTCGGTTTCGACATGACGATCCTCAACGTGGCGCTGCCGACGATCGCGGAGGACCTCGGCGCCACCACCGGTCAGCAGCAGTGGACGGCGGACGCGTACATCGTCGTGTTCGCCGCGCTGATGCTTCCGGCCGGGCTGCTCGGCGACCGGTTCGGGCGGCGCCGGATGCTCATCGCCGGGCTCGGCGTCTTCCTCGCCGCCTCCCTCGTGGGCGCCTTCGCCGGCGACGTCGCCCAGGTCATCGCGGCCCGCGCCCTGATGGGCGTCGGCGGGGCGCTCGTGATGCCGCTCGCCATGTCCGTGGTGCCCTCGCTCTTCCCGCGCGAGGAGCAGACCAAGGCCATCGGCATGATCTCGGCGGCCTCCGCGCTCGGCATGCCGCTCGGCCCGATCATCGGCGGCTGGCTCCTCAACCACTTCTGGTGGGGCTCGGTCTTCGTCCTGAACGTGCCGATGGTCGCCATCGGCATCACCGCCTGCCTGTTCCTGCTCCCGGAGAGCAAGGACCCGGCCGCGCCCCGGGTCGACATCGTCTCCACCGCCCTGACCGCGCTCGGCCTCGGCTCCCTGATCTACGCGATCATCGAGGGCCCGGCGAAGGGCTGGAGCGACCCCGTCGTCATCGGCGGGTTCGGCGCGGCCGTCGTCCTGCTCGGCGCCCTCGTCCTGCGCGAGCGGCGCAGCGAGCGCCCCATGCTCGACCTCTCGCTCCTGTCGCACCGCGGCTTCCTCAGCAACACCGTCGCGGCGACGCTCGGCATGTTCGTCATGTCCGGCGTGATGTTCCTGCTGCCGCAGTACCTCCAGGCCGTGCTCGGCACCGACTCGCTCGGCACCGGCGTACGGATGGTCCCGCTGATGGGCGGCATGCTCGTCGCGGCGAAGCTGGCGCAGCCGCTGGTCGTCACGTTCGGGGCGCGGGCGGTGATCGTCGTGTCCCTGGTGGTGCTCGCCTTCTCGGCGTTCCTCGGCGCACGCACGACCGTCGACTCCGGCTACGGCTTCACGGCGCTGTGGCTGTCGCTCGCCGGTGTCGGTATTGCCTTCGCGATGATCCCCGCGATGGGCGGCGCCCTCGGCGCGCTCGCCAAGGACCGGGCGGGCCGCGGCGCCGGGCTGCTCAGCACGGTGCGGCAGACGGGCAGCGCGCTCGGTGTCGCCCTGCTCGGCGCGCTCGTCGCCGGCGCGTACACGGCGAAGCTCAGCACGGCGGGCCTGCCGGGCGCCGCGGCGGACGCGGCGCGCGACTCGGTCATCGGCGCCCATGTGGTGGCGGGCGAACTCGGCGACCGGGCACTGACGGCGTCGGCGAACTCCGCGTTCGTCCACGGCATGGACCTCGCCCTGGTCGTCATCGGCATCGTCTCGCTGGCCGCCGCCGCGCTCTCGGCGGTCCTGATGCCCGGCCGCCCGGGCCCGGCCGAGCCGGCCGTCGCCGACCCGGAGGTGGCCCCCGTCAGGACGGATGCCTGACAATGGTGGTCATGGCCGCCTCAGCACAGACGACCCCGGAGCCCCGGCTCGGGCTCCGGGAGCGCAAGAAGCTCAAGACCCGCATCGCGATCCGCGAGGCGACGTACCGGCTCATCCTGGAGCAGGGGTACGACGCCACGACGGTGGAGCAGATCGCCGAGGCCGCCGAGGTGTCGCCGTCCACGGTCTTCCGGTACTTCCCGACCAAGGAGGACATCGTCCTCACGGACGAGTACGACGCGGTCCTGGAGGAGCAGCTGCGCTCGCGTCCCGCGGACGAGTCGGTCGTCGACTCCCTCAAGCACGTGATCTCCGAGGCCGTGAACCTCGGCTTCACCGACGACCCCGAGGTGTCCCGGCTGCGCTCCCGGCTCCAGCTGGAGGTGCCCGCGGTGCGCTCGCGGATGATGGAGTCGATGTCCGTCACCGGTCAGATGCTGTGCCGGGTCATCGCCGAGCGCACCGGCCGCGACGCGGGCGACCTGGAGGTACGGGTCTTCGCGATGGCCCTGGTGGGCGCGCTCATGGAGACGACGCTCTACTGGGCCGAGCACGAGCACGAGGAGGAGCTGCGGGACCTGGTCGGCCGCGCGCTCGACACGTTCCAGAACGGCCTGGCCCACTGAGCCACCCGGGTCGGACCGCGCGTCCCTGAAACAGCGCACGAAGTGCGTGCGCTGTTTCAGGGACGCGGAGAACTGCGCGACCAGCCCCCACCGGACCGGCACCCGACAGCACAACCGTCATCGGGCCGACGAGAAGTCCCCCCGCCCACAGGCGACCCCGTCCCGATTCCGGTCCAACCTCAACGGGTCATCCCGCCCGTTCACCTTCAACGGCCCGTAGTCCTGCCGCTTCAACCAGGCGCACCGGGACCGGACGCCGGCCGGGAACACCGTAGGCACGCACACATTCACGGACCCGTAGTGCCGGTCGCACCCGGAGACCGTAGGGCTGACCGGCGCCGAAGACCGCTGCCCCCGAACCGCCTTGGGCTCGGCCGCAAGCTCCCCGGCGAACTCGTGCACATGCGCGTCGGGCGCGGAGGCAGCCAAAGCGTCCGGCCCCGTCAGATGCACCCACCGAGCCACCGAGGGCACCCCGTTCGCGTCCACCGCGAAGAGCATGTACCACCCGGGCGGCGCCATGTTCGGGTTCGACGTCACGTTCAGGTCGACGTTGTTCCCGTCCACGGACAGCGGCAGATCCACGTACCGCTGGTTCGGGTCGGAGGAGTGCGTCACCGCGGCCGGACGGATCAGCTCGGCCTTGGCGATGGGCCGGTCGACCGTGATCCGCTGCGTGTCCCCGTACTTCCACTCCTGGTCGATGACCGACGTGATCGACGGGCGCGCGCCCTTGAGCAGGTACGGCGGTGTGTAGAGGGAGACGTTGTGGTTCCAGGTGCCGTTGCCCGGGTTGTCGCCGGTCGTCATGACGCGGCCGTCGGGCAGCAGGAACGCGGAGGAGTGGTAGCCGCGGGCCTCCGGGTCGGGCGCGACCGGGTCGAAGGTCGTCGTCGCCGGGTCGAAGATCGACGACTCGTAGACCGGGTTCGCGCGGTTGTGGAGGGCGCCGCCGGTCTCCAGGACCTTGCCGTCGGGCAGCAGGACGGCGGAGACGTACATCTTGCCCTGCGCGCCGGTCTCGGGCTGCGGCCCGTTCCCCAGGTCGACCTTCCCCTGCGGAAGTTGGGGCCCGGCCACGTACGACGGGTTCGCGGCCTTCAGGTCGATGATGTCGACGAGCCGGTTCGCGTCCGGGTTGGAGTCGATGTTGCCGCCGCCCATGGTGAGGACCTTCTGGTCCTGCGCCGGGGGCAGCAGCACGCTCGCCGACTGGTCGCGCTGGTCCTTGTTCTGGAGGCCCGGCACGTCGGTGACGGTGTTCTTGTCGTAGTCGTAGACGGACGATCCGGTGCCCGGGGTGCCGTTGCCGAAGACGTGGCTGCCGGAGTAGAAGAGCCGGCCGTCCTGCATGAGGATCATCGACGGGTACAGGCCCCAGTACGACCAGGTCTGGTTGACCTGCGTCATCGGCAGCCACTGCCCGGTGGACGAGTCGAAGCGCTCGGCGGTCACCGACCCGGTCGAGTCCTCGCGCAGACCGCCGAAGGACATGACGTCGCCGTCGCCCATGACGGTCGCGGACGGGTACCAGTGACCGTCGTTCATGTCGTTGGTCTTGCTGTACGTCTCGGTCGCCGGGTCGAAGATGTACGAGTCCTTGAAGCCCTCGTAGCCGTGCGAACCGTCGGCGGCCGGGAAGGCCTTGTTGCCGCTCATGACGAGGACGCGGCCGTCGGCGAGCTGGACGTGGCCCGCGCAGAACATGTCCTTGGGCGTCGGGATCTGCTTGTACGTGCCGGTCGCCGGGTTGTAGACCGCCGACGTGAACGTGCCGGCCTTGAACATCTCCTCGCTGTTGCCCGAGCCCGCGATCAGCAGGACCTTGCCGTTGTTGAGGACGACCGAGTGCATGGAGCGGACCGGGTTCTGCGTGGGCAGGACCTGCCACTTGCCGTTCGCGCACTCGTCGGCGGTGCCGGTGCAGACGGGGTCGGGGACCGGATCGGCGACCTGTTCCATCGTGTAGTCGTCGGTGGTCGCGGAGCCGGTTCCGTAGACGGAGACGCCCCAGCTGATCCGGTCGGTCCCGGCGGGCACCTCCGGCGTACGGACGCTCGCCTGCGCCCAACCGCCGCTGATCGGCAGCGTCTTGAGGTCGGTCCAGTACTGCCAGCCCGCCGTCTTGTCGTGCCGGAAGAGGGTGAGGGACGTGTCGGGTGTCGTCGACTTGTACCAGAGGCCCAGGTCGTACTGCTTGCCGACGCCGACCGGCGGCGCGCAGGTGTCGGACTCGGTGATGAGCGCCTTGCGGTCGCCGCTGACCCGGCGGATCAGCTCGACCTTCATGGCCTTGGAGCCGGTGTGCGCGTCGGAGGTCGCGGTGAACGAGAAGTCGTTGTCGCCCCAGCCGGACTTCTCCCAGCAGGACGGCATGTCGCCGGTCCCGGCCGTCTCGAAGCCGGGGTTCTTGATGAGGTTCGCGGCGGACGCGGGCTGGGGCACCGCCATGAGCAGCGAGGCGGCGAGGGCCACCACGCCGGTCAGTGCGGTGCGGCGGTTCGTTCTCATGCGGCGGCTCCCTCGGTGGTCTGCGTGGCCTTCTTCGCGTAGACGAGCGCTTCGGTCCCCATGAAGCGCAGGACGAACGTGGTGACGAGGGCGAGAGCCGTCGCGGACACCACTGCGAGCCCCAACTCCCTTACGAACAGGGCGATCAGCGGGATGCGCAGCACCAGGTCCGCGTTGGCGAGCAGCGCGAAGCGGGCCGTGCGGTCGGCCCAGTGGCGGTGGCGCCGCCGGTCGCGGAAGAGGAGGCCCTCGATGAGCAGGAAGTTCCAGGCGACGCCCGCCTGGTTGGCGATGATCTCGGCGGGCAGGTAGTGCACGCCCAGCTGAGTGAGGCCCCACAGGGCGCCGAGGTTGGGCACGAAGCCGGTCAGGCCGATGAGGCCGAAGACCAGCATGCGGGCGGCCGGTGACGCGGTGCGCAGCGCGACCATGTGACGCAGGCAGCGCAGCACCTCACGGATCCCGGCCTTGGACGTGCCCGCGTACCGCTCCTGGAACGCGAACGGCACTTCGCTCACCCTCAACAGGCCGCAGCGCACGGCCAGTTCGAGCAGGATCTTGTAGCCCAGCGGCCGCAGGTCGTCCGTCCGCACGGCCGCGCGGCGGATCGCGAAGAAGCCGCTCATCGGGTCGCCGATGCCGCGCAGGGCGCGTGGGAAGAGCCCCTTGGCGAGCCAGGTGAGGACGCGGGACCCGGCGACACGGTGGCCGCCCGCGAGGCCGGCCCGGCTCGCGCCCTTCGCGTAGCGGCTGGCGACGACCAGCTGGACGCCGTCGCGCTCGCCGTGCTCGACCAACTCCGGTACGAGGGACGGCGGATGCTGGAGGTCGCCGTCCATCACGACGACCCAGTCGGACGTGGCGGCCCTGATGCCCTCGACGACGGCGCCGCCGAGGCCGCCGTCCGGTGCGTCGCGGTGCAGGACCGTCACCGGGAACGGGCAGTCCTTCGCCGCCTCCCGGACGACGTCTGCGGTGTCGTCGGTGGAGTCGTCGACGAAGACGACCTCGCAGGGCAGCCGCCCCGGCACCGATTCGGTGATCCGGCGCAGCAACTCCCGTACGTTGTCCCGCTCGTTGAAGGTCGGTACGACGACGGTGACGGCGCCCGGCTCGGGCACCTCGGCGGCGTCGATGCGGGGCTCCACCCCGGACTCGGGATGAGAGGTCATCGCGCGGCCCCCTCCGCCCGTACCTCACGGATCTCGATCCGGTCGGCGCCCTCGCCGAAGGTGGCGACCGGCGCCGAGTGCTTGAGCGCGTCACGCACCTGCGGCAGGTCGGCCGCGTCACGGCGGACCGTCGGCGAGGCGACGACGTAGTCCACGTCCCGCCAGCCGTGCGGCATCGTCCTGGCGACGGCCGGGTCGAGGTCGGCCTTGTAGAACCAGATGGCGCCGCGTCCGGGCTCGTATCCGGCGTGGACGAGGTCGAGCCAGAGCGCGTCGTCGACGAGGACGCGGGTATGGGCCGGGTCCTTCACCTTCGTCGCCATCCAGGCGGCGGCGCCCCGGTAGGGCGCGTTCGCGTCGACGGTCATCGCGGTGCGGTCCCCGTCGTACCAGCGCGGCACGACGAACCCGGCGGCGCAGGCCGCGAGGACCGCGACCGCCGTGATCCGTACGCCCTTCGGCCCGCGCCCCCGGTTGAGCAGCGCGTGCGCGACGCCCGCCGCCGCCCCCGCGAGGACGAGCGCGAGGAACGGCAGGGCCTGGACCGCGTACATCGCGGGCAGGTAGCCGGACGGCCGCAGCGCGACCAGGGCGAGCAGCGCGACGGCCAGGGCGGGGCCCGCGAGCGCCCGCGCCGTCACCGACCAGCGCAGCACCACCAGCAGGAACAGGGCCGCCGCGAGCCCGCCGATCGGCAGGACCCTGTCGTAGTACAGCCAGGAGTGCAGTACGCCGTACGAGCCCGAGCCCGGGTCGAGGATGAAACCGGAGCCGGGCCGGCTCATCTGGTAGGTGATGCCGTCCCACAGCGAGACGTGCCCGCCGCCGGGGAACAGCTCGCCCTTGAGCAGGGCGAAGAGCGGGTACGAGAGGCCGACGAGCGCGCACGCGGTGATCGCGCCGGTCAGCGCGAACTTGCGGGTCGCCGGATGCCCGTGCCGCCACATCGTCACCAGGAGCGCGGGCAGCAGCACGAGCATCGTCTCTTTGCTGAGCACGCCCGTCGCGGCCGCGAGGCCCGCCGCGAAGTGGTGCCACAGGTGCCGGTTCGGGGACGCGGCGAGGCAGAACGCGAGGAGCATCCACATCACGGCGATGTTGTCGAGGAAGATCTCCCGCTGGAGGACGACGGAGAGCGGTGAGAGCCCGAACAGGACCATGGCCAGGCCGGCCGCCCACATCGGAAGCCGCAGCCTGCGCGCGAGGACGTACAGCAGGACGGCGCTCGCGGCGCTGACCCCGAGCATGATCAGCCGCATCGTGCCGACCGTCATCGCGGACGGGTCGGCGAGCGAAGGCAACCAGCTCACCGCCGCCAACTGGAGCCAGCCGAGCGGCGGATGGTCGTACCAGTACGTGTAGTGCGCGAGGCCCTTGCCCTGCTGCACGGCCCACGCCTGGGCGAGGTAGGTGCCCTCGTCGTCGCTGAACCCCGGGTACCCGGCGATGTTCCAGCCCTGCACGAGGACGATCGCGGCGAGCAGCGCGCCGCACAGCGCGAGATCGGCCGGTGAGCTGCGGAACCGTACGGCACGCTGCGGCGTGCGCAGGCGGGCGGGGACAGGTGTGCTCTGCGCGACGGGCTTGGAGCTGCCCGCCGCGGGAAGGGTCGCGGTCACGCGAGGACGTCCTCTCGGGCCGGAATCGGGCCGGGCTCGTCGAGGTGAGCTCCCGTATGGCGGGTCAACTCCCAGTCGCCGTGCCCGCGTTGCTCACGCCAGACGGCACGGATCGCCGCTCCCGCGAGCAGCACCTGGTAGAACGGCCCGCCCACGATGAGCTTCAGGTAGTGCGGCAGGCGCACCTTCAGCCCGTACTGCTTGCCGAAGTCGTGCAGGCCGACGACCTCGAAGACGAACGTCACGAACGCGGTGACGGCCGGCAGGAAGGTGACGAAGGCGATGCCGACGGGCACGTCGACGAGGACCGCGACGGCGATGTTCAGCGGGATGATCAGCCCGGTGAACGCCTGAAGGAACGGCGTCATCAGCGTGTACCGGGCGAGCAACCGCTGCCGGAACGTGGGCAGTTGCTTCCAGTCCTTCTTCCGGTAGACCTGGAGGAAGCCCTGGTTCCAGCGGGTGCGCTGCTTGAGGAGCGAGACCAGCGTGCCCGGCGTCTCCTCACGGGTCACCATGTCGGAGTCGTACGCGACGACGACCTTCTTGCCGGTGCTCGACAGGCGTACGCCCAGGTCGCAGTCCTCGGCGAGGCACTCGGGGTCCCAGCCGCCGGCCTCGCGCAGCACATCGGTGCGCACGAAGACGGTGTTGCCGCCGAGCGGGATGAACCCCTTCTGCGCGTGCAGGTGAAGGCGGGAGCGGAACCAGAAGAAGTACTCCAGGCAGTTGCGCAGCGCGTACCAGCTGGAGTGGAAGTTGATCAGCTGGACGCCGCCCTGCACGACGTCGGCGCCGGTCGAGCGGAAGGCGTGGTCGACGTGCGCGAGCAGGTCGTGGTGGACCTGGTCCTCGGCGTCGAAGACCCCCACGACGTCGCCGCGGCAGTGCGGCAGCGCCGTGTTGAGCGCCTTGGGCTTGTTCTTCCTCGCGTGCGTGTCCACGACGACGCGTACACGCGGATCGCGGGCGGCGGCCTTCTCGGCGACCTCCGCGGTCTCCGGGTCGTCGTGCCCCACGACGACGATGATCTCGAAGTCACGGTGCCCGGACTCCAGGAGACGCTGAATGGTGTGATCGAGCACCGCCTGCTCGTGCCGGGCCGGCAGCAGCAGCGAGAAGGACAGAGCCCCGTGATCGTCGGGGCTCCCGAAGCGGGTGGAGGCGAGCACTTCCGGCGTGCGCCAGGCGTGCATCTGCCACCACAGGGTGAAGGCGGCCATCCAGAACAAGGCCAGTGAGACGGCCGCCACTAGCGCAGCGCTGAGCACAGCGCCGACCTCGGACGCGAACAAGCAGATCCCCCCAGATCTTCCCGGCTCCCCCAGGTGTGACGACCCGTCACACCCAACACCGATGCATCGAAGAATATGGGGAAACTGTGAATCCGGAGGTCGTATTACGTTAAATATCTCGCATCAAAGGCTGCGCCGGGCCTGTGTTTCGCCCAAGATCCCACCGAGTCGGTCGATGTCGGTCACCGGGGCGTCGCACACGAAGTGACGGCAGACGTACGCGGTTTCACGCCCCTCGACGCGCGGCCGGTCGGCGAGCAGCGGCAGTTCGTCGCTGCCCTCCGCGCCCGCGGCGACCACGGCGCCGGGCGCGGTCCCGGTGAGCGCGGCGTGGTGCATCCGCCCGCCGATCTCGCCGACGACGGCGACCTCGCGCGGTCCGTCGAGCAGCGCCTCGGCGACCGCGAGGCCGTTGCCGATGAAGCGCGGCGCGCGCGGTCCGAGCGCCTTGACGACGCCCAACGCCCGTTCGGCGGCGGTCCGGTGGGCCTCCGACCCGGTCTGCGCGGCGTACGAGAGCAGGGCGCCGGCCGCCGCGGTCCATCCGGAGGGCGTGGCGTTGTCCGTCGGGTCCTGCGGCCGCCTGATCAGCTTCTCGGCGTCGCTCGCGGTGTCGTACAGCGCCCCGCTCTCCCGGTCCACGAACAGGTCGAGCACGTGGTCCAGCAGGAAGCCGGCGAACTCCAGCCAGACCCCTTCGCCGGTGACGGACGCGAGCGCCAGGAACCCTTCGGCGACGTCCGCGTAGTCCTCCAGCACTCCGGCGTTGGCGCCGAGTTGGCCGTCCTTGCTGGTACGGGAGATGCGGGCGTGCGTGTCCATGTGGAGCCGGACGAGGAGGTCGCCCGCGCACACGGCGGCGTCCACGAGGTCCTGGCGGCCGAAGTAGGCGCCGGTCTCGGCGAGCGCGGCGATCGCCAGGCCGTTCCAGGCGGCGACGACCTTGTCGTCACGGCCGGGCGCGGGCCGTGCGTCCCGGGCGGTGCGCAGGCCGTCCCGGATCCGGGCGATCTGCGCGGCGTCGAACACCTCGTCACTCTGCGGCAGTTGAAGAACCGAGGCTCCCTCTTCGAAGGTTCCCTCCTCGGTCACACCGAAGTACCGGGCGGCGACAGCCCCGTCCTCGGTACCGAGCACGTCGTTCAACTGCGCGGGCGTCCATACGTAGTACGCGCCCTCGACATGCTTCCCGCTCGCGGGGTCCTCACTGTCGGCGTCGAGCGCGGACGCGAACCCGCCCTCGTTCGTGCGCAGTTCGCGCACCATGAAGTCGGCGGTCTCCAATGCGACCCGCTTGGCGAGCTCCGAGCCGGTCGACCTCCACAGATGCGCGTAGGCCCGGCACAGCAGCGCGTTGTCGTACAGCATCTTCTCGAAGTGCGGCACCGTGAACTCGCGGTCCACGCTGTAGCGCGCGAAGCCGCCGCCGAGCTGGTCGTAGATCCCGCCGCGCGCCATCCGCTCGCACGTGTCGGCGGCCATCTGGAGCGCGCCCTCGGCGCCGGTGCGGGCGTGGTGGCGCAGCAGGAACTCGATGACCATGGACGGCGGGAACTTGGGCGCGCCGCCGAACCCGCCGTGCGTGGCGTCGTACTCGCGCACGAGCCCGAGCAGCGCCTGTCCCAGCTCCTCCTCGCCGGGCACCTGCGTGTCCCCGTACGGCAGTTCGCGAGCGGCCAGATCGGCGGTGATCTTCCCGGCGACCTCGGTGACCTCGCCGCGCCGGTCGGTCCAGGCGCTGTGCACGCCGTCCAGGACCTGGGTGAAGGAGGGCATGCCGTGGCGGGGCTCCGGCGGGAAGTACGTGCCGAAGTAGAACGGCTCGGCGTCCGGCGTCAGGAACACGGTCATGGGCCAGCCGCCCTGGCCGGTGGCGGCCTGCACGGCCTCCATGTAGACGGCGTCGACGTCGGGGCGCTCCTCGCGGTCGACCTTGATGTTCACGAACTTCTCGTTGAGGACGGCGGCGGTGGCGTCGTCCTCGAAGGACTCGTGCGCCATAACATGGCACCAGTGGCAGCTGGAGTACCCGACACTGAGCAGCACCGGCACCCCCCGCCGCCGCGCCTCCTCGAAGGCCTCGGCCGACCAGGGCCACCAGTCCACCGGGTTGTCGGCGTGCTGGAGGAGGTAGGGGGACGTCTCTTGGGCCAGTCGGTTCGGCATACCGTCCATCCTCGCTCATGCCTGTCACAGTCGCGTCTTTGATCGCCGAGCCCCTCGCGCCTTCACCCCATACGCAGGACACTTGACCCGGAACTGACGCCACCGGAGGGGGACCGAAGATGCGAGACAGCCATCGGGCGGAGGCCGAGCGGCTGTTGGCCCGGGCCGTGGAGGAAGAGGTCAGGCGGTCGGGCGGGCGTACGGACGGCGGGGTGCTGCTCTCGCGGGCGCGGGGCGCACTGGACGCCATGGGGCAGACGGCCGCGGAGGAGTACGCCGCGTACAGCCGGGCCCTGGACGAGGCCGAGGCCGGGCAGATGACGTTCCGGGAGCGGTTCGCGAAGGAGGGCGGGTCGACTCCCTTGCAGGTGGCGGGGGTTGGCGCCGTCACCGCCGTGCTCGCCGACCTGGCGCTGGGCACCGGGGCCGGGATCGCCATGGGGACGGGCGCCGCGGTGGCGGTGCTCGGGGCCTCCGCGACGTTCGTGAAGGTGGCCGCCTCGCACGTACCGGCGGCGAGCCGCAGCGCGGGCGCGCTGAGCCAGCCGGGCGGGCCCGAGCAACTGCGCCTTCAGTGGCTGACCGCCCTGGAGGTGCGGGGCATCCGGCCGTTCCTCGACCAGCAGCGCGTGCTCGCCGCGACGACGGGCGCCGGGGGCGCGAAGAAGCCGACGCCGCAGTTGCGCCGCACCGACAAGAGCGCGGCGGCCCGGCGGCGGAACGTCCTTGAGCAGTCGTTCGGCCAACTGCCCGCGCCGGAGGGCCCGTTCGCCGGGCGGCGCGAGGCCATGTCGCGGATCGCGCAGTGGGTGCACGCGGCGCGGGCCAGTACGGAGACCCGGCCGACGGTCGTGGTCCTGCACGGGGCGCCGGGGTCCGGGCGCACCACGCTGGCGGTGCGGGCGGCGCACGAGCTGCGGGACCAGTTCCGCGGGGCGTGCGTGGTGGACCTGCGCGGGGACCGGGCCGACGCGCCGCCGCTGACGACGCGCGAGGCGCTGCTCCACCTCCTCAACCGGCTCGGGGCGCCGCGCGAGCAGCTCCTCTTCCGGGAGCGCTCCTCGCCGGAGCAGCAGGTCAAGCGGCTGAGCGAGCTCTACCACCAGCATCTGACGGGGCTGCCGGTCACCATCGTCCTCGACGACGCGCAGGACGCGCAGCAGGTCCGCACGCTCATCCCCGAGCGCTCCGACAGCCTCGTCGTCGTCACCGCGCGCAAGCCGCTGACGCTGCCCGACGACACCCCGGCGTGGGTGCACCACCTGCCGGTGGAGGCGCTGGACGAGGCCGGCGCGGAGGAGCTGCTCCGCGAGGCGGCCGAGGACACCAGCGGCCCCTACGACGCCGAGTCGTCCGAAGCAGTACGGGAGTTGTGCGGCGGCCTGCCGCTGGCGCTGCGCGTCGCCGGGTCGGCCATCGGCCCGCGCACGACCCGCCGGCTCGCCGCCGACCTGAGCGCGTACGGGCCCGTGGAGCCGGTCGAACGGGTGCTGTGGCTGCGCTACACCGACCAGTCCGAGCAGGGCCGCCGCCTCCTGCGCCGGCTCGCGCTCGCCGGACGGGCCTCGCTGGGCGCGGCCGCTGCGGCGGCGCTGCTCGCCACCGACGAGCAGGAGGCGACCCGCCAGCTGACCGCCCTGTCCCGCGCGGGCCTCATCGACCACGTCCGCGGCAGCCGCTACCGCCTGCACGACCTCGTGCGCACCTTCGCGCAGGCCCGCCTCGCCGACGAGGAGGAGCCCGCCGAGCGCACGGCCGCGCAGGAGCGCCTCATCCAGAACTACGCGGACCTCGCCGACTCCGTGATCCGTCTCGTCGACGGCAACATGTCGACGCGGGCCGGACAGATGGGCCCGCACGGCTTCACGTCCCTGGACGCGGCACTGCGCTGGCTGGACGACGAGTCGAGCTTCATCACGGCGGCGCTGCGCCACGCGGAGGGCGTCAACCAGAACGCGGTCCTCGGCCTGCTCGGCGCCCTGTGCGACTACTGCCTGCTGCGCGGCGACCTCTACCGCCTGGGCGAGATCAGCGAGTTGACGCAGGCCATCGACCAGGGTCTGCTGGTGCGCTCGGTCCAGTGGCGCACCGGCATCGCGGCCCGCCAGCTCGGCGAACTCGACCAGGCGCGCACCACCCTGTCCTCGGTGGTCGACCTCTACCGCGAGGCCCACCACCAGGCGGGCGAGGCCCGCGCCCTGTGCTCGCTCGGCATCACCCTGCACCACCAGGGCCAACTCACCGAAGCCGCGGCCAAGTTGAGGGAGGCCCTCGACCTCCAGACGACGCCGGAGACCAAGGGCGACCGCGGCTGGACGCTGCACGCCCTCGCGGCCGTCGAGCGCGACCGTGCCCACGTGCGCGCATCGCTCGCGCTGCTCACCGACGCGCTCGCCCTGCACCGCGAGAACGAGTCGCTGCACGGCGAGGCGTGGGCGCACTTCCAGCTCGGGCAGCTGTGCCTGCGGATGGGTGATGTGCCGCGCGCGGACGAGGAGTTGAGGTCCGCGCTCGATCTGTACGGGCGCACCCGCGACGCCCGCGGCGAGGCGTGGGCGCTCACCCAGCTGGCCCGCGCCCGGCTCGTCGACGGTGACCCGTCGACGGCGGTGGACGGCCTGCGCCAGGCCGCCTCCCGGCACCGCGACAACGAGGACGCGCGCGGCGAGGCCTGGTCGTACTACTACCTGGGCCAGGCCCTGGAGGAGACCGGCAACCTCGACCAGGCGGTGCGCGAGCTGGAGCGTTCCCGCACGATGTTCTCCCGGATGCGCGACGTGTACGGCCTGGCCTGCGCCCGGCACCACTCGGCCCGCGTCACCCGCGACCAGCGCGCCGCGCAGACCGGCTCGCTGCGCAACTCCGGCTTCGCCCGCCAGCTCCTCGTCGACGCCCGCGCCGACTTCCAGCGGATCGGCGTCGCGCACGGCGAGGCGTGGACGTGCCTGGAGCTCGCGGTCGTCGACGCGGGCAACGCCCGCCTCCAGCAGGCCGTCGCCCTGTGCGAGGAAGCGGCGTCGCTCTTCTCCTCGTACGGGGACCGCCGCGGCGAGGACTGGGCGGTCTTCCTGCGCTGCACGCTGCTCCCGTACGCGTCCCCGGGCGGCTCGGAGGTGGGCGCGGCCGTCGCCCAGGAGGAGCTGACCCAGCTCGCCCGCACCCCGAACCCCACCCGCGACGGCAAGCTCGACGACTACGTGGAGGCGTACGGGCTGCTCCTGGAGCGGGGCGTGGACCTGGACGCGGGCTGGCAGGCCTGGCGCCTCGGCATGGTCCCGGACCGGCATGCGCGGGACGTGATGGGGGTGGTGGTCGGCGAGACGGCCTAGCCCTTGGAGGCCCGGTACTGGAGGTGCAGCACCCGGTCCCCCTGGATCACCACGTGCGGGTCCTCCAGGAGGTGCTGCCCCTCGGTGGCGCCGAAGTAGCGCTTGCCGGAGCCGAAGACGACGGGGACGACGTCCATCGCCACGATGTCGACGAGGCCGAGGGCGAAGGCCTGGCCGCCGATGTCCCCGGCGGTGATCGCCACGGACCGTCCTGCCGCGAGGTCCTTCGCGGTGGCGACGGCCTCGGCCACGTCACCGGCGAAGTGGTAGTGCGCGGCCTCGGGGTGCCAGTCGGCGGGCCGGGGCCGGTGCGAGACCACGACGACGTGCTCGCCGGCCGGCGGCTTCGCGTCCCAGCCGTTGGTGATGTCGAACAGGTGCCGGCCCATGATCGTCACGCCGAGGCTGTCCCACATCGGCCGGGTGTAGTCGGCGGACGCCTCGGAGATCCGGAACCCGCCTCCGTCGCCGAGCGGCACATCGCCGTTGCCGTACCAGTCGAACAGCGGTCCCACCTGGTCCTGGGCGTCGGCGATGAACCCGTCGACGGAGACGACGGCGTGCATGAGGACGGGGCTCGTAGAGGTCATACCTGTACGACCCCGCGCACCCGCGAAACTCATCGCCGCGCGGGTGCGGGACTCTCCGCCGAGCGGCCGGCGACGGCCGCGATCCGTGCCGCGGCGCCGGAGCCCGCAGAGCAGAGTCCGACCGGCACCCGCCGGCCGGACCGGCGGTCGCCGTGGCCGGTCGTCGCAGCGTCAGGCCGACGTACGCACCTCGTCCGACTCCGCGTCCGCCTCGTCGGCGGAGCCCTTCTCCTTGAAGTCGACCTTGCCCATGTGCCGGTTCATCGACTTCATCAGGCCCCAGACGGCGAGCGCCATCACGGCGAAGACGATGAACCCGAGCACACCCGGGGTCACCTTGTTCTCGTCGACCTCCTGGGCGGCAAGAGGGACGAGATGGGTCATTGCCAGATTCGCAGTCACATCAGGCATTGTGACGGACGCCCGCGAAGAGGTCGTCCTCGGGGAGGGAGGTATCGACGAGCGACTTCGCGAGCTCGTACTCCTCGGTGGGCCACACGGCCTTCTGGATCTCCAGCGGCACCCGGAACCAGCCGCCGTCCGGGTCGATCTGCGTGGCGTGTGCGATCAGGGCCTTGTCGCGGATCTCGAAGAACTCGGCGCACGGAACATGCGTGGTCAGCGTGCGCTCGACCCGCCCGAACTCGTCCCACCGCTTCAGCCAGTCCTCGTACGGCGACTCCATGCCGCGCGAGATGAGCGCCTCGTGCAGCGCCTCGGTGCGCGGCCGGTTGAAGCCCTGGTTGTAGTAGAGCTTCGACGGCTGGAAGACCGGGCCGAACTCGTCCTCGGGGTACTTCTCCGCGTCGGCCGCTCCGTCGAACGCCACCATCGTGATCTTGTGGGTCATGATGTGGTCGGGGTGCGGGTAGCCGCCGTTCTCGTCGTACGTCGTGATGACCTGCGGACGGAACGAACGGATCTGCTTCACGAGGCGGCCGGCCGCGTAGTCGACGTCCTCCAGGGCGAAGCAGCCTTCGGGCAGCGGCGGCAGCGGGTCGCCCTCGGGCAGGCCGGAGTCGACGAAGCCCAGCCAGTCCTGCTTGACGCCGAGGATCTCGCGGGCCTCCTCCATCTCCTTCCTGCGCACCTCGTGGATGTGCTCCTCGATGTACTTGTCGCCCTGGAGCTTCGGGTTGAGGATCGAGCCGCGCTCGCCTCCCGTGCAGGTCACGACATGCACATCCACCCCCTCGGACACGTACTTGGCCATGGTGGCCGCGCCCTTGGACGATTCATCGTCGGGGTGGGCGTGAACGGCCATCAGTCGCAGCTGCTCAGTCAAGACAAGATCCTCAAGAGATAAGGCGCCCTGGTGTTTTTCGGCGCAATGGGCGCTTCTATAGTGACCGAACCGGGGGGCGGAAAATTCCGGTGCCCGGATGTTGGCGGGCGACGCGAGAGGAACTGGCCGATGAGCGCCGTGCAGCAGCTGCCCGAGGGCCGGTACGGGTCGTCGCGCTCGGCCGACGCCCGCGCCGACCGGAAGCTGAAGATCGCCGCGATCGTGCTGGGCGCCCTGTTCGCCGCGCTGATGGTCTGGTTCGGCTGGTACTACGTCGCCGGGAACAAGTTCAGCGGCGAGGTCATCGCCTTCAAGGCCTACGACGACAACGTCAAGGTCCATCTGGAGATCCGCAAGGACACCGGCGCGAGCGGCTACTGCACGATCCGCTCGCAGGACGCGGACGGCGCCGAGGTCGGCCGCGCCGACTTCCGCTTCGACCAGCACAAGGACCGCATCGACAAGGTCGTCACGCTGCGTACGGCGGGCGGCAAGGGCACGACGGCCGAGCTCGTCGGTTGTCACTCCGACTGAGTCCCTCCGGCTCCCGCCGACTCCGGCCGGCTCGGTCCAGGCCGGGTTTGCTGGCGTTGACCTGCGTCGACGTAAAACTGATGCCTTATGTCCTCCCCCTTTGACCCGTGAATTGTTAGGCTCGTGGTTTCGCCCACCCGAGGGGGAACATCCTTCTGGGTAGGGCGATGCTTTGTATTCCCAGTACCTACGAGGAGCGACCTGTGACCCAGACCAGCGAAGACGTCACCTGGCTGACGCAGGAGGCGTACACCAAGCTCAAGGACGAGCTGGCGTACCTGTCTGGTCCCGCGCGCGAGGAAGTCACGCAGAAGATTGCGGCGGCGCGCGAGGAGGGCGACCTGCGCGAGAACGGCGGGTACCACGCGGCCAAGGAGGAGCAGGGCAAGCAGGAGCTCCGCATCCGCCAGCTGACCCAGCTCCTGGAGCGCGCGAAGGTCGGTGAGGCCCCGGCCGCGACCGGCGTGGTCGCGCCCGGCATGGTCGTCACGATCGCTTTCGACGGCGACGAGGACGACACCATGGAGTTCCTGCTCGCCTCCCGCGAGTACGCGAGCTCCGACATCGAGACGTACTCGCCGCAGTCGCCCCTGGGCACGGGCGTGAACGGCAAGAAGGTCGGGGAGGACGCCGAGTACGAGCTGCCGAACGGCAAGTTCGCCTCGGTGAAGATCCTCAAGGCGGAGCCGTACGGCGGCTGACGCCCGGGTGACACATGAAGCGGGGCCCCGGATCACATCCGGGGCCCCGCTTCATGTGCGGAGGGGTCCGGCTCAGGCCGCGGCGGAGCGGTACTTGCGGACCGCGAGCGTGCGGAAGAGCAGGATGATCAGCACCGAGTAGATCACCGACGCCCAGACCGCGTGCTGCATCGGCCAGGCCGGTGAGTTCGAGACGCCGGGGTTGCCGAACAGCTCGCGGCATGCCTGCACGGTGGCGCTGAACGGATTCCAGTCCGCCACGTGGCGCAGCCAGGGGGTCATCTTGCTGGAGTCCACGAACGCGTTCGACACGAAGGTGACCGGGAAGAGCCAGATCAGGCCGCCGGAGGTCGCCGCCTCCGGGGTGCGCACGGACAGGCCGATGAGCGCGCCGACCCAGGTGAACGCGTACCCCAGCAGGAGCAGCAGGCCGAAGGCGCCGAGCGCCTTCCAGATGCCCTCGTGGATCCGCCAGCCGACCAGGAGCGCGACGATCGCGAGGACCAGCAGGGTCAGCGCCGTCTGCACCAGGTCGGCGATGGTGCGGCCGGTGAGGACCGCGCCGCGCGCCATGGGCAGCGAACGGAACCGGTCGATGAGCCCCTTGTGCATGTCGTCGGCGATGCCCGCGCCGGCGCCCGCCGTGGCGAAGGTGACGGTCTGCGCGAAGATGCCGGCCATCAGGAAGTTGCGGTAGTCGACCGGGTCCGTGGAGTTCCCGACGACCATCGAGCCGCCGAACACGTAGCTGAACAGCACCACGAACATGATCGGCTGGATCAGGCCGAAGATGACCATCTCGGGGATCCGCGTCATGCGGATCAGATTGCGCTTGGCGACGACCAGGGAGTCCCGGATCGACTGGCCGATGCCGCCCGCGGGGCGCGGCGCGGTCGTGGTGACGGCGGTCATGTCACGGCCCCCTTCTTCTCGGCCTTGCCGGACTTGGCGGACTTGCCGGCCTTGGCGGCCTCGTCGGTCTCGTCGGCCTCTTCGGCGAGGTGGCCGGTCAGGGAGATGAACACGTCGTCGAGGGTCGGGCGGCGCAGGCCGATGTCGTCGATCTCGATGCCGCGGGTGTCGAGCTCGCGGATCACCTCGGCGAGCAGCTTCGCGCCGCCGGAGACCGGCACCGTCAGCTTCCTGGTGTGCTGCTCGGCGGCGACCTCGCCCTTGCCGAAGCCGCGCAGGACCTCGGCGGCGGGGTCGAGGTGCTCGCGCTCGTGCACGACGACCTCGACGCGCTCGCCGCCGGTCTGGGCCTTGAGCTGGTCGGAGGTGCCGCGGGCGATGACGCGGCCGTGGTCGACGACGCAGATGTCGTGGGCGAGGTGGTCGGCCTCTTCGAGGTACTGGGTGGTCAGGAGCAGGGTCGTGCCGCCGGCCACCAGCTCCTGGATGACCTCCCACAGCTGCTGCCGGTTGCGCGGGTCGAGGCCGGTGGTCGGCTCGTCCATGAACATGACGGGCGGCGAGACGACGAGGGCGGCCGCGAGGTCGAGGCGGCGGCGCATGCCGCCCGAGTACGTCTTGGAGGGCCGGTCGGCGGCGTCCGCGAGGTTGAACCGCTCCAGGAGCTCGCCCGCGCGGGCCTTCGCCTCCTTGGCCCGCATCTGGTAGAGCTGGCCGACCATCTGGAGGTTCTCCCGGCCGGTCAGGTATTCGTCGACGGCGGCGAACTGGCCGGACAGGCCGATCGAGCGCCGCACTTCGTTCGGCTGCTTCAGTACGTCGATGCCCGCGACGACCGCCTTGCCGCTGTCCGGCGTGAGCAGGGTCGTCAGGCAGCGCACCGCGGTCGTCTTGCCCGCTCCGTTCGGCCCGAGCAGTCCGAGGACGGTGCCTTCCGGTACGTCGAGATCGACGCCGTCCAGAGCCCGTACGTCGCCGAAGGTCTTCACCAGACCTTCGGCGTAGATGGCGCCTGGCATGTCGCTCCCCCAAGGGTGGATGTTCCTGTGATCCGGTCCCGCGCGTTCCTTATGTGGAGAAAGTCTAGATTTGCCGTGCCACACCCGCCCGCTGTCGAGTGACGCGCGCCACACGCTATCGCGATGTATCGCGTCGCTTCAACGGGTTTTCCGTGATTCAGCCGATGACGGTGTAGCCCGCCTCGCGCAGGGCGGCGCCGACCTCGGCGCAGTGCGCGGGCCCCTTCGTCTCCAGGTGCAGCTCGACCTCCGCCTCCGTGAGCCCGAGGCGCGGATCGGTGCGGACGTGACTCACGTCCAGGACGTTGGCATCGGCGACCGACAGCACCCCGAGGAGCGTGGCCAGGGCGCCGGGGCGGTCGGTCAGGCGCAGGCGCAGGGAGAGGTAGCGGCCGGCGGCGGCCATGCCGTGGGTGAGGACGCGCTGCATCAGGAGCGGGTCCACGTTGCCCCCGGAGAGCAGGGCGACGACCGGACCCTCGAAGGACTCCGGCTCGCTCAGGAGCGCCGCCACGGGGCTCGCCCCGGCCGGTTCGACGACCAGCTTGGCGCGCTCCAGGCAGAGCAGCAGGGCGCTGGACAGGGCGTCCTCCGACACCGTACGGACGTCGTCGACGAGGTCGCGGACGAGCGTGAACGGGACGTCGCCGGGGCGGCCCACCTTGATGCCGTCGGCCATCGTCGCCGGGGCCGGGATCGCCACCGGGTGCCCGGCCGTCAGGGAGGGCGGGTACGCGGCCGCGCCCGCCGCCTGCACGCCGATGACCCGCACGTCGGGGCGGAGCGCCTTGACCGCGACGGCGATGCCCGCCGCGAGACCGCCGCCGCCGACGCCCACGACGATGGTGCGCACCTCCGGGCACTGCTCCAGGATCTCCAGGCCGAGCGTGCCCTGGCCGGCGACGATGTCCGGGTGGTCGAAGGGGTGGATGAACACGGCGCCGGTCCGCTCGGCGTACTCCTGGGCGGCGGCGAGGGTCTCGTCGACGACCTGTCCGTGCAGCCGCACCTCGGCGCCGTAGTCGCGGGTCGCGGCGACCTTCGGCAGGGGCGCGCCGACCGGCATGAACACCGTGGAGCGCACGCCCAGGAGCGAGGAGGCGAGGGCCACTCCTTGCGCGTGGTTGCCCGCGCTGGCCGCGACGACCCCGGCCGCGCGCTCCTCGGGCAGCAGCCCCGCGATCCGCACGTAGGCGCCGCGCAGCTTGAAGGATCCGGTCCGCTGGAGGTTCTCGCACTTGAGGTGCACGGGGGTGCCGACCAGCTGTGACAGGTGGTGACTGTGCTGCAGGGCGGTCACCTTGGCCACGCCGGAGAGCATCTTCTGGGCGCCTCGTACGTCGTCGAGCGTCACCGTGGGCGCCTTGGCGGGCAAGTAGTCAGACGCGCTGTAGCTCATGACCGAAGTCTCGCAGCTCACGGCATACGTCTCCTGGGATGTTCACGCTCCGAGACCGGATTGCGCAGCGCAGGTACGGCCAGCGCTTTCGCCGCGTACCCTGTGCCCCAATCCAGTGCAATCCACCACCCACGCATGAAGTGAGCACCCGGCCATGCCCACACCACAGGAAACGATGGACATGACGACCGTCGGCGACTCCGGCCTCCTCGACACGCTGCAGCACGAGGTGGCGGTCTTCGCCCGTCGCGCCGAACAGACCCGCCTCGGCGGGGTAGGGCAGGTGCGCAACTCGATGGACCGGGCGGCATACCTGCTGCTCAACCGCCTCGACAAGGAAGGCCCCATGGGCGTCAAGGCGCTCGCGTCGAGCATGGGCATCGACTCCTCGACGGTGACCCGCCAGGTCGCCCCGCTGGTCGACACGGGTCTCGTCAAGCGCACCTCGCACCCGGAGGACGGGCGTGCGGTGGTGCTCCAGCTGTCGCCGCGCGGTCTCGCGCGCCTCGACGAGGTCCGCTCGTCCAGGCGAGAGCTGATGGCGCAGTTGACGCAGGAGTGGGAGCCGCAGGAGCGCGAGCAGTTCTGCGCGCTCCTCACGCGCTTCAACTCGGCGCTCTCGGCACGCCAGAGCGGCCAGCCCGCTCCGTCGCCCGAGGACTGACGCCTCACGCGTCCCCCGTACGACCAGTGCGGCTCCCGCCTCTTGACCGGGGGGCCGCGGCTGGCCTCATATGAAGCGTGCGCGAACGGCAGGCGTCGAGGAACGCCCGCCGGGCCCGTGAGTTCGAGGCGTTCGTCGCGGGCGCGGCCGGGCGGCTGCTGCATGCCGCGACCCTGCTGACCGCCGAGCCCCCGGACGACAATCCGCGCGCGCAGCGGCTGCTGACGGCCGCCCTCGCCCGTACGTATGCCTCCTGGGACCGTCTTCGGGGCGAGGATCCCTACGACTGCGCCCGTAAGGAACTGGCCGTCCGCTTCGCGCACGGCATGTGGCTTCCGTATCAACACCACGACCGCGGCGGCGTGCTGGGGCATCTGACCGCGCAGGAGCGTCTCGTCCTCGTCCTGCGTCTCTTCGAGGGCATCGGCGAGGAGCAGGCCGCGGCCCTGCTCGGGCTCCCCACGGAGCGGGTCCGCGCCGTGCATCTGCGCGCGATGGCCCTCGTCCTGCACCCGCCGCGCGGCCCCGCGCCGGCCGAACTCCAGGGGGCGAGTCCCGCATGAGTCTTCAGGAGCGCAAGGAGGCGACGGTACGGGCCGTGCTCGACGCCGCGCCGCCGCCGGTGGTGCCGGCCGAGCTGTGCGCCGAGGCGATGCGCAGGGGCGGCCGGGTGCTGCGGCGCCGGCTGCTCGTACGGCGGCTGCTGTGGTGCGTGCTGTGCCTGGCGGTGGTGGCGTTCCTCGTGTGGGCGACGATGGCGCGCCCGTGGGTGGAGCCGCCGTCGACGACGACTCCACCGATGACCGGCTGGTGAACTAGCCCTTGTTCAGGGCCTGTTGCAGGTCGGCGAGCAGGTCGTCGACCGACTCGATGCCCACGGAGAGGCGTACGAGATCGGCGGGCACCTCCAGGGCGGACCCCGCGACGGAGGCGTGCGTCATGCGGCCCGGGTGCTCGATGAGGGACTCGACACCGCCGAGGGACTCACCGAGCGTGAAGAGCTTGGCGCGGTTGCACACCTCGACAGCGGCCTCCTCGCCGCCCTCCACCTGGAACGACACCATGCCGCCGAACGCCTTCATCTGCTTGGCGGCGATCTCGTGGCCCGGGTGCTCGGGCAGGCCCGGGTAGAGGACCTTGGTGACGCGCGGGTGGCGGGTGAGCATCTCGGTGACGCGGCCGGCGTTCTCGCTGTGCCGGTCCATGCGGACGGGCAGCGTCTTGATGCCGCGCAGCACGAGCCAGGAGTCGAACGGGCCCGCGACGGCGCCCATCGCGTTCTGGTGGTACGCCAACTCGTCACCCAGGGCAGGGTCGTTGACGACGAGAGCGCCGCCGACGACGTCCGAGTGACCGCCCATGTACTTGGTCATCGAGTGCACGACGATGTCCGCGCCGAGCGCGAGCGGCTGCTGGAGGTAGGGGCTCGCGAAGGTGTTGTCGACGACGAGGCGCGCGCCCGCCTCACGGGCGACCTGGGCGACGGCGGCGATGTCGGTGATGCCGAGCAGGGGGTTCGAGGGCGTCTCGACCCACACGGCCTTCGTCTTCGGGGTGAGCGCGGCGCGCACGGAGTCGACGTCGCTCGTATCGGCGACGGACCACTGCACACCCCACCGCGAGACGACCTTGTCGAACAGACGGAACGTGCCGCCGTACGCGTCGTTCGGGATGACCACGTGGTCGCCCGGGCTCAGCACCGTACGGAGCAGGCAGTCCTCGGCGGCGAGGCCCGAGGCGAAGGCGAGACCGCGCCGGCCGCCCTCCAGGGCCGCGAGGTTCTCCTCCAGTGCGGTGCGCGTGGGGTTGGCGCTGCGGCTGTACTCGTATCCGCCGCGCAGGCCGCCGACGCCGTCCTGCTTGTACGTGGAGACCTGGTAGATCGGGGGGACGACGGCGCCGGTGACGGGATCTGCCGTGTTGCCGGCGTGGATGGCGGTGGTCTCGAACCCGCGGGGTCCGGACTGGCTGCTGTGCGTGTTGCTCATGCCGCCCGAGAGTAGTGCGCCGAAGCGGTCGCGCGACCTCGGTTAGCTTGTAGGTATGGGAATTCTCTGGGTCCTGATGGCCGTCCTCATGATCGCCTGGGTGGTGATGCTGCGGCGGCGCGGCGGTATCCGTCAGGTCGCCCCCGGCTCCCCGGACGCCGCCGACCCGGCCGACTACGGCTTCGTACGGCAGGAAGAGCTGGACGTACGGCTGCCCGGCCCCGACCAGGACCTCCTGGACGTGATGGCCGTGGTGCAGCGCACGCAGGACTTCACGGCGGCCTCGCAGCTGCTCGCCGGGACCGGCAAGGAGACCGAGGCGCGCTGGGAGCGGGTGCAGGCGATCGCCGGCGCCGCCGCTCTGGAGATGCAGCAGACGGAGCGGCGCGGGGCCGGGTGGCTCCAGTCGTGGCGCACGCAGCAGCCGAAGGACGCGGGCGGGGCGCAGGTCTTCGCCGAGTTCCTGGTGCAGCAGGCGTGGCGCGGCGGCGGGACGCCGGACGAGCAGCGCATCGTCCTGGAGGAGGCCCGCTCCGCGTGCGAGCAGGCGGCCCTGCTCGCGCCCGGTGACCCGGTCCCGCACATCACGCACCTGGCGGTGGCGCGCGGCCTCGGCTACTCGCGGTCCGAGTTCGAGCAGCTGTGGCTGAAGATCCTCGACACCGCGCCCGGGCACATGGGCGCGCACCTGGCGGGCCTGCGCTACTGGACGGAGAAGTGGCACGGCTCGCGCGACGAGGCGTTCGCGTTCGCCGAGGCCGCGGCGGCGCGCGCCCCGCGCGGTTCCCTCCTCGCCGCGCTCCCCCTGTTCGCCCTGTACGAGCACATGCCCGACCTCAACCTGGTGCGCGGCTTCTACGAGAGCGAGGTCGTCACCAAGGCGCTGCACGGCGCCCTGTACGCGGTGCACGAGGCCCGCCCGGACGACCCGATGCTCGCCCACGTCCGTCACCTGCTGGTCTTCTTCCTGGTCCGCAGCGAGCGCTGGGCCGAGGCGATGCAGCAGCTCGTACGGGTCGACGGCCACATCGGCGCGATCCCGTGGACGGCGGAGGAGGACCCGGCGTCGTCGTACGCCGTCTACCGGGCGCTGGCGGTAGCGGGCTACGAGGCGAACGGCGGCAGCCCGGCGACCCTGCGCGCCTGACACCCCGTCCGACCAGCCGGAGGGCCCGCTTCGGCGGGCCCTCTCCGGCCACCGCCTCCCGGGCGATCCGCAGCCGCGGCCATGCCTCCTGCCCGTCCGGGCGAGCTCCGCTTCGAGCGCCTCCACCCGGGCCCGTGCAGCCGCCCCTCACGCGCAGTCGTACGTCAGCCCGCCCGCTCATAGGTCAGGACGGTCTTCGGGTGGTTGCCGATCTTGCGCAGGCGCAGCGGGCCGTCCGAGGACTTCACGTCGAAGGAGTACTCGAGCTCCTTCGGCGGGCAGTTGACGGTCCTGGTGCCCTGATCGAGCTTGAAGTTCCTCATGGACAGGTCGTGCTGGTCGATGCCGGAGACAATGGCGCTGCCCGCGCATCGCGGGCCGGTGCGGGACTCGATGACCACGCGTGCGCGTCTGCCCGGCCCGACCTGGTGGAAGGTCAGCTCCTGACTGCCGTCCGTGGCTCGCCACCGGCCCACGAACCAGGGGTGGATGGGCTTGTACTCCGTGGCCACCTCGGCGAATCCGGAGCCTTTGCGCCAGGTCAGCGTGGTGGTTTCCAGCATGCTGCGATCGACGAAGTCCACTCGGGCGCCACCGTCGCGGATGCGGGCCTTCGGCCAGGGGACGGTGTTCCTGGTCGGGTCGGTGGTCCAGGTGGAGAGGTCCCCGGTGGCGACGGCCGCGATCACCTCTTGCGGTTCTTCGCCGTCCCTGCAGTACACGCCGAAGCCGGCCGCGAGCCACACGGTGTCCCGGTACGCCTTCGCCCTGATGCCGTGGCACGGTTTGGTGCCGGTCTCATAGACCGTCTGCCGGGCGGACCAGGCGTCGTGAGACGTGTGGCGATGCTGTGCCTCCAGGCCGCGGCGAGTGAAGCGGAGGGACACCTGCCGGCCGTCGGACAGTTCGAGGACGGTGTGGTCGTCGTCGTCCTCGACGACCCGTGAATCAGGCTTGTCCTCGGGTTCGCGGTCGGACTTCGTGTGCTTCGCGCCGCTGCCGGACGGTCCCTTGTCCGTTTGCCCGGCACAGCCGCCGACGGCCGCGCCGAGCATCAGCACCGCTACCGCCCACGCCGCTGCGCTCTTCGTCCTCATGCCGTGTCAGCTCCCCTGTAGGCCGTGCCGCGATGCCCGGGCCGGTGGGTGGCACGAACTCGGCGATGCTAGTCGGTGGGCGGCCCGCCCCGCTCGGCCCCCGGCACAGTGGGGCCCCGGCGGGCGGGCGGGGCGGTCCTCCGAGGCCCCGGGAGCGGATGACGTCTACGCGGCAGGGGCCGCCGGTCGCCGAACCTCCAGGACGACTGCCGACCCGGCCACCGACCGGTCCTCGTGCATCGTGATCACCTGGCCGGGCCCGAGATGCCGCCACCGCTGAGGATCAAGGGGCGCGAGGCGCACCGTGGCTCGTCCGCCGGGTTCGAGGAAGGGGGTGCGCTCGACCCAGAGGCGGGCGATGTCGAGGGCCGGGTCGTCGCCTGTCGGGGTTCGGTTTCCGATGTTCCACATCGGGCGCAGGACGCCGGCGCCGGAGATGGGCGTCCGGCGCCGTGCCTCGGCGGCCGGGCGGAGGGTGAGGTCGGCGCGGATGATGCCGTGGCATGCCTCGTAGGAGCGCCAATGGCACCAGGCCGCGCTCTTCTCCAGCCGCAACTGCTCGGCGGCGGTGGCCAGGTCTTCCCAGAAGCCGAGCGGAAGCGGCCGGGCATCGGCGAGTTCCTCCAGGAGCCCGAGGGCCAGCTCCCATTCGTCGTGGGTGAGGTACTCCCAGACGTCGGCCACCGTGATGTCGTTCTCGGTGGCGCTCTCCTCGGGAACCAACAGGCCGGCGGCTTCCAGCAGTTCGGGGACATCCATGCCCCGATGTTCCACCACGGCCCTCGCCGCGCTCACCCGGCAGCCGAAATTCGGTGGCCGCCTCCGCCCCCGCGACGCACCCTGAACCGCATGACACCCGAGCGACCGCCTCACGAGATCCGTGCCGCGTACACCGGCTCCACCGTCACCGTCTACCAGGCCTACTCCCCCGGGATCGGCCTGCCCGCCGCTCGTGACGGGCGGTTTCCGGAGGGGTGGAAGCGGGACCGGATGACGTGGATCAAGCCGTCGTTCCTGTGGATGATGTACCGCTGCGGCTGGGCCGCGAAGCCCGGGCAGGAGGTCGTGCTCGCCGTCGAGATCGAGCGCGCCGGCTTCGAGTGGGCGCTGCGCAACGCCTGCCTGTCGAGCTACACGCGCGGGGTGCACACCGATCAGGCCTCCTGGAAGCGGGAGTTGAGGCAGGCGCCCGCCCGTGTGCAGTGGGACCCCGAGCGGGACCTGCGGTTGCGGCCGCTGCCGTACCGGTCGTTGCAGCTGGGGCTGTCCGGGGAGGCGGTGCGGCGGTACGCCGATGAGTGGGCCGTGGGCATCACGGACGTGACGCCGCTCGCCCATGAGGTCCGGGCGCTCGTGGCGGCGGGCGAGGTGGAGTCCGCGGCCGGGCTGCTTCCGGTGGAGCTGCCGTATCCGGGGCAGGAGCGGTTGACGGAGCGGCTGGTGAGGGCACGTGTCGGGTGTTGAAGGGCTCGCTGCGTTGTGGCGGGCGCGGCGCGGACCGTGCCCGCCGCTCGCCCATCGGTTCCGTACGGTGTACGCGGACCGCTGGGTGCGGTTGCACAGCCTGCCCGGATCGAAGCGGTACCCGGAGGACGAGAGCGAGTACGCCGTCGTGCTCGGGCGGTACAACACCGCGCTCGACGAACTGTTCGCCGGGCAGGAGGTGTTCGTGGTCTCCATGGACTGGTCGGACACCGCGGACGGACCCGTCGGCGACGCCTCCCCGCGGCCTCGGCTGCACCCCGAGGGTGAGCGGTGGTGGACGGAGTCCGACGTGAGCGATCCCGACCCCGCCTGCCACGTCCACTTCCGGCTGTACGCGGACCGGCGGCCGTGGCGGCGCGGCTGTGTCGACCCATTGCTGCGCGCCGTCGCGGACGAGAAGGTCGCCGAGGTCTTCGTCACCGACACCGGGCTGCGCCGCATTCATCACCCCTACGACGGCGGCGCCGACCTGATCCTCACGACGCCCGCCGAACGGGACGGCGTCCGGGCCCGGCATCAAGCCTGGCTTTCCGGCCATCCGACCGGACTGTGACCGAGGGGCCCCTGCCGGACGAGGGCCCGATGTCTCCGGTATGCGTCGCTTCATCCCACCTTCTCGTTCGGCATCTCGACCATCCTTCGGGTTTTCGGACCGATCTCTGTCAAAGATCTTGACCGGGGCGGTTCGAACTTCTTCACTGGCCAGCGCCGAGAACACCGACACCGCCGCCACCCCCTGCCCCCACGGACTCCCCCGCACCCCGAGGAGCAGTACGCATGCCCCGTAACGGAACATCCCGTCCCTCCGCCTCCGCGCTGTCGCGGCGGAATCTGCTCATCGCCGGAGCGCTCACCCTGGGGGCGTCCGCGCTCGCATCGAACGGGCGGGCCCGGGCCGCCGAGGGGGCGTACGAGGGGTATCTCTTCGTGTACTTCACCGGTGAGGGCACGGCGAACGGCGAGCAGATCTACATGGCGCTCAGCCGGGGCGACGACCCCGTGCACTTCCGGGAGTTGAACGCCGCCGCGCCCGTGCTCACGTCCGACCTCGGCGACAAGGGGGTGCGCGATCCGTTCGTCATCCGGTCGCCCGACGGGGACAGGTTCTTCCTCATCGCCACCGACCTGAAGATCAACGGCGGGGCGAGCTGGGACTACGTGCAGCGGCACGGCAGCCGGTCGATCATCGTGTGGGAGTCGGCCGACCTCGTCACCTGGGACGGGCCCCGGTCCGTGCGGGTGTCGCCCGAGACCGCCGGCAACACCTGGGCGCCCGAGGCCTATTGGAGCGACGAGCTCGGCGAGTACGTGGTGTTCTGGGCTTCGAAGGTGTACGACGCCGGCGACACCGAGCATGCCGGGAACACGTACAACCGGATGCTGTACGCCACCACGAAGGACTTCCGGACCTTCAGCGAGGCGAAGGTGTGGAACGACCCGGGGTACTCCGTGATCGACTCCACCGTCATCGCGCACGACGGGACGTACTACCGCTTCACGAAGGACGAGCGGTCCGCGTCGCAGTCGCCGTACGGGAAGTTCATCCTGGAGGAGAAGGCGACCGATCTGCTCGACAGCGACTGGGACACGGTCGCCGAGGGCATCGGGATGGGCGCGATGGCGCAGGGCGAGGGGCCGTTGGTCTTCAAGGCCAATGGGGAGAGCAAGTGGTACCTGTTCATCGACGACTACACCGGGAGCGGGTACGTTCCCTTCGTCTCCGATGATCTCGGGGGCGGGGTCTGGACCGCCGTCGAGCAGCGGCGGCTGCCCGCCGCCCCGCGCCACGGGACCGTACTGCCCGTCACCAAGGCCGAGTTCGAGCGGATCCAGGCGAAGTGGGCGATGGCTCCCGTACGCGCCGACGCCGACGGGCTCGTCGCCCACTGGCCGCTGACCGCCGACGCCGAGGACGCCTCGGGGCACGGCTACCACGGCGCGCCCGCCGGTGATGCCTCCTTCGCCGACGGCGCGCTCGTGCTCGGCGGCGCGGGCGGGCACGTCAAACTGCCCGACGACCTGCTGGCCGGGCTCGACGCCGTCACCGTCGCCGCCGACGTGTGGGTCGACGCCGACCAGCCGACGCCGTACTTCCTGTACGGGTTCGGGAACACCGCCGCCTCCACCGGGTACGGGAACGGGTATCTGTTCGCGACCGGCGGCACCGCCGACTCCGGGTTCCGGGCCGGCCTCTCCGACGGCAACTGGAAGCGGGAGGAGGCCGTCGCCGCCAACTCCGGGCTCCCGCGCGGACGTTGGGCTCAGGTGACGTACACCGTCGGCGGCGGCAGCGCCCGCCTCTACCTCGACGGCGCCGTCGTCGCCGCCGACACGAGCGTGAACCTCACCCCGGGCGACATCGGCGGCGGCCGCACCACCGCCAACCACCTGGGCCGCTCCCCGTACACCGGCGACCACACCCTCAAGGGGCGGCTGCGCGACGTGCGGCTCTACAACCGGGCCCTGTCCGCCGACGAGATCGCCGCGCTGCCCGCCAACGCGACCCGCATCCGGGGCGTGGAGGTGAAGGAGCTGAAGGTGCCCGCCGTCATCGAGAGCGAGGGCGGGACTGTAGTACTGCCCGTCGCTCCCGGGGCCGAACTGCGGCGGCTGCGGCCGGAGTTCACGCTCGCGCCGGGAGCGCGCATCAGCCCGGCGAGCGGCAAGGCGGTGGATCTGCGCAAGCCCGTGACGTACACGGTGACCTCCGCGCGGGGTGACAGGCGCCAGTGGAAGGTGTCGGCCGTGGAGATGCGTACGCCCGTGCTGCCCGGGTTCCACGCCGACCCCAACATCGCCGCGTTCGGCGGGACTTACTACCTCTACACCACCAACGACGGCTTCGCCGGCTGGGGCGGCACCACCTTCAGCGTGTGGTCGTCGAAGAACCTCGTCGACTGGACCGACCACGGCGTCATCCTCGACCTCGGCAAGGACGTGAGCTGGGCCGAGTCGCGGGCCTGGGCGCCGACCATCGCCGAGAAGGACGGGAAGTTCTACTTCTACTACTGCGCCGAGGCGAAGATCGGGGTCGCCGTCGCCGACTCCCCCACCGGCCCGTTCACCGACAGCGGCAAGGTCCTGATCGCCGCGAACCCGGACGGCGGCGGCCAGGCCATCGACCCGGCGGCCTTCACCGACAAGGACGGCAAGGCGTATCTGTACTGGGGCAACGGGTCCGCGTGGGTCGTGCCGCTCAACGACGACATGGTCTCGTACGACACCTCAAAGGTGCGGCAGATCAAGGGACTTGAGGACTTCAGGGAGGGGCTGTTCGTCGCGCGGCGGGGTGACGTCTACCACCTGACGTACTCGATCGACGACACCCGCAGCGAGAACTACCGCGTCGGCTACGCCACCTCCGACTCGCCGTACGGCCCGTTCACCAACCACGGCGTGATCCTGGAGAAGGACCCCGCGCAGGGCATCCTCGGCACCGGGCACAACTCGCTGCTCCAGGTGCCCGGGACGGACGAGTGGTACATCGCCTATCACCGGTTCGCGATCCCGGACGGGGACGGCACGCACCGGGAGACCACCATCGACCGGGTCGCGTTCGGCGCGGACGGGCTGATGAAGCCGGTGACGCCGACGCTGAGCGGCGTGAAGCCCCGGCGGATTCCGTAGGCGTACGTATCACTGGGCCGCGCGGATCGCCTGCGCCGTCCGCGACGCGTCGTACGCCTGCGGTACGCCGTCGAGGAACACCAGCTCGCCGGGCATGTGAGCCGTGCGCAGCGGGAGGATCTCCTGATAGGCGGGCGACGCGTACCAGGCGTGGGCGCGCTCCAGGTCGGGGAACTCGACCAGGACGACGTCGCCGAGGCGCTCGCCCTCCAGCCACTCGCCGGGCTTGCCGTGCGAGAGGAAGCGGCCGCCGTACGGCTCGAAGGTGGACTGGACGCGCTCGATGTACTCCAGGACCTCCGGGTGGAGCGGGGGCGTGGGGCGGAGCACGGCGATGGCGTAGGCGGTCATGAGCGAGCCCTCCTCGGGTTCCGGCGGAGCATCTGCTGATTACGCGGATGATCCTGCCGGAGCCCGGGGAGGGCGTCGATTACCCCGGAGGTAACTCACGGGGTACGGGGTCGGCTCAGATGGTCGCCGTGTCGATCACGAAGCGGTACCGCACGTCCGAGGCGAGCACACGCTCGTACGCCTCGTTGATCCGGCTCGCCTCGATCAGCTCGATCTCGGAGCCCAGGCCGTGCTCGGCGCAGAAGTCCAGCATCTCCTGGGTCTCGGCGATGCCGCCGATCATGGAGCCTGCGAGGGTCTTGTTGCCGCCGATGAGGGAGAAGAGGTTGAGCGCGATGGGCTCCTCGGGGGCACCGACGTTGACCAGCGCGCCGCCCGTCTTCAGCAGGCTCAGGTAGGCGCCGAAGTTCAGCGGGGCGGAGACCGTGGAGAGGATCAGGTCGAAGGAGCCGGCGAGCTCCTCGAAGGTCTTCTCGTCGCTGGTCGCGTAGTAGTGGTCGGCGCCCAGCTTCAGGCCGTCGTCCTTCTTGCGCAGCGACTGGGACAGGACCGTCACCTCGGCGCCGAGCGCGTGCGCGATCTTGACGCCCATGTGGCCGAGGCCGCCGAGGCCGACGATCGCGACCTTCTTGCCGGGGCCCGCGCCCCAGTGCTTCAGCGGGGAGTACGTGGTGATGCCGGCGCAGAGCAGCGGCGCGGCCACGTCCAGGGAGAGACCGTCGGGGATGCGGACCGCGAAGTTCTCGTCGACGACGAGCTTCTGCGAGTAGCCGCCGTAGTTCGGGGTGCCGTCGCGGCCGATGGCGTTGTACGTGGCGCCGATGCTGCCGTTCTTGCAGTGCTGCTCCATGCCGGCCTTGCAGTTCTCGCACTCGCGGCACGAGTCGACCATGCAGCCGACGCCGACGCGGTCGCCGACCTTGTACTTCGTCACGTCGGAGCCGACCTCGGAGACGACACCGGCGATCTCGTGGCCCGGGACCATCGGGAAGAGGGCCTCGCCCCAGCCCTCGCGGGCCTGGTGAATGTCGGAGTGACAGATTCCGGCGAACTTGATGTCGATCAGGATGTCGTGCGCGCCGACCGTGCGGCGCTCGATGTTGGTGCGCTCCAGCGGGGCCTTGGCGCTGGGCGCGGCATATGCGGCAACAGTCGTGGTCATGGTCACCAGCGTGCCTGCCCGCGCGCGGTTTACCCAGGTCACCGCTTTGCGTACGTCCAGTGGTCCTACTACTGACGGGGTCAGGCTCGCGGGCGTACGACCGGGAATACTGGAAGCCATGGACGGCAACCCGGACGACAGTCCCACCCTGGACCGCAGGGCCGAGCTGAGCGAGTTCCTGCGTACCCGGCGGGCCCGGCTCAAGCCGGAGGACGTGGGGATCCCGTCGATCGGGCGGGCCCGGCGGGTGCCGGGGCTGCGCCGCGAGGAGCTGGCGCAGCTGGCCGGGGTCTCCGTGGCGTACTACACACGCCTGGAGCAGGGCAACGGGCGCAACGTGTCGGCGGAGGTGCTCGACGCCATCGCGCGCGCCCTCCAGCTGACCGACGCCGAGCACGCCCACCTCGTCCATCTGGCCCGGCCCACGCAGACCCGCAGGAAGAGCCCGGCGCCCCGGCGCCAGCACGTGCGGCCCGCGCTGCGCCATCTGCTCGACTCGATGGAGGGCGTCCCCGCGTACATCGGCGGGGCCCGCTCGGACATCCTCGCCTGGAACCGGACGGCGGCCGCGCTCTTCGGCGACTGGGGAAAGATGGCCCCGGCCGAGCGGAACTGGGCCCGGCTGACCTTCCTCAACCCCGACTACCGCGAGCTGTTCCTCAACTGGGAGTCGAAGGCGTCGGACATGGTCAGCTATCTGCGCCTGTACGCGGGCCGCAACCCGGAGGACCCCGAGCTGTCGGCGCTCGTCGGTGAACTCTCCGTCAAGAGCGAGCAGTTCAGGAAGTTGTGGGCCACGCACGACGTGAAGGAGAAGGGCCACGGGGTGAAGCGGATGCGGCACCCGCTGGTGGGCGAGCTGACGCTCTCGTACGAGACGCTGCACCTGCCCGACGACGACGGGCAGTTCCTGAGCGTGTACCACGCGGAGCCGGATTCGGAGTCGGCGGAGGCGCTGCGGATGCTTGCCAGCTGGGGCGTGGATCCGGTGCCGCGTTAGTTCCGCCCCCTAGGGGCGCGGGGAACTGCGCGATCAGCCACAACGGTGCTGCGCTCGCTCACGAAGCGCAACCGGCAACGGCGCTGAGCCCCGGGGCGCTGCCCCGGACCCCGCTGCTCAATCGCCGCAGGGGCTTGATTTGCCAGCGCTTGATTTGACCGGCCGCTTCAAGAAATCCAAGGCGGGGCCGCGCCCCAGTTCCAGCGGGGGACCGGCTGTTCCGCGGGGCGGGTCGCGTCGGGGCCCGAGAAGTAGACGGCCAGGCGCGTGCCCCACTCCACGTACGCGCAGAACGCGGAGCGGAACTCCGCATCGGTGGGCAGGCCCGCCTCGTCCGCCGCGTCCTGGATCAGGTTGACCCACCGGCGCCGCTGCCGCTCCGTGATCGCCTTGCCGATGTGCATCGCGACCATGTGGCTGTGTCCGCCGTGCTGCTCGGTGTAGGCCGTGGGGCCGCCGAAGACCTCGCCGAGCCAGACCGCCACGTGCGCGGCGTGCTCGGCGGGCAGGTCGGCGAAGAGCGGACCGAGGAGGTCGTCCTTGAGGACCTTGTCGTAGAAGACGGTCGTCAGGCGCTCGAAAGCCTCGGCGCCGCCCGCCCACTCGTACAGGGTCGGCTCGGAGGAGCCCCTGCCCCGCACCGTCGTCGGCTTGTAGTGGCGCATCTCCTGGATGTCACCGACGTACGGGCGGATCTCGGCGAGGAAGTCGGGGAACAGGTCCGACTTCCGGAAGCCCTCGACGTGGTCCTCGGTCGACGTCCGCACGATGCGCAGGACGAAGTGCGCGAAGTCCTCCTCGCAGCGCGCCAGTTCGTACGAGACACAGTGCGGGGACGCGGCCAGGTGGCGGGACGCGCGGGTGTAGGCGGCCAGGAACTCGGCCGAACGGTCCTCGGGGATCAGGTAGCGGATGTACTCGACCGTCTGCGTCGTCATGCGGCCAGCCAAACACACCTCCCCTACGCAGTCACCGGTCCGGCGGCCGTATCGCCCCCCGTTCCCGAAAGGGGTGGCCGGGCACTGCGCCCGGCCACCCAATCCCGTCACCTACCGTGCCGGGGCGTCACTTCCCGTAGTAGGCGTTGTGGATCGAGATCGTCGACGTGTTGCCCTTCTTGTCGACGACCTTGGCGCGCAGCGACACCGCCTTCCCCTGGGCGGGGTTGGTGACGGTGACCTTGCCGCTCTTGACGGTGACCTTCTTCCAGTTGGCGCCGCCGTCGTAACTGGCGTACACGGCGAGGGACTTGAGGTTGCGGCCGGCGGCCGCGCCCTGGACCGTCACCGGGAAGGTCTGCTTCTTGCCCGCGGCGACCGTGCTGTCGAGACCGGTGGCCGCGGCGAAGCGGACGCCGGACGCGGGCAGGACGGCCAGGTCGTCGGCGCCGGGCTTCTTGGAGCGGAAGGTCCAGCTCGCGTCGATCCGGCTGGAGGCCTGCGCGACCTTCGCGTCGCGCCGCACCGACGTGGTCAGCCGGTACGCGGCGTCACCCGAGGGGACCTTGAAGGCCTCGTCCCCGAAGAGCGGGTCCTTGATCGTGCCGACCTTCGCACCGTTGCGGTAGAGCGTCGTCGCGACCGAGGTGAAGTCGGACGAACCCGCGTGGGTCTTGCCGTCGGCGAACAGCGGCAGGTAGCCGTAGATCTGGTTGCCGTCGCGGAACAGGCCGTAGTCGCCGCCGACGCGCGGCCCGAACACGGCGGTGTTGAACGTCTTCTCGTAGCTCCTGCCCGCCTTGAAGGTCTGCGGGTTGCCGAGCGTGTAGAAGGCGTCGGAGACCGGGAGGCCCTTGGCGTCCTTGCCCACGTACTGGCTGAAGTCGAGACCCCACTGCACGCCGCCACCCGTCGACAGGTAGAGGGTGCGGGCGGCGGGCAGCTTCTGCTCGACCGGCACACCGAAGAAGAAGTCGTCGGGGAGCAGCCCGCTGGCGCTCAGCGCCCCCGTCCTGCCGGGCGCGGACGCCCCCAACTTACCGGTGACCGTGGCGAGTTCGGACTTCTTGAAGTGCTTCACCTTGTCGCCCTGGAGGTGCTTGACCTTGGCGCTGGTCGCCACGTCGTACTCGGCGCCGCCGCCCTTGGCCCACTGGCCGAACCAGGTCTGCGACAGACCCCTGGTGACGTCACCGCCGAGCGGTGCGATGCGGATGTCGGCGAACGAGCCGAGCATGACGCCGATGCCGACGAGCGCGGGGTCGTACATGTAGTCGATGCTCGCGCTGAGCGGCTTCGCCGCGGCGTCCGGCACCGTGATGTCGGCCGCCTTGGTCTTACGGGCGTCCAGTGTCAGCGACACGTTCTTGGTGACGCTCAGCTTGGGCTGGACGAACCAGTCGACGCCGCCCTCGAACTTCTCGATGTCCTTCGCGAGCAGCCCGTCGACCAGGTACGTGCCCTTCGGCACGCGCAGCTTCACCGTCCCGGACGCGACCTGCGGCGCGGAGAACGCCTGGTCCTTGGCGAGACCCGCGTACGCGAACAGGTCCGTCAGGTACGTGGACTGCGGCTTCCCGTCGCGTCCGATGTGGTGGAGCGTGACGTCGTACGACTCGACCTCGCGCTGCACCGCGGCCGCCGTGCGCACGGACTGGCCGCCGCCGGTCGCCGTGACGTACGCGGAGTAGGCGCCGTCGACGGTGCCGCCGAGCTTCGTGTTCGCGCTCAGGTCGACGGAGGCGGTGCCGCCCGCGGGGACGGTCACCTTCGTGGCGCCGAGCTTGAAGAACCCGGCGGGGGCCGCGGCACCCTTGGGGTTGGTCGCGGAGACGGCCAGGTCGAGGGTGACGTCCTTGGTGCCGGTGTTCTTGTACGTCACCTTCTTGGTGATCGCCGTGTCGTCGGTGTGCGGCCACTGCGCGACGCCGAAGCTCACCGAGACCGGCTCGGCGAACACGGTCTGCTTGATCGCCCTGTCCACCTGGACACGGCCGCTGCCCTGCTGGAACGGCGTGTACTTGCCGCCCTTCGCGGAGCCGACGAGCGCGCCCTTCAGCTCCTGGTACGTCCAGTCCGGGTGCTCCTGCTTGAGGATCGCGGCGGCACCGGCGACGTGCGGCGTCGCCATCGACGTACCGGAGATCGTCAGATACCCGGCGGGCTTCTCGCCGACCTCCTGGTCGATGACGCTGCCGGGAGCGGCGGCGGCCGTGATGTCGACGCCCGGCGCGGTCACGTCCGGCTTCACCGCGCCGTCGCCGACGCGCGGCCCGGTCGAGGAGAAGTCGGCGAGCTTGTCCAAGCCGTCGACGGCGCCGACGGTGAGCGCGGCGTCGGCGGAGCCGGGCGAGCCGATCGAGTTCGGGCCCTCGTTGCCCGCCGCGATGGCGAACAGGACGCCCTTCTCCTGCGACAGCTTGTTGACCTCGGCCTCGAGCGGGTCGATCTCGGCGGTGTCGGTGCCGCCGAGGCTCAGGTTCACGACGTCGGCGCCCTGCCCGGCCGCCCACTCCATCCCGGCCAGGATGTCGGAGTCGTCGCCGTAGCCCTCGTCGTCGAGCACCTTGCCGTTGAGCAGTTTCGCGCCCGGGGCGACACCCTTGTACTTGCCGCCCGACTTCGCGCCCGTACCGGCGGCGATGGACGCCACGTGCGTGCCGTGGCCGAAGTGGTCGGTGGCGTCGGCGGCGGCGGAGAAGTTCTTCGCCTCGGCGACCTGGCCCTTCAGGTCGGCGTGCGTGGCGTCGACGCCCGTGTCGAGCACGGCGATCTTGACACCCTTGCCGTCGTAGCCCGCGGCCCACGCCTTGGGCGCGCCGATCTGCGGCACCGACTTGTCGAGGCTGGCCCTGCGGATGCCGTCGAGCCAGATGCGGCTGACGCCGGCGGCGGTGGCGCCCTCGCCGTTCGTGACCGCGTCCCACAGCTCGGCCGCGTCGTCCTTCGGCGTGGTGACCGCGTCCGCGTTCAGCGTCTTCAGGGTGCGGCGCACCCTCGTGTCGCCGGCGCCGCGCACGTCGGCCTTCGCGCCGGCGGCGGCTCCCTTGTAGCCGACGATGACCTTCAGGCCGCTCTTCCGCGCCGTGGCGTACGCGGCCTTCGACAGCTCCGTGACGTCGAAGAGCCGCCGGTCGAGCTTGCCCGCGGCGATCATCCGCTGGGCGTCGGCCGGCACGACGTACGTGTGTCCGGCGATCTTGCGTATCTGTACGGGTATGTGGCCGCGCCCGGCGGCCCGCTCGATCCCGACCGGCTTGCCCTTCGCGTCGAGCGCGACGCGGTCGCCGGTGATGAGCGTGACGTGCGTCCTCGGCTTCAGCCCGGCGCGGTCGGCCGCGGCGTGCGCGGCGGCGACGGTGCCTCCGGACGCGACGGCCGGGGTGGTCAGCCCGGCCGCCAGCGCGACGGTCACGGCGGCGGCGACGGCGGTCGCCGTACGACGCGATCGAGTATGTCCGTGTCTGTGCAACTTTCCCCCTGGTGACGGAAGTTCACCGAGGGGAGCCGCGTGTGGCCCCCTCGCGTGAAGATGTCGTGGAGGGCCACTTGGTTGCTCCGATCGGACGGGACCTGGTCGGGGCCTACGAGACGTTCTCCGTCACCGTGATCCGGCCCTTGCGGATGGTCGCCAGCCGCGGCGCCTTCCGGGCGATGGCCGAGTCGTGGGTGACCATGATGAACGTCAGGCCGTGCTCCTTCCACTGCGCTTCGAGTACGTCCATGATCTCGTCCCGCATGGACTCGTCGAGGTTCCCTGTCGGCTCGTCCGCGAGCAGCACCTTCGGGTTCTTCACCAACGCCCGTGCGATGGCCACGCGTTGCTGCTGACCGCCCGACATCTCCGAGGGTAGATGGCTCAGCCGCTCCCCCAGGCCCACCGACTTCAGCGCCTCGGCGGCGCGCTCGCGCCGGTCGGATGCCTTGAGCCGGAGGGGGACCAGCGCGGTCTCCACGTTCTCCTGCGCGGTGAGCGTCGGGATGAGGTTGAAGGACTGGAAGACGAACCCGATGGACTCCGAGCGGACCCGGGTCAGCCGGGCCTCGGGCAGCCGGGCCATGTCGACGCCGTCGAGCTCGACGCTGCCGGACGTGGGCCGGTCGAGCCCGCCGAGCATCTGGAGCAGCGTCGACTTGCCGCCGCCGGTGGGCCCCTGGATGACGAGCCGGTCGCCGTCGCCGATGGTCAGGTCGACCCCGTCGAGTGCGGTGATGGTGTCCTTGCCGCGCCGGTACTGCTTGGTGACGTCTCTGAGGTGATACATGGTGCAACTCCTGTGCTGCGTGAGGAAGTCGGGGCGGCCGGGAACTACTCGACGCGGCGCAGGGCGTCCGCGGGGCGCAGCCGCGAGGCCCGCCAGCCGCCGAACGCACCGGCGATCAGACCGCCCGCGACGGCGAGGCCGACCGCGAGGGCGATGGTCGTGGCGTCGACCGGGGCGGTCAGCGCGATGTCGAGCGTCTTGCTCGCCGCCTGCCGCGCGGGCCCGCCGGGGCCCGTGCCGCCACCGGAGCCGCCGGCGCCGCCGGTGGAGCCGAGCGAGGCCGACAGGGTGGGGCTGATCGCGGTCACGGCGTAGGCGCCCGCGAGGCCGACGGCGATGCCGAGGACACCGCCGATGAGCCCGTTGACGACGGCCTCGCCGACGACCTGCCGGGTGACCCGGCCCGACTTCCAGCCGAGCGCCTTGAGCGTGCCGAACTCGCGCACGCGCCGCGACACCGCGGACGAGGTGAGCAGCCCCGCCACCAGGAACGCGGCGACGAGAACAGCGATCGACAGCCACGTGCCGACGTTCGAGGCGAGCGAGGAGGCCGTGGACAGCGAACCGGAGACGGTCTCGGCGAGGTCGGCCGAGGTGGTGACCGTGGTCCCCGAGATGTTCTCGGTGATGGTCGACTTCACGGCGTCGATCTGCTGCGAGTCGGTCGCCTTCACATAGACCGTCGTCACCTTGTCCTTCATGCCGGCGACGGTCTGCGCCCGCTTCAGCGGGATGTACAGGTTGGCCGCCGAGTCACCGCTGTCGGCGGTGGAGACGCCGATGACCTTGAACTTCGTACCGTGGATGGTGACGTTGTCGCCCAGGGCGAGCTTCTTCTCCTTGGCGTACGAGGCGTCGGCGACGACGACCTTCGCGTTGGTCTCGGACGCCTTGAAGGTCCGCCCCTCGGTGATCTTCGAGGTGGTCAGCGGGCCGAGGTTCTGCTTGGTGACGTCGGTGCCGTAGACGGAGTACGAGTTGACCTGGAAGTCGGCGCCGCCGCCCTGGACACGGCCCTGCGGCTGGCCGGTGCCGCCACCGCCCTGGCCCTTCTGCCCCTGGCTGCCCGGATCCTGCTTGAACTGGCCGCGCGTGAACTGCCCGTCGACCTTCATGACTTGGAGGTTCAGGCCGCCCACCGTGTCGGCGACGCCCTTCTGTTCGGCGACCTTGGCGACCGTCGAGGAGGCGAGGGTCTGGAACCCCTGCACCATGACGCGGTCGGTGGACTGCTTCTCGTCGGAGTCGCCGTCCTTCGCGTCGAACGTGAAGTTCGGGCGCTGGTTGTCCCCGGTCTGAGCGGCTGCCGCCTTGGTGACGGTCATGTCGGTGCCGAGGCCGTACAGGGACTGCAGGACCTTGTCCTGCGCCTTGTTCATCCCGGAGGACACGGAACTGACGACGATGACGAGCGCGATCCCGAGCGCGAGCCCGGAGGCGACGACGAGCGCCGCCTTTCTGCGGCGGCGCAACTCACGCCGGAGATAGGTGAAGAACATGGCCGCAACGTATTGAGGCCCTGTAAGGGTTGCGTGAGGTCCGGATGAGAGCGGGATGAGACCCGAACAGGCGTGAACCCCGGTGTGCGTCGCACACCGGGGTTCATCACTCGGGCTCGGGAAGGATCAGGCGGCGGAGCCGGCCTTCCAGTCCGCCCAGCTCAGGTTCCAGCCGTTGAGGCCGTTGTCCGGCTGGACCGTCTTGTCGCCGGTGTTCTTCACGATGACGACGTCGCCGACCATGGAGTTGTCGTAGAACCAGGCGCCGGGGGTGCTGGAGTCGTTCGCGCCCTTGGCGTCGGCGAGACCGACACAGCCGTGGCTGGTGTTCACGGAACCGAAGATGGACTTCGCGCCCCAGTAGTTGCCGTGGATGAACGTGCCGGAGTTCGACAGACGCATCGCGTGCGGCACGTCCTTGATGTCGTACTCGCCCTTGCCGTCGTCGTCGGTGAAGCCGACCGTCGCGCCGTTCATCCGGGTCTCCTTGAACTTCTCGGAGATCACCATCTGGCCCTCGTACGTCTTGTTCTCGGGCGACCCGGCGGAGATCGGGATGGTCTTGACGACCTTGCCGTCACGGGTGACGGTCATCTGCTTGGTCTTGGCGTCGACCGTGGAGACCTGGTTGCGCCCGACCTTGAACGTGACGGTCTTCTGCTGGACACCGGTCACGCCGTCCGCGCCCTCGACGCCGTCGAGGTCGAGCTTGAGGGTGACGGTGGAGCCGCCCGTCCAGTAGTCCTCGGGGCGGAAGTCCAGGCGGTTCGGGCTGAACCAGTGCCCGACGACCTCCTGGCCGCTGCTGGAGGAGACGGTGATGTGGGACTCGACGTCGGCCTTGTTGGTGATGGCCTTGTCGAAGTTGATCGATACGGGCATGCCCACGCCCACGGTCGAACCGTCCTCCGGCGTGAAGTTGCCGATGAAGCTGTTCGTCGGGGAGACCGTGGTGAACGACGCGTTCTCGTGCGCGACGCGGTTGTCGGCGTCCTTCGCCTCGGCGGCGATCCTGTACGTGGTCGCGCGCTCGAGCTGGTTGGTGGGCTTCCAGCTCTTCTTGTCCGCAGATATCTGACCGGCGACCGCCGTGCCGTCGGCCGTCGTCATCTTGACGTCGGTGAGCGTGCCCTTGCTCACCGTGACCTTGGCGGCGTTGTTGATGCTCGCGTTGTCGGAGCCGTCCTTCGGGGCGATCTTGATGTCGGCCTCGGACGTCTTCTTGGCGGCGGCCTCGTCGGCCTGCTGCTGCTGAGAGTCCTTCTTGCCGCTCGACGAGCCGCTCGCGTCGCTGTCGCCCCCGCTGCACGCAGAGAGCACCAGCACACCGCCGAGCAGGGCGGACGCGGCCATCAGACCCTTGCGCCGCTTACTGTCCGTCATCACACGCTTCTCCATAGTCGCCGATTTCCCCGACTTCCCCGACAGGGAACACAGGGGTTCCCCATTACCCGTACACAACGCCGTGACCGGTTCGTCCCGTTCCCGAAAATGTGCCGATGTGGGGGACGCCACGTCGGCCGAGGCGGTGACCACAGGCGCACCGGTGGTAACGGCACCCCGTCCGGCCCCTCGCCGCACTGACGTGACTCCCCTCTCGGGACGACGAAACCCCGGGCCGCGGTTGCCGCCCGGGGTTCCCGATCCGCACACCGCGGTACGCGCTACCCGCGCTCGTCCCCGCCGTCCTGCTGCTCATCATCCTCGTCCAGGTCCCAGTCCGGCGAATCGGGGTCGTAGTCGACCTGCTCGCTGGACCACGAGGCCTGCACGAGCTCGGCCCCCGGCACGTCGCCGACCAGGTCGAACGGGTCCACCAGGTACGCGACGGCCTCCGCCTCGTCCTCCTGCACGGCCCCCTCGGCGTGCGTCCGCTCCTCGGCCGGCATCGCCTCGTCCTCGGCGATCCGCTGCAACGCGGCCCCGGTCAGCGCCTCCCCGTCGGCCACCTCGAGGACCAGCTCCACCTTCAGCCGGACAAACCGCGACGTCTCATCAGTGCTCATACCGCGGAGCGTACGGCCTGCGGGAGCGAGTCCCGGAGTCCGACGTCGCCGGTGAGGTGCGTTCGCGGGCCTGGGGTGACTAACATCAGCGGACACGGTCAAGTCACCAGCGCCACAAGGGGGATCACATCCGTGTCCGCCGCACGCCGATCGCTGCTCACCGCCACCGCCGCCGGGACGCTCCTGGGCGCCCTGTGGTTCGTACCCAACGCCACGGCCACCCCCGAGGACGCGCCGCGCACCGACCGGACGCGCACCGCGTCCGCGGTCGCCGCCCAGTCCGACCAGCAACTCCGCCTGGCCGACACGGGAACGGTGGACACGACCCCGTACGTGGTCGGCGGCTCGGTCTTCCTGGGCCTGGGCGTGGGCTTCGTGGCGTATTCCGTACGCAGGGGCCGGTCACTGGAGGCGCCCCTTTAGGGGCGCGGGGAACTGCGCGAACAACCACGACGGACGCCGCAGCCGGCTGCAAACAGCAACCACCCACGGCGTCCCTCCGCGACCGCGGCTAGGCCAGCGCCCCGGTGACCGCCTCAACGGCCTTGACCAGCCCACCGGTTCGCACGAACGCATCCGCCGCCGCCAGATCCGGCGCCAGGAACCGGTCGGGCCCGGGGCCCTGGACCCCCGCCGCCCGCACCGCGGCGATCGCCGCCCGCGACGCCGGCGCCGGCGTCAGCCCCTCGCGCAGCTCGATGCCGCGCGTGGCCGCGTACAGCTCGACGGCGACGATCCGCGCCAGGTTGTCGACGGCCGTACGGAGCTTGCGCGCCGCCGACCAGCCCATCGAGACATGGTCCTCCTGCATCGCCGAGGAGGGGATCGAGTCCGCCGACGCGGGCACCGCGAGCCGCTTCATCTCGCTGACCAGCGCCGCCTGCGTGTACTGGGCGATCATCAGGCCCGAGTCGACCCCGGCGTCGTCCGCGAGGAACGGCGGCAGGCCGTGCGAGCGGTTCTTGTCGAGGAGCCGGTCCGTGCGCCGCTCGGCGATCGAGCCGAGGTCGGCGGCCGCGATGGCGAGGAAGTCGAGGACGTAGGCGACCGGCGCGCCATGGAAGTTGCCGTTGGACTCGACCCGCCCGTCGGGCAGTACGACCGGGTTGTCGACGGCCGCCGCCAGCTCCCGCTCGGCGACGAGACGCGCGTGCGCCATCGTGTCGCGCCCGGCACCGGCGACCTGCGGAGCGCACCGCACCGAGTACGCGTCCTGCACGCGCGGCGCGTCGTCCTGGTGGTGTCCGGTCAGGCCCGAACCCTTCAGCACGGCCAGCATGTTGGCGGCCGACGCGGCCTGTCCGGGGTGCGGGCGGATGGCGTGCAGCTCGGGCGCGAGGACCATGTCCGTGCCGAGGAGCGCCTCCATCGACAGGGCCGCCGTGATGTCGGCGGACTTGTAGAGGGTGTCCAGGTCGGCGAGCGCCATGATCAGCATGCCGAGCATGCCGTCGGTTCCGTTGAGGAGGGCCAGGCCCTCCTTCTCGCGCAGCTCGACGGGCGCGATGCCGTGCGCGGCGAGGAGTTCACCGGCGGGCCGCACGACCCCGTCGGGCCCCTCCGCGTCGCCCTCGCCCATGAGCGTGAGCGCGCAGTGCGACAGCGGGGCCAGGTCGCCGGAGCAGCCGAGCGAGCCGTACTCGTGGACGACCGGCGTGATCCCGGCGTTGAGCACGTCCGCCATCGTCTGCGCGACCTCGGGCCGCACGCCCGTGTGCCCGGAGCAGACCGTCTTCAGGCGCAGGAACATCAGCGCCCGTACGACCTCGCGCTCCACCCGCGGGCCCATCCCGGCGGCGTGCGAGCGCACGATGTTGCGCTGGAGCTGCGCGCGCAGCTCGGTGCTGATGTGCCGGGTGGCGAGCGCGCCGAACCCGGTGGAGACGCCGTAGACGGGCTCCGGCTTCGCGGCGAGCGCGTCGACGATCTCGCGGGCGGCGGCCAGCGCGGCCACCGCCTCCGAGGAGAGCTCGATCCGGGCGTTACGGCGCGCAACAGCGACGACATCGGCTGCGGTGACCCCGGTGGTCCCCAGCACCACAGTGTGCATATCCATATTCAGGAGCGTACGCAGTGAATCTCAAGATGTCACGACCGAGTTCCGGGAAGACCCCTTACCGCTCCCGACCCGTTACGAGCACCGCCCCCGGCCCGTTACGAGCACCGCCCCCCGGCCCGTTACGCGCCCGGGTCGCGCCCCCTGATCCGCCGCCGCTCCCCGTCCTCCGCGACCGGCGGCGGCGAGTCCGCGAGCCGTACGACGGGGTCGTCCAGGCCGCCGTCCCGCCCCGCGACCACCGGTTTGACCGCGCGGAGCGCCTTCGCCCTGTACTGGGCGGCGTCCGCGAGCCGGAACAGCCGGCGCGCGCTGGTGACCTCGCCGATCGGGTCCCCGGTCGAGGCGATCCCGCAGGCCACCCCGTCCCCGAGCTCCAACTCGGCGGCGCGCGAACAGACTTCGTCGCCCACCCGCACCACCTCGTCGGCCGACGGGCCCACCGCGAGCAGACAGAACTCGTCGCCGCCGAGCCGCGCCGCGAGCGCGCCGGGCAGCATCGCGCCGCACAGCGAGAGCACCGAGCCGAAACGTTCCAGGAGCCGGTCGCCGATGGCGTGCCCGAGGGTGTCGTTGACCCGCTTCAGGCCGTTCACGTCGCACACCACGAGGCTGACGACCGAGCCGTCGGCCCGGTGCCGGGCGACCGCCTCGTCGAGGCGCATGTCGACGGCCCGCCGGTTGGCGAGCCCCGTCAGCGCGTCGGTGAAGGCGAGCCGCCGCGCCTCCTCCAGGCGTTCGGTCTGCGCGATCCCGGCGGCGACGACCGAGGCGAGCACGGTCGCGAAGTCGGCGTCGCCCGGCCCGAACACCGGTACCGCGACCGGCCGCGCCACATACAGCTCGCCCCACGCCCGCCCGTGCAGCACGATCGGCGCGACGACACAACTGCCGCGCCCGCGCCGCCGCAGCGCGGCGACCCGCTGATGGCAGTAGCCGCCCCGGTCGACGGGCCCGGTGGCGGTCTCCACCCACGCGTTCGGCTCGCCGCCCCCGGCCCACCGCTCGTGCAGGAACTCGGTGATCTCCGGGAACTGGTTCACCGGATACGCCTCGTCCTCGGGGAACTCCTCCTCGCCCGCGGCTCGCTCCCCCACGTTGACCAGGACCCGGAGCCGGCCGCGCCCGCGCTCCCACATGGACAGCGCGGCGAAGCTCCCCTGCAAGGCGTGACAGGCGCCGAGGGCGGCGGCCCGCCAGGACTCGCGGGGGCTCTGCGCAGCGGCCATGCCCTGCGCGAGCGTCACCACGGCCCGCAGCCGGCCGTCCTCCTCACCCATTGCTCCAGGCTAGGGAGAATTCCGGCATTACGGTGAATTCAGTACGGCCGTACCGGTGGGCGCGCCGCACCGCATGTCACTCACCGGGCCACTGCGGCGTGCGCTTCTCGTTGAACGCGGCGACGCCCTCGGCCCGGTCCCCGGAGAACGCCACCGACCGCCACGCCGCGTCCTCCACCTCAAGACCGGCCCGCAGATCGAGCCCCTGCCCGAGCCGCAGCGCGCGCTTGGCCGCGCGCAGCCCGACCGGCGAGTTGGCGGCGATCCGCGCGGCGAGCTCCAGGGCCGCGTCCCGGTCCCGGCCCGCCTCCACGAGGTCGTCGACAAGGCCGTACTCCCGGGCCTGCGCGGCCTGCACCCGGCGCGCCGAGAAGATCAGCTCGGCGGCCCGCGCGGCCCCGACCCGGCGCGGCAGCAGCTGCGTACCGCCGCCGCCGGGGATCACACCCACCGACACCTCGGGAAGCCCCACCACCGCCGTCGCGTCGGCCACGATCACATCGCAGGCGAGGGCCAGCTCGAAGCCGCCGCCGAGCGCGAACCCGTGCACCGCGGCGATCGTCGGCATCGACAGTTCGAGAACGCCGGTGTACGCGGCGCGCGCGACGGGCCGCTGGCGCACCAGCTCGGCGTCGGAGAACGAGTTGCGCTCCTTCAGGTCGGCGCCGACACAGAAGGCCCGCTCGTTGCTGGAGGTGACGACGACGGCCCGTACGTCCCGGTCCTCGTCCAGCGCCCGGCACGCGGCGCCGATCGACCGCGCCATCTCGCTCGACACCGCGTTCATGGCCTTGGGCCGGTCGAGCACCAACTCGGCGACGGTCCCGCCCTCGTGGCGCCGTACGCCCACGAACTCCCCGAACCGCAGCTCATCACCCATGACACAGACCCTCCGGTTAACGTCAGTTAACCGGAGGGTCTCAGGTGCGCCGGGTCAGCGTCCAGGGCTCCACGACGCCGAGGCCGCGGACCGGCCGCTGCCACATCGGCTGCAACGCGAAGCGGTACGTGGGCGGCTCCTCGCCGGCCTCCTCCGCCTTCTGCGCCTCGGTGGCGGCCTCCGCCTCGGACGTCGGCGCGTCGCCGGTGCGGACCAGCTCCTCGGCGAAGGCTCCGTCGACGAGGACGGTGTCCCGAGGAGCTATCGACGTCAGCCGGCTCGCGAGGTTCACGGTCGTGCCGAACACGTCGCCCATCCGCGTCGTCACCGTGCCGAACGCGATGCCGACGCGCAGCTCCGGCATCGTCTCGTCGTTGCTCATCGTCTCGATCAGGCGCAGCGCGATCTCGCTCGCCACTCCCGCGTCGTCGGCGGCGTAGAGCACCTCGTCGCCGAGGGTCTTGATGAGCCGGCCGCCGTGCGCCGCGACCAGGTCGGCCGCGGTGGTCTCGAAGGCCTCGACGAGCTCGCCGAGTTCCTCCTCCTCCATGCGCCGGGTGAGCCGGGTGAACCCGACGAGGTCGGCGAACCCGACGGCGAGCCGCCGGTCCACCATCTCCTCGTCGTCACCGGCCTGCACGACGCGCCCGGTCGCCGCGGCGAGCTGCCGCCGCCACACGTAGACGAGGAACTCCTCCAGCTCGGGCAGGAGCAGCTCTATCAGGGGATACGTGACCTCGGTGCGGGTCATGCCGGGTTCCGGCGGCTCGGTGAGCCCCTCGAGGAACGAGTCGATCTGCCACTCGGCGAGCCGCGCGGTGGTCTGCCCGGTGGACCGGGCGACCTGCACGGCCATCGCCTCGCTGAGCAGCCCGGCCTCGACCAGACCCGCGAGCCGCCGCAGCGCCAGGACGTCGGCCTCGGTCAGCGCCTTGGCCTGCCCGATGTCGGCGAAGCCCATGGCCCGCCAGAACCGCGAGGCCAGCTCCATGGAGACGCCGGCGCTGCGGGCCGCCTGGAACGGGGTGTAACGGCGCTCGGCGCCGAGGATGAGTTGTTCGAGCCGGAGAGCGAGGGGGTCCTCGGTCTCCTGCTCGTCCCCCTCCGGCTTCTCGGGGTCGGGTGGGGAGCCCGTGCCGGAGCCCGAGTCGTCGACGGTCACGCCTGCTGCCCTTCCGATCTGCCGCGGTCAGGTATCGACCGGCGTCAACTCTACGGCAGCCCCTGTGTGCCAGGTCACTCCGTTCGGACCGGGATCCGCCTATTGGGGGTGCGCCGTTTGGTCGGGCGGCGGCTGCGGGTTGTGTGTGGCTGGTCGCGCAGTTCCCCGCGCCCCTGAAGCATGCGCTGCGCGCAGCTTCCCCAGGGGCGCGGCCAGCCCCCACCGAAGCCGCAGACGAACGAACCGTTACGCGGGACGCAGGTGCACGATGTCGCCCGCCCCGACCGCCTCCCGGCGACCATCCGCCCCGGCGATGACGAGGCGCCCGTCCCCGTCGACGGCCACCGCCTCGCCGACCAGCTCCCGGTCCCCGGGAAGAAGAGCCCGCACAGACCGCCCGAGCGTCGCGCACCCCGCCGCATACGTCTCCTGCAACCCGGAAAGCCCGGGATCACCCTCAGCCGCGCACCACTGCACGTACCACCGCTCGAACGACCTGAGCACAGCCCGCAGCACAGGCTCCCGGTCAAGCACCTTCGCCCCGGCCAGCGCCAGCGACCCCGCCCCGGGCACCGGCAACTGGTCCGCCCGCAGCGACACATTGAGCCCGACGCCCACGACGACCCCGCCCGAGCCGGAGGCCTCCGCGAGAATGCCGCCCGCCTTGCGCTCCTCGTCGCCGACGGTGACGAGGAGGTCGTTGGGCCACTTCAGCGCGGTGTCGACGCCGGCCGCCGAGGACAGGGCCGTCGCGACGGCCACCCCGGTGAGCAGCGGCAGCCAGCCCCAGCGCTCCACCGGCACCTCGTGGTCGCCGGGCTTGACCAGGACGGAGAAGAAGAGGCCCGAGCGCGGCGGCGCCGTCCAGGTGCGGTCGAGGCGGCCGCGGCCCGCGCTCTGTTCCTCGGCGACGAGCACGGCGCCCTCGTCGGCGGTGCCCGCGGCGGCCCGCGCCACCAGGTCCGTGTTCGTGGAGCCCGTACGGGGCAGCACCTCCACGGACGACCACAGGCCGCCCTCGCGTACGAGGGACCTGCTCAGGCCCGTCCCGTTGAGGGGCGGGCGGTCCAGGTCGGACCACCGGTTGTCATGCACGTCTGAACCATCTCGCGGCGTCATGCAACCCACCCTAGGTGTGGTAAACGCCGCACTGCGCAGCCGTATTCGCGCCACTACCCTACGAGTCAGTAGCCCCACCCCCAGCGTTCGTCGAATCAGGCAGGGAGCCGCATCCCGATGTCCGAGTTGGAACAGGTCGACATCCACACCACCGCAGGCAAGATCGAGGATCTGCGGCGCCGTATCGACGAGGCGACGCATGCGGGCTCCGCGCGCGCGGTCGAAAAGCAGCACGCCAAGGGCAAGTTGACGGCCCGTGAGCGGATCGAGCTGCTGCTCGACGAGGACTCCTTCGTGGAGCTGGACGAGTTCGCGCGGCACCGCTCCACCGACTTCGGCCTCGACGCCAACAAGCCGTACGGCGACGGTGTCGTGACCGGTTACGGCACCGTCGACGGCCGCCCGGTGGCCGTGTTCTCGCAGGACTTCACCGTCTTCGGCGGCGCCCTCGGCGAGGTCTTCGGGCAGAAGATCATGAAGGTGATGGACTTCGCGCTGAAGACCGGCTGCCCGGTCATCGGCATCAACGACTCCGGCGGCGCCCGCATCCAGGAAGGCGTGATGGCCCTGGGCATGTACGGCGAGATCTTCCGCCGCAACACCCACGCGTCGGGCGTCATCCCGCAGATCAGCCTGGTCGTCGGGCCGTGTGCGGGCGGCGCGGTCTACTCCCCCGCCATCACCGACTTCACGGTCATGGTCGACCAGACCTCGCACATGTTCATCACAGGCCCGGACGTCATCAAGACGGTCACCGGTGAGGACGTCGGCTTCGAGGAGCTGGGCGGCGCGCGCACCCACAACTCCGCCTCCGGCGTGGCCCACCACATGGCGGGCGACGAGAAGGACGCCATCGAGTACGTCAAGCAGCTGCTGTCGTACCTGCCGTCCAACAACCTCAGCGAGCCGCCCGCCTTCCCCGAGGAAGCGGACCTGGCCCTGACGGACGAGGACCGCGAGCTCGACACCCTCATCCCGGACAGCGCGAACCAGCCGTACGACATGCACACGGTGATCGAACACGTCCTGGACGACGCCGAGTTCTTCGAGACGCAGTCGCTGTTCGCGCCGAACATCCTCACCGGCTTCGGCCGCGTCGAGGGCCGCCCGGTCGGCATCGTCGCCAACCAGCCGATGCAGTTCGCCGGCTGCCTCGACATCGACGCGTCCGAGAAGGCCGCGCGCTTCGTGCGCACCTGCGACGCCTTCAACGTGCCGGTCCTGACCTTCGTCGACGTGCCGGGCTTCCTGCCGGGCGTCGAGCAGGAGCACACCGGCATCATCCGGCGCGGCGCCAAGCTCATCTACGCGTACGCCGAGGCCACGGTCCCGCTCATCACGATCATCACGCGCAAGGCGTTCGGCGGCGCGTACGACGTCATGGGCTCCAAGCACCTGGGCGCCGACCTGAACCTGGCCTGGCCCACCGCGCAGATCGCGGTCATGGGCGCGCAGGGCGCGGTCAACATCCTGCACCGCAAGACGCTGGCCGCCGCCGACGACGTAGAGGCCACGCGCGCCCGGCTGATCCAGGAGTACGAGGACACGCTCCTCAACCCCTACACGGCGGCCGAGCGCGGCTACATCGACGCGGTGGTCCTGCCGTCCGACACCCGCGCCCACGTCGTACGGGGTCTGCGTCAGCTGCGCACCAAGCGGGAATCCCTGCCTCCGAAGAAGCACGGCAACATCCCCCTCTAGGAACCCCTAGGAGCCCCGGTCATGATGATCAAGGTCGTACGGGGAAACCCGACCCCCGAGGAGCTGGCCGCCGCACTGGCGGTGGTCCAGGCCCGCGCCGCGGCGGTGCCCGATGCCCCGGCCGCCACGGCGCAGCGGGACGCGTGGGCCGACCCGTCCCGCGTCGCGGGCCGCCGCCTGCCGGCCCCGGGCGCGACGGCCTGGGCCCGCACCTACTGGCCCGGGTGACACATTGAGTACGCGTACTCAGGCGCCCCGCAACCCGGGCATCGCACTATGCGGAGGTGCTGTGGTCAGACCCGGAGGACGGGCCCCCCGAGGAAGCCCGCGAGACGCAGGCGATGCTGCGTCGCGCGGGTGTGATCGTCGCCCTGGCGATGTTCGCGGCGATGCTCATCCTGGGCGTGCTGTAGCCGCCAACCCACCGTAGGGGGACCTGTTTCATCGCGGCTGCGGGCCGGCGGGGGCTGGTCGCGCAGTTCCCCGCGCCCCTGAAATGCAGACGCTTCGCGTCGCATTTCCCCGACGAACGCGCCCCATGAGATGCCGCACCGACGGGGCGCGACCAGCGACGGCGAAACCCGCACCCGCGGTCAAAGCCCGGCCCCTACGGCGGATCGGCGCCCCGTACCCTGGCCCGCATGAACACCCCGCGCCGCCTCATCCTGGCCTCACAGTCCCCGGCCCGACTCGGCCTGCTCCGCAATTCCGGCTTCGCACCGGAGGTGATCGTCAGCGGGGTGGACGAGGACGCCGTCACCGCCCCCACCCCCGCCGAGCTGGCCCTCGCCCTCGCCGAGGCCAAGGCCTCCGTGGTCGCCGCGAAGCCCGAGGCGAGGGGCGCCGTCGTCATCGGCTGCGACTCCGTGCTCGACCTCGACGGCGAGGCGCTCGGCAAGCCCGCCGACGCCGAGGAGGCGACGGCCCGCTGGAAGGCGATGCGCGGCCGCGCGGGCACGCTCCAGACCGGGCACTGCGTGTACGACACGGACAGCGGCCGGTACGTCTCAGGGACCGCGTCGACCGTCGTCCGGTTCGGCGAGCCGAGCGACGCGGAGATCGCCGCGTACGTCGCGACGGGCGAGCCCCTCTACGTGGCGGGCGCGTTCACGCTCGACGGCCGCTCGGCCCCGTTCATCGACGGCATCGACGGCGACCACGGCAACGTCATCGGGCTCTCGCTGCCGCTGCTGCGCCGCCTGCTGGCCGAACTGGGCATCGGCATCACGGAGTTGTGGGCTCCGGCGAGCTAGGGGCGATCGGGGGCGGGGGCGGAGCCTGGTCGGCGGCCTGCTCCCCGTTCTCGTACCGGTCGTACGCCACGAGCGTCAGCACGATCAGGGCGAGCACGACCATCATGAAGGCGAAGGCGGCCCAGCCCACGAGGCCGATGGAGAACGCGCCGAGCAGCCCGTGCACCACGGCCGCGCTGATCAGCAGGATGCGGCCGAGGCCGGCCGGGCGCCGGTCGGCGGCCGCGCAACGGGCCAGGACGAAGGCGCACAGCGCCAGGTAGAGCCCGAACAGGCCGCCGGCCACCCAGGCGCCGACCGACATCGCCCGCGGGTCGAGACCGGCCAGGGACATGTCCTGGCGGTCGACGACCAGCCCCAGGAACCAGTTCAGGAGCACGATCCCGATCGCCTCCGCGAGAAGCACGATCGCGGCCACCCATGCCACCGGTCTGCGCGCCACCGGTCCCACCCACCTTCAACTGACGGTTACCCCGAGTACGTTCGAGACATCGCGAACGCTACTAACGGGTAAACCTCGGGACAAGGGTTCCGGCGCAGGCAAAGAATCGTTGGGCCATTCGTAGGGACTCCACAAAGAATGCCGACCTCGCGCGGCACGGTCTCACAGAGACCTAGGCCACATCGCCGGGCTAGGGTTGCTGCGAGGAATCCCGTGCAGCCAGGCACGACAAGGGATTTCACGGACCGGGCGAGCCTCGAGTCACACTCCGTGTGGGCAAGCTCACCATTGGGGACGGGTCGTAAGGCCGTGTCGGCTGTCCCTAAACTCGGCTTGTTTCAAGGAGGGAGCCATCGTGCGCAAGGTGCTCATCGCCAACCGTGGCGAAATCGCTGTCCGCGTGGCCCGGGCGTGCCGGGACGCCGGGATCGCGAGCGTTGCCGTCT